>JBBQNG010000018.1:0-28635 GCA_038329645.1 Burkholderiales bacterium
TTCCCCCGAGGCCATTGCCTCCGGCACTACGTCAGCGACGATGCGCTCCGTACCGCGCACGACGCTGAGCTTGATCGGCTGGCCCGGCTTGTCACGGATCACCTGCACCAGCGCGTCCCAGGAGGCGACCGGTTTTCCGTCGCTGGCTTCTATCCGGTCGCCCGCGCGCAAACCCGCGCGCTCGGCAACGCTGCCGGCCACCACTTTGCCGAGCACCGGCGGAAGTTGCGGACGATGCAGGCGAAAACCCAGCCGGTCCAAAAGGTCGCTCTCGACGTCGTCCGCCGACAGGCCGCTCAGATTCAGGCTCAGCATCGAAATCTGCTGTTTTGCGTTGAGGACCTCTACGGCCAGCGTCTGTCGTTGCAACGCACCCTGCAGCAGGCGCCAGCGAAATTCCTGCCAGGTGGAGATCGCATGGTCATCGACACGGCGAACTGTGTCGCCGCCATGGAAGCCAGCGCTCTTCGCGATGCTGCCAGCGGCCGGCTCGGCCACCACCGGACGGGCTTCAGGCAGCCCGTACATGTACAGGCCCGTGTAGACAAGGATGGCAAACAGGAAATTGAACGCCGGTCCCGCGATGACTATCGCGAAGCGGCGCCATACGCTCTTGCGGTTGAACGCGCGGTGAGCCTCGGCTGCATCCACCGGCGACTCCCTTTCGTCGAGCATCTTCACGTATCCACCGAACGGGACGATCGACAGCATCCACTCGGTCTGGTCCGGCCCCCGGCGCAGCACGGCAAGCGGACGTCCGAACCCTACGGAGAAGCGCAGCACCTTTACATCGCACCAGCGGGCAACAAGGTAGTGGCCGAACTCGTGCACCACGATCAGCACGCCCAGGGCGACGATAAACGCGGCGACGGTCTGCGCGAGCATCATGCCGCGCGCCCGATGGATTGCTCGATGAGCTCAAGTGCGCACGCGCGCGCCCGGCCGTCGGCGTCGAGGACGCAGTCGATGTCGCCCGCCTCGCCAGGGGCAACCCGCGCGAGGACGTTTTCGATGATATGCGCAATACCGGTGAAAGCCAGGCGGCCGCCCAAGAAAGCTTCGACGGCCACTTCGTTCGCGGCGTTCAGGATCGCCGGACCTGTCCCGCCTGCCTTCAGCGCCAGGTACGCAAGCCCCAGGCAGGGAAAGCGAGTCTGATCGGGAGCGTGGAAGGTGAGGCGGCCGATGGCCGTGAGGTCGAGGGGAACTGCGCCGGACTCCATGCGGCCGGGATAGGCAAGCGCGTGGGCGATCGGGACCCGCATGTCGGGATTGGACAGCTGGGCGATCATCGACCCATCCGCATATTCGACCAACGAATGGATGATGCTCTCGGGGTGGATCAGGACTTCGATCCGCGCCGGTTCCACGTCGAACAGCCACCGCGCCTCGATTACTTCAAGGCCCTTGTTCATCATGGTTGCCGAATCGACCGAGATCTTGCGCCCCATGGTCCAGTTCGGATGCGCGCAGGCTTCGTCAGGCGTCACCGTTGCGAGCGTGTCGAGCCCAGCCGTCCTGAACGGCCCGCCGGAAGCCGTCAGCAGGATGCGGCGCACACCGGAAGTATTCGTCTTTCCGGTGGCGTCCGTGGGCAGGCACTGGAACACCGCGTTGTGCTCGCTGTCGATAGGCAGCAATACCGCGCCCGATTTGCGCGCCTCGCGCATGAACAGGGGGCCCGCCATGACGAGGGCTTCCTTGTTGGCGAGGAGGACCTGCTTGCCGGCGCGCACTGCGCTCAGGGTGGGGGGCAGACCGGCCGCACCCACAATGGCAGCCATGACCATGTCGCAATCCCCGACCGCGGTCAGCAGCGCCGCGGCGCCGAAAAGCAATTCGGTAGCGCAGCCCGATTCGCGGAACCGGCGCCGCAGCGATGCGTCCTCCGGTTTTCCCGACAGCACCGCGTAGCGGGGCTTGTGTAGCATGCAGAGCCCGAGAAGCGCCTCCCAGGAGGTATGCGCGGTGAGCGCGTGGATCTGGTACGCGTCAGGATGGCGCGATGCCACGTCGAGTGTGTTCTGGCCAACCGAACCCGTCGCGCCGAGGATCGCCAGGCTGCGCTTGCGCGATTTGCCCGAACCTGCCGCCGCGCCGATCATGGCCCCCCCGCGACCAGGTAAAAAATGAAGGCGGCGGTCGGCAACGTCGAAGTGATGCTGTCGATTCGATCCAGCACGCCTCCATGCCCGGGCAGCAGCGTGCCGCTGTCTTTCACCCCGGATTGCCGCTTGATGAGCGACTCGAACAGATCCCCGATGAC
Source organism: Burkholderiales bacterium (assembly GCA_038329645.1). Taxonomy (GTDB): domain Bacteria; phylum Pseudomonadota; class Gammaproteobacteria; order Burkholderiales; family SG8-39; genus SZAS-79. The sequence goes on from JBBQNG010000018.1 coordinate 2,267, forward strand.
GCTTACGGCGCACAACAAGGCGGCTACGGCGAGGCAGAGTACCCAGGAGCCGCCTTTGACGATTGCGCTGAGCTGCGGCGAGACCATGACGCAGATGATAGCGTAGATCACTGTCGCCACCAGCGCGCCTGCGGCGCCCTCCCAGGTCTTGCCCGGGCTGATTTCAGGTGCGAGCTTGTGCCTGCCAAACGCCCGCCCGGCGAAGTAGGCCGCGATGTCCGCTATCCAGACGAATGCCAGTACCATCAACAATGCGTAAGGTGCGATCGAATGCAGACTTACCACCGAAATGCCGGCCGGCACCACGATGCCCGCCCCTACCCCGAGCGCCACAGCCTGAGAGCGCATCCGCCACTTGCGCGCAAGCCAGAGCGGGGCCACTACGATCCAGAAAAACGCGGACAGCCCATGCATCGCCGCAACTTCTGGGCGCGACGGGTCGATTGCCTGGAAGCCCCATATCGCGATGCCGAACAGCACCGTGCAAAAAGCCGCGAATGCATACCGGCTTGTACGCCCGACCTTTGCCAGCGCTGCCCATTCGAATGCCCCGAGGGCCACGATCGCGGCGGCGACGATCGCAAACTGACGCGTGGGAAGCAGAAAGACGGCACACAGCAGGACTGCCAGCAGGACGACGGCAGTGGCGATCCTTTGTTTAAGCATTCGCGCGTGTGCGGCGCGGCGCCTCCGCCACCGGCTCGCTGCCGGCGCCCTTGTGCAGCCGTTTGCCGGCCTCGACCTGTTCGCTGGTGCGCCCGAACCTTCGCTCGCGGCCGCTGTACCAGACGATGGCCTCGTCGAGCGAAGCGCCACCGAAATCCGGCCAGAGCGCGTCAGTGAAGTAGAGCTCGGTATACGCGAGCTGCCACAAGAGGAAATTGCTTATCCGATGCTCCCCGCCGGTGCGTATGAACAGGTCCGGTTCGGGCGCATACGCCATCGACAGGTAAGGCGCCAGGTCGGACTCGGCGATCTCGCCCCTCGCCGCATCCGGGCGGTCGCGCATCAGGCGGCCGAGCGCCTGCAGCATGTCCCAGCGCCCGCCGTAATTGGCTGCAATGGTCAGCGTGAGCCGCCCATTGCCTGCGGTCATCTGCTCGGCCTCGGTGATGAGCGCCTGGATGCGCGTATCGAAACGGCTCAAGTCCCCGATCACGCGCAAGCGGACCTCGTTGCGATGCATCTTCACCACTTCCTTGGTAAGGGCACCCGTGAACAGCTCCATGAGCAGGGCCACTTCCTCGGCGGGGCGGCGCCAATTCTCGGAGCTGAAGGCGAACAGCGTCAGGTATCCGATGCCGCGGTCGACGCAGCATTTGACCGCCGTGCGCACCGCCTCGACCCCGCGCTGATGGCCGGCAAAACGCGGCAGGTGCCTGCGCTTGGCCCAACGGCCGTTGCCATCCATGATCACCGCGACGTGGCGCGGGATCTCGGGCGCTTCGGGTACCACGAGTGTCGAGCTTTTGTGCATAGCGTCGGGGCTCCGGTCAGACAGCGAGCAGCTCGGCTTCCTTGTGCTGGAGCATCTTGTCGATTTCCGCGACATGGCGATCGGTCAGCTTCTGGACGTCGTCCTGGGCGCGCCGCTCGTCATCCTCGGAGACCTCCTTTTTCTTCAGCGCGTCCTTCAGGACGTGGTTGGCATCGCGCCTGAGGTTGCGCACCGCCACCCTCGCGTTTTCGCCCTCGCCTCGCACGACCTTGACCAGCTCCTTGCGGCGCTCCTCGGTCAGGGTCGGCATCGGCACGCGGATCGTATCGCCCATCGCCGCCGGGTTCAGCCCCAGGTCGGATTCCCGGATCGCCTTCTCGATGGCGCCGACCATCTTCTTTTCCCAGGGCGAAATGCCGATGGTCCGGGCGTCGATCAGCGAGACGTTAGCAACGCCGCTGAGCGGGGTCTGCACGCCGTAGTAGTCGACCATCACGTGGTCGAGCAGCCCGGTGTGGGCGCGGCCGGTGCGCACCTTGCCGAGATCATTCTTCAGCGCCTCGAGTGATTTCTTCATCTTGCTCTCGGTGTTCTTTTTTAGCTCGGCGATCATGGTACCTCCTCTGGCATCAAACTCAGATATGCACCAGCGTGCCCTCGTCCTCGCCGGCCACCACCCGCTGGAGAGCGCCCGGCTTGAAAATGCTGAACACATTGATGGGCAGCTTCTGGTCGCGGCAAAGCGTCAGCGCCGTGGCATCCATCACCTTCAGGTTCTGGTGTATCGCCTCGTCGAAGCTTATCCGGCTGTAACGCCTGGCGCCGGGATCCTTGCGCGGATCGGCAGTGTAGACGCCGTCCACCTTGGTCGCCTTCAGCACGATTTCCGCCCCCATCTCGCTGCCGCGCAGCGCTGCCGCCGTGTCGGTGGTGAAGAATGGGTTGCCGGTGCCGGCCGCAAAGATGACGATCTTACCTTCCTCGAGGTAGCGGATAGCCTTGCCCCGGATATACGGCTCGACGACCTGCTCGATATTGAGGGCGGACTGCACGCGGCTCGCGATGCCCGCATGGCGCATCGCGTCCTGCAGGGCGAGCGCGTTCATCACGGTCGCCAGCATGCCCATGTAGTCGGCCGTCGCGCGGTCCATTCCCGCGGCGCCTGGCGCAACGCCGCGGAAAATATTCCCGCCGCCGATCACCGCGCCGATCTCGACACCCATGCGCACCACGCTGGCGATTTCGCCGACGATCCCTTCGATCGTCTGCCTGTTGATGCCGTACGCATCATCGCCCATGAGGGCTTCGCCCGAGAGCTTGAGGAGAATGCGCTTGTATTTTGGCGTCACGGTGCGCGGCGCATCCTCAACGCGTCATCCCGGCTACTTCGGCCGCAAAATCGGTGGCCTTCTTCTCGATCCCCTCGCCGACGACGAAAAACGCGTACCCGAGCACCTTCGCCTTCCTGGCGGCGAGCATTTTCTCCACGGTCTGCTTGTCGTCCTTGACGAAAGGCTGGCCGAGCAGCGAGATCTCGCCGAGGTATTTGTTGATGCCGCCCTCGATCATCTTGGCGACGATCTCGGCAGGCTTGCCGGATTCGGCGGCGCGCGCCGCGAGGATCTCGCGCTCCTTTGCCGCCGCCTCCGCCGGCACCTCGTCCTTGCGCATGTATTTCGGCTTGGCAAAGGCGATATGCATCGCCACGTCCTTGCCCGTTTCGTCAGGACCCTCGAAGTCGACCATGACGCCGATCTTGCCGCCGTGCAGGTACTGCGCGAGCTTTCCGACCGCGGCCATCCGCCGGAAACGGCGTATGGATATGTTCTCGCCGATCTTCTGCACGAGCGCCTGCCGCCTCTCCTCAATTTTCACGCCGTCGATCTTCAGCTCGCCCAGCGCAGCGGCGTCCGCCGGATTCTCGCCGGCCACGATTTTCGCGAGGCCGTTCGCGAACGCGAGGAAGTCCTCGTTCCGGCCGACGAAATCGGTCTCGCAATTGACCTCGACGAGCGCCCCGGTCTTGCCGTCCGCGGAAACGTACAGCCCCACCACGCCCTCGGCCGCCACGCGCGCCGCGGCCTTGCTCGCCTTGGCGCCGCTGCGAATGCGCAGGTATTCCTCGGCCTTGCCGATATCGCCGCTGCATTCCTGCAACGCCTTCTTGCACTCCATCATTCCAAGCCCGGTCATTTCGCGCAGTTCCTTGACCCGTGCCGCCGTGATTTCCGCCATTGCCTTGCTCCTACCTGATTTTCTACCGCAGATTCAAAAAAGGGGCCGGCGGCCCCTTGTGTCCAGACCGTATCCCGGGAGGTATCAGGCACCGACCTCGTCGTTCACCTCGACGAATTCGTCCCGCGATGCGGCGATCACCCGCTCGACCGACTGGGTGCGCCCTTCGAGGACCGCATCGGCGACCCCGCGCGCATACAGCCTGATCGCGCGGCTCGAGTCGTCGTTGCCGGGGATTACATAGTCGATGCCTTCGGGTGAATGATTCGTGTCGACCACTGCGACCACCGGGATGCCGAGCTTGTTGGCCTCGGTGATCGCCCCCTTGTGGTAACCCACGTCGATCACGAACAGCGCGTCCGGCAGGCTGACGAGGTCCTTGATTCCGCCCAGGCTGCGCTGCAGCTTGTCCATTTCGCGCTGCAGGCCGAGCGCTTCCTTCTTGGCGATCCTCTCGAACGAGCCGTCCAGGGTCATCTGCTCCATTTCCTTGAGGCGCTTGATCGACTGCTTGACCGTCTTGAAATTGGTGAGCATTCCGCCGAGCCAGCGATGGTCGACGAAAGGCGATCCGCACCGGAGGGCTTCCTCGTGTACGATTTCGCGCGCCTGGCGCTTGGTGCCCACGAACAGGAGCGTTCCCTTGTTCGCCGACAGCTGGCGGATGAACTTGAGGGCACCCTGGTACATGACGAGGGTTTTCTCGAGGTTGATGATATGGATCTTGTTGCGATGGCCGAAAATGAATTGCTCCATTTTCGGGTTCCAGTATCGGGTCTGGTGTCCGAAATGGACGCCCGCCTCGAGCATTTCGCGCATGGTTACAGACATCGGGAATTCCTTTTTAGGGTTAAAGACTGCCGCCCATGCGCCGCGAAACCCCTGGAAAAACCGCCTTCCGGGAGCACCCTAAAACGACGGGCGGGAAATTTGGCTTTGCCAATACGCGCAGCGGGGACGATCCCACATTGCGCGCACCGCGCACCCAGCCTGAAATTCTAGCATAATCAGGGCTCAAGACTCAACGTGCGTTGCTTCGCCTAGGCGAATCCCGTATCCTCGCGCCCTTTCCCCAGCCCCATAAGCCGTACCCGACCCATGGCAGTGACGTTCAAGAGCCCGGAAGAAATAGAAAAAATGCGGGTCGCCGGCCGTCTTGCCTCGGAAGTGCTTGATTTTATCGCCCCTTACGTCAAGCCGGGCGTGACTACCGGGAAGCTCAACGACCTCTGCCACACCTTTATGGTAGGCGAACAGGGCACCATCCCGGCCCCGCTCAACTACGCGCCGCCCGGGTACAAGCCGTTCCCAAAATCGATCTGCACCTCGGTCAATCACCAGGTGTGCCACGGGATTCCGGGTGACCGGGTGCTAAAGCCCGCCGACGTGCTCAACATCGACGTAACAGTCATCAAGGACGGCTTCCACGGCGATTCGAGCCGCATGTACTACGTGGGAACGCCCAGCATCCAGGCCAGGCGCCTGTGCGACACAACTTATGAATGCATGTGGGTCGGCATCGCCAATGTGCGGCCCGGCGCCCGCCTGGGCGACATCGGCGCGGCAATCCAGGCCCATGCCGAAAAGAGCGGCTTCTCCGTCGTCCGCGAATTCTGCGGGCACGGCATAGGCCGCAAGTTCCACGAGGATCCGCAGATCCTGCACTACGGCAAGGCCGGGACCGGTCTGCAGCTCGAGCAGGGCATGACGTTTACCGTCGAGCCCATGATCAACGCTGGTAAACCGGCAATCCGCGAACTGGCCGACGGCTGGACCATCGTCACCAAAGACCACAGCCTGTCGGCCCAATGGGAACATACGGTGCTGGTAACCGGGACCGGTTACGACGTGCTGACCCGGTCAAGCGGCACCCCGCCCCCCCCGCCCGGAATCGGATAACGCGTGATCCCAGCGCTCCAGGTGGCGCCGACAGAAATCGATACGGTACGCGCGTCCCTGCAGGCCGGACGCAGGCATTTGCGCGCGCAGTTCTCGCAGTCCTCCCTTCCCAGCCGGATGTTGCGCGCGCACGCGCGCCTCATTGACAGCGCACTCAAGGCCCTTTGGAAAATTGCCGCCATGCCGCGCGCCGCGGCCCTGATCGCCGTAGGCGGGTACGGCCGGGGTGAGCTGTTCCCGTATTCCGACATCGATATCCTCATATTGCTGGACGGCGAGCCTGACCAGCGGGACAAGGAAAGGGTGGAGAGGCTGGTCGGGCTTTTCTGGGACGCCGGGCTGGAAGTGGGGCACAGCGTGCGCACCATCGAAGCCTGCCTCGAAGTTGCTTCGGGCGACATCACGATACAGACCTCCCTGCTCGAAGCACGGCTGGTTTGCGGCAACCGCAAGCTGTTCAGCCTGCTGTCCACCGCAATGCAGGCCGCGCTCGACAGCGAGGCGTTTTTCGAAGCGAAAACCCTCGAGCAGGAGCACAGGCACGCGAAACACCAGGACACCCCCTACGCGCTCGAGCCCAATCTCAAGGAAGCCCCGGGCGGCCTGCGCGACCTGCAGACGATCCGCTGGATCGCCGTCGCGTGCGGCATCGGGAAAAGATGGCGCGACCTCGAGTTGAACGGGCTCATCACGCGCACCGAAGCCGTGGAGCTCGCGCACAACGAGGAATTGCTCAAGGAGCTTCGCATCCGGCTCCATTACCTCGCAGGCCGCCGCGAGGATCGAATCGTATTCGACTACCAGACCGCCCTGGCCGGCGAGATGCACTGCAACGCAACCGGCACCAGGCGCGCGAGCGAAGCGCTCATGCAGCGCTACTTCCGCGCCGCAAAAGCCATTACCCAGCTGAATACCATCCTCCTGCAGAACCTGGGCGCACGGCTGTCCCCCCGCCCGTCGCTTGCGCCGCGCGAACTGAACGAGCGCTTCCAGGTGCGCGGCGAACTGCTCGAGGCCAGGGAGGAGGCGATATTCGAGGACAAGCCCTCGGCGATCCTGGAAGGCTTCCTGCTCATGCAGCAGAACCAGGAATTGCGCGGCATGACCGCGCCGACGCTGCGTGCCCTTTGGCGTGCGAGGCGCCGGATCGATGCGGCCTATCGCCGCGATGCGGTCAACCGGTTGCTGTTTCTGCAGATCCTGCAGCAGCCGCGTGGCATCGTGCACGAGCTCAGGCGCATGAACCAATACGGGATCCTGGGAAAATACCTGCCGGAATTCGGCCGCATCGTCGGGCAGATGCAGCACGACCTTTTTCACGTGTATACCGTCGACCAGCACATCCTCATGGTCGTGCGCAACCTGCGCCGGTTCACGATGCCGGAGCTCGCGCACGAATTCCCGCTCGCCAGCCAGCTCATAAGCGGCTTCGACCATCAGTGGCTGCTCTACCTGGCCGCGCTGTATCACGATATCGCCAAGGGCCGCGGCGGGGACCACTCGCTGCTGGGCGCCGCCGACGTGCGGCGATTCGGGCGCAACCATGGCCTGGCCATGGAAGACATCGAGCTCGCGACGTTCCTGGTCACGAATCACCTCACGATGTCATCGGTCGCGCAAAAGCAGGATATCTCCGACCCCGATGTGGTGAAGGCCTTTGCCGCCAAGGTCGGATCCGAGCGCAGATTGGTGGCGCTGTACCTCCTTACGGTTGCCGACGTTCGCGGCACGAGCCCGAAAGTCTGGAATGCGTGGAAGGCGAAGCTCCTGGAAGACCTGTTCCGCTCCGCTAGGTACCTGCTTACGGGCGGCGTGCTGAAGCTGGATTCGGCCGTCGCCGATACGCAGGCCGAGGCCATGCGGTTGCTGCGCCTGTATGCGCTTTCGGACTCGGTCAAGGATCGCTTCTGGGCGCAGCTCGATACCGCCTATTTTCTGCGCCACGACGCGCAGGACATTGCGTGGCAGACGCGCAACCTCCACTACCGCGTCGATTCGGACAAGGCGGTCGTGCGCGCCCGCCTGTCGAGCTTCGGCGAGGGCCTGCAGGTCATGATCTATACGCCCGACCGCAAGGAGCTTCTCGCGCGCATATGCGGCTACTTCGAGCGCGCGAATTTCAATATCGTCGAGGCGAAGATCCACACCACCCGGCACGGGTACGCCCTCGACACCTTCCTGATCATGGGGCGGGGAAAGGCGGCGCATTACCGCGACATGATCAGCCTGATCGAGAGCGAGCTGGCGCTGGAGCTCAAATCGGAGCTGCCGCTCGGCCCTTCGGCGCGCGGCCGGATATCGCGCAGGGTGCGCCATTTTCCGGTTACCCCGTCGGTCGACATCCGGCCCGACGAGCGCGGCACGCTGTACGTGCTTTCGGTTGTCGCAAGCGACCGGCCCGGCCTGCTGTACGGAATTGCGCGCGTCCTGTCGCGCTATAACATCAACCTGCGCACGGCCAAGATCAACACGCTCGGCGACCGGGTCGAGGACGTGTTTCTCGTTGCCGGGGAATCGCTCTCCAACCAGCGTGTGGTGCTGATGCTCGAGCAGGACCTGCTCGAAGAGCTGCACGTCTAGCCCGCGCCGGCAGGCCCGGAATCAGTCGTCCTGGATTTCCTGGTTCGGGAACAGCGCCTCGATGAACCCGAACCTGGAGAAGTCTCGTACGCGCATCGGGTAGAGGATCCCGTTCAGGTGGTCGCACTCGTGCTGGACCACCCGGGCATGGAAGCCTTCGGCCGTCCGGTCGACCGGCGCGCCGGACGCGTCGAATCCACGGTAATGCAAACGCTTGTACCGCGGGACGATCCCCCGCAATCCGGGGACCGACAGGCAACCTTCCCAGCCCTCCTCCATTTCTTCCGAGAGAGGCTCAAGCACCGGGTTGATGAGCACCGTATAGGGCACTTCCTCGGCCTGCGGGTAGCGCGGGTTGTTCTGGACACCGAAGATCGCGACCTGCAGATCCACGCCGATCTGCGGCGCTGCGAGGCCGGCGCCGTTCAGGTGCTCCATCGTGTCGTGCATGTCGGCCAGCAGGCTTTCCAGTTCGGAGGTGCCGAAAGCGGAAACCGGTTTCGCGACACCCAGCAGGCGCGGATCGCCCATTTTTAGGACATCGCGGATCATTGCGCCGCCAGCTTTTCGATGATCCTGCGGACTTTACCCATCGCTTCCTCCAGGACCAGGCCGATCTTGTCCATTGAAATGCCGTGCACGCTGTCGCCACGGCCGGCAGCATAGTTGGCAACCACCGCAATCGTCGCGTATTGGAGGCCCAGCTCGCGTGCCAGCGCGGCCTCGGGCATGGCGGTCATGCCGACGAGCTCCGCGCCGTCCCGCTCCAGGCGGTTGATCTCGGCCGCGGTTTCCAGGCGCGGCCCCTGCGTCGCCGCGTACACGGCGCCGTCTGCGACCGCCTCACCGCACGCCCGTGCAGCCTCGAGGATCCTGGCGCGCAGTTCGGGCGTATAAGGCTCGGTGAAATCTATGTGCGTCACCTTCGCTCCCGGCCCTTCGAAAAACGTCGAGCGACGGCCCCACGTGTAGTCGATGATCTGGTCGGGCAGCACCAGGGCACCGGGCCCGAACTCCTTGCTGATCGCGCCGACCGACGCGACCGACACCACGCCGGTGATTTTCTGCTCCTTGAGGGCCCACATGTTGGCGCAGTAGTTGACCTCGTGCGGCGGGATGGTGTGGCCATAGCCGTGGCGCGCGAGGAACGCAATCGGACGCCCGTCGATGTTCCCGAAAGTCAGCGGGCCGGAAGGTTCGCCATAAGGCGTGCGCAGGACCTGCCTGCGGGTAACTTCAAGATTGGCAAGGCCTGAAAGCCCGCTGCCGCCGATGATCGCCAGCAGGGTCATAGGTCCTTCATCGCGTAGATTTCCGGCAGGTTGCGCCAGTACCCGCGCGCGTCCATGCCGCAACCGAAAACGAACCTGTCCGGCACATGCAGCCCGACGAAGTCCGCCTTTATGGGTTTCGCCTCCGACAGCGTCTTTTCGGTAAGCACCGCGCAATAAAATGCCGCCGCGCCCTGGCCGAGAATGCGCTCGCGAATCGCGTTCATGGTGTTGCCCCCATCGAGGATGTCGTCGAGCACGAGAACCGTGCGCCCGCGGACCGCGTCGGGCGGCGCCACGCGCCAGGCGACGTCCACCCCCACGGTCGATTCGCCGTACCGGGTTGCGTGGATGTAGTCGAAGTCCAGCGGGAAACGCAGCAGCGGAAGGATCTGTCCGGCAAAGAACACGGCGCCGCCCATTACGGTAAGGATGAGCGGATAGGTGTCGCCCAGGCGAGCCGTAATTTCCCCGGCGAGGCGGCCGATCGCAGTCTCCACCTCCTGCGCCGGGCAGACGAGATCCGCGTTGCGCAGCAGCTCCCAGGCGGGTGCGGGATCAGGCACGGGCGCGCCCTGCAAGGAAGTGAGAAAACTCGGAACCGACTTCCGGATGCCGGAGCCCGAGTTCCACTGTCGCTTTGAGATATCCAAGCTTGGAGCCGCAATCGTAGCGGTCACCTGAAAACCTGTACGCAAGCACGCGCTCGTCGGCGAGAAGCGCTCCAATCGCGTCGGTGAGCTGGATTTCACCGCCGCGTCCGGGCTTTCCCGCAGCCAAGTGGTGGAATATACGCGGCGTGAGTACGTATCGCCCCACGACCGCGAGCGTCGAAGGCGCTTCGGCCGGGGCCGGCTTTTCGACTATGGCATTGATGGCAGTCAGGTCCGAATCGGACTGCTCCGGGCTGACTATTCCGTAGCTGGCCGTCTGGTCGGCAGGCACGTCCTCCACCCCAAGCACGGAGCAGCGCTCGCGTTCGAACAACGCAGCCATCTGCGCGATGACGGGCGGGTCGGCGGCGATCAGGTCGTCGGCAAGAATGACCGCAAACGCCTCGTCGCCGATCGCCGGCTGCGCGCACAGCACCGCGTGACCAAGGCCCAAGGGCTCGGCCTGGCGGATGTAAATGCACCGGCATCCCCGCGGCAGGACGCTCTGGATGAGGTCGACCAGGTCCTGCTTGCCCTTGGCTGCGAGCTCGTTCTCCATTTCGTAGGCCTTGTCGAAGTGGTCCTCGATCGCCCGCTTGTTGCGGCCGGTGACGAACACGAGGTCCGTAATGCCGGCCGCTGCCGCCTCCTCGACCGCATACTGGATCAGCGGCTTGTCGACCACGGGCATCATTTCCTTGGGGCTCGCCTTGGTCGCAGGCAGGAACCGGCTGCCCAGTCCGGCGACCGGGAACACGGCTTTTCTCAATGGCCGGGAGTGCGTCATTCAATTCTTTCCATGAGTTTCAGGAACTGCTGTTCATCGAGTACCGGCACGCCAAGCTGCTCCGCCTTGGCCAACTTGCTGCCGGAATCAGTACCGGCAACCACGTAGTCCGTCTTCTTCGACACCGAGCCGGCCACCTTGTGGCCTCTTGCCTCGATCATGGCACGGGCGTCATCCCTCGTCATCGTTTCGAGCGAGCCGGTCAGCACGAAAGTTTTGGCGTTGTCCGCTCCGGCTGAAGGGCGCCTTCCTTCGGACTCTGGCCATGAAAGCCCGGCGTTCCTCAATTCCTCGACCACTTTCATATTGTGGGGCTCGTCGAAAAACTGCCGGATCGACTTCGCCACTATGGGGCCCACGTCAGGGACCGATTCGAGCTCTGCAAGCTCTGCGGCAAGAAGCCTGTCGAGAGTGCCGAAATGCGCTGCGAGGTCGCGCGCCGTGCTCTCGCCCGCGTTGCGAATTCCCAGGGCGTAGACAAACCGCTGGAGCGTCGTCCGGCGCGATTTGTCGAGCGCCGTGAGAATATTCGAAGCGGACTTTTCCGCCATCCGGTCCAGGCCGGCCAGCTGCTCGAGCGTGAGCTTGTAGAGGTCGGCAGGCGTATGCACCAGGCCCGCGTCAACCAACTGGTCGACGAGCTTTTCGCCCAGGCCCTCTATGTCCAGGGCGCGCCGGCTGGCAAAATGTATCAGAGCCTGCTTGCGTTGCGCCGGGCAGTAGAGACCGCCCGAGCAGCGCGCGACAGCCTCATCCGGCGACTTCACGACGGCTGAGCCGCAGACTGGGCACTTGGCAGGCATTGCGAACAGCGGCGCGCCGGGCATGCGCTTCTCGAGAAGCACCGAAACGACTTCCGGAATGACGTCGCCCGCGCGGCGGACGATCACGCTGTCGCCAACCCTCACATCCTTGCGACGCAGCTCATCCTCGTTGTGCAAGGTCGCATTCGTTACCGTCACCCCCCCTACAAAGACCGGCTTGAGCCGGGCCACCGGCGTGATGGCGCCTGTCCGCCCGACCTGCACGTCGATGCCCAGAACCTGGGTGATTTCCTCTTCTGCCGGGAACTTGTGCGCAACCGCATACCGGGGCGCGCGCGAGATGAATCCGAGCTGCCGCTGCCAGTCGAGCCGGTTGATTTTGTATACGACACCGTCAATCGCATAGGGCAGCTTTGCCCGGTCGGCACCGATTTTTCCGTAGTAGCCCAGCAACCCTTCCACCCCTGTTACCGTCGAGCGTTCGGTCGCCACTGGGAACCCCATGTGGAAGAGGTGGTCGAGGACACCTGAATGCGTCTTCTGCGAAGTATCTGCCTCGCCGGTCCCATAGGCGAAAAACCTCAAGGGCCGCCGCGCAGTAATACGGGAGTCGAGCAGCCTGAGGCTTCCGGCGGCCGCATTGCGCGGATTGGCGAACTCCTTTTCCCCTGCCGCCCGCTGGCGAACGTTCAGCTTCTCGAAATCGCGGCGGAACATGAGCACCTCACCCCGCACTTCGAGGTGCGCACCGCTGTCCTTGCTGGAGACGCTGAGCGGGATCGTGAACACCGTACGCAGGTTGGGAGTGACATCCTCGCCGGTTGCCCCATCGCCGCGCGTCGCGCCCTGCACAAAAACACCGTCGCGATAGGTCAGGCTGATGGCCAGGCCGTCGAATTTCGGCTCGACGGCGTACTCGATGGCTTCCTCCCCCAGCGCCTTGCGGATGCGCTCGTCGAATGCCCTGACCTCCGCCTCGGTGAAGGCGTTGTTCAGCGACAGCATCGGTGTCCGGTGCGTTACACCGGCGAAGGCGGCGAGGGGCTTTCCGCCTATCCGTTGGGTCGGCGAGTCCGCAGTCGAGAGCTCGGGAAATTGCGCCTCCAGCTCCTGAAAGCGCCGAAAAATCCGGTCGTATTCAGCGTCGGGAATGCTCGGCTCGTCGAGCACGTAGTAGCGGCGGTTGTGCTCTTCGATCTCGCGGCGCAAAGCGGCCGCCTCTTCGCGTAATGCCCGGGGAATCGCCATTGACCGGAATCAGGAGAACAAGCGCAGGGCGAGTGCGCTCCCGGGCGAGATTCCGTGCGCCTCCAGGTTCTGGCGCACGATCGCGAGCTGGGAGTTGATCGTCGACACGGCCCGTTCGTCGAGGGGCTGGTTGTTGTCGTCCACCAGCCCTCCTCCCAGCAGGTTGGCAAGGTGCCTCCCGAACCTCACCATCGCATCGAAGGTACGCTGGGTATCCGGGGCGCGTGGCACATCCATCGACAGGGTGAGCGCACTGGGGGCGGCGTCCTTCATGGTCTCCGGCGCGAACAGAATCCCGCTGCGATCGGCCAGTCCGTAGAGTTCGCGGCCGTCGTCGTCTGAGAGCGTGAATCGCCCGTGGATCCCAAGAACGAAGCCGGACGCTTCGGCAGCCGCGCGAAGCTTGGTGCCGGCAAAAGCCGCGCCTGGCGCTGCAACCACATGGAAGGCGACCTGGATGTCCGCGTCGGCACAAATATCGTCAAGCGAGCGGGCTGCATCAAGCGCGTCCCGCATTTCCGGGGAAGTAGCGTGCGCGCGCAGTTTTGTAGCGAGCGTCTCCAGTGCCGAGCGAAACTCCAGCAGCTCGCCTTCGCTGACCACGCCTTTGCGGCTCACCAGTTGCAGTGCTGCACGCAGCTTCAGCCATGTTCCGTGGGGCTGCAATGGCTCCCACCGGTCATCCGTCCGGACGGCAACACTGGTGCGCCGTGCAAAACGGTTCTCGACGGCAGGCCACAGCTCCTGCAAGGCGGCGATGCTGACTGGCTCGTCGGCCTCCAGGTCCATGACATAGTCGATGCGCGGATTCGGGATGAGAGGTGCGGTGTCGTCCGCCGCGAATCTCGATTCGGCCGGCGGCTTACGGGGGGAAAACCCGGGTTCGACCCGCGCTTCCGGGTCTGTCGCGAGTTGCGGCGCCAGCCCCGCCTGGCCACCGATCAGCACATCCGGATGCCGGGACCTGAAGGTTTCGTCGGCGGCGCGCCCCGCGCGGTGCTCCTGCCACTTGTTGTAGGCGAATACCGCGACTATCACCAGAGCGCCGATCACCGCGAGGCTCATCTGGAATTCGCTCATCGTATCCGGCCCGTCAGGCCGCCAGTTCCTCGCGCAGCCGCAGCGCTTCGTCGATGTCCACAGCGACGACCCGCGACACACCCGATTCCTGCATCGTCACCCCGACGAGCTGGCTCGCCATCTCCATGGTGATCTTGTTGTGGCTGATATACAGGAACTGCGTCTGCGAAGACATTTTCTTGACCAGGTCGCAAAAGCGCTGGGTGTTCGAGTCGTCGAGCGGCGCGTCGACCTCGTCCAGCAGGCAGAAGGGCGCCGGGTTGAGCTGGAACAGAGAGAACACCAGGGAAATCGCGGTGAGCGCCTTCTCTCCCCCGGACAGAAGGTGAATGCTGCTGTTGCGCTTGCCGGGGGGCTGCGCCATCACCTGCACGCCGGAGTCGAGGATCTCTTCCCCGGTCATGATCAGTCTTGCCTCGCCGCCGCCGAACAGCATCGGGAAAAGGGAGCCGAAATGCCGGTTCACGCTCTCGAAGGTCTCGCGCAGAAGCTCGCGAGTCTCTCGGTCGATGCGCCTGATCGCATCCTCGAGCGTCTTGACCGCTTCCTCGAGATCCGCCGATTGCGAGTCGAGGAATCCCTTGCGTTCGCTGCTCGATTTCAGCTCCTCCAGCGCGGCAAGGTTGACGGCACCCAGTTCGGCGATGGATTGGTTGAGTTTGGTGATCTCCGACTGGAGCGCCGACGGGCGCGGTGCCGACTCCGCACCGGCGGAAAGCTTCTCCTCGTCGGCGCCCGCCTCGGCAAGCTGGCTGGCAAACTGATCGTAGTTGATCCTTGCCGCCTGCTCCTTGAGCCGCAGCTCGCCTACGCGCTCGCGCAGCGGATTCATTCGCGACTCGATCTGCAGCCGCTCTTCCTCGAACGCGCGCAACGCGGCGGACGCCGCCTCGACCGTATTGCGCGCCTCGGCGAGGGTTTTTTCGCAACCGATCCGCGCTTCCACGGCTGAATCGAGCGCTTGCCGGACAGCCGGGATGGGATCGACTGCAAGCTCCTCGGTCAGCTTGACGACATCGAGATCGGCACGCTCGATCTGCTGGTCGACGATCTTGACCGAATTGTCGATCTCGTTGATTTTCGATACGCACTCTCTTTCGGCGTAAACGGCTTCCTGGGATTCGCGCTCGCGCTGCTGCAGGTTGCGTCGCTGGTCGGCGAGCGCGATTTCCGCCGCGGTATGGCCTTCCCTGACCTCGCCCAGGCCGGCTCGCAGCGTCGCGATTTCGGCTTCAATGGTCGCCAGGGCCTGCTGAATCTCGGTTTTCCTGGCGCTGCCCTTCTCGATCTCCAGTGCGATTGCCTTGAGCTCGGCTTCGATCTGGCCGCTGCGCTCAAGGTATCGCTCGGAAGCCTGGGTAAGCTTGAGCAATTCGATATTGGCCTCGTGCGCGCTTCCTTGGAGCTCCGACGCTCTATCGCGGGCCCCGGCCAGCTCGGTCTGCCGGGCGCTCAACCGTTGCTCTTGGCCGGAAACCTCTCCGCGGGCGCCTTCGAGAGCCGACGCAAGCGCGGCCAATCGGTCGTTGAGCGCAGCGATTTCGGACTGCCGGACCAGAAGTCCGGAATCGGTCGCATCCGGTGCGTGAAAGCTCACGGCATGGCGCGAAAATTTATGGCCGTCGCGGTTTACGAACGTCGATCCCGCCGGCAGGGATGCACGGACATCGGCTGCAGGTACGCCTTCCATGGCGAAGGTGCCTGCCAGCCAATCCTCGACCACACCCGCCAGTCCGGGCTCACTCGCCGACACCTTGCTCCACAATGGCGTGAGCCCTGGCGGCGCCGTAGTGCCCGAACCGGGCGCAGGCGTGTAAAAACTTGCCTTGGCAGGGGGCTTGTCCGCGGCCAATTGCGGCACCAGGTCGGTCGCGCCCAGCTCGTGGGCATGCAGGCGTTCTCTCAGTACCGCCTCGACCGCAGTTTCCCAACCCGCATCGATCCGCAGCTTTTCCCAGAAGTGCGGCAGGCCCGCCATGCCGTGCTTTGCCAGCCACGCCGCGAGCTCGCCGTCCTCGGCCATCGACTCCTGGACTTGCCGCAGCGTGCCAAGCTGCGCTTCCGCAGCGCTGTGCTCGCGCAACGCATCGTTCAACCGGCCGACCGCCACTTGGCGTTCGCGGTCCAGCGCGCTGCATGCCTCCTGAAGGGCGGCCATCGTCGCCTGTGCCTCTTCGATCTGGGATTCGAGGCCCGCCACATGTACTTCATGGTCCCGCAGCGCCTGTTCGTCCGGCCTGTCCAGCGTTTCCAGCTCGGCCCGCAGCCTTTCCTGGCGCTGCTCCTGGGTCTGGACCGACTTGTCCGCGTGGCTGAGGTTGGCCTGCTCGAGCTGATAGCGGCTTTCCGCTTGCATCGCCTGGCTGCGGACTTCGTTGAGCCTTTCCTGCGCGACGCGGAAGGCCTGCTCGGCTTCAGGAAGCCTCTCGGTTTCTGCTGCAAGCGCAACTCGTGCGGCGTCGACCCGTTGCTTCGCCCCACCTTGCCGCCCGGCCCACATGTGCAGCGCCTGGGTGAGCTGTGATCGCTGCTCGCGCCACGACCCGAGCTGGGCCCGCAATTCGATATGTCTGTTTTCCAGTCTCTGTCGGGTTTCCTCGACGTGCCGCAATTCGGATTCGTGGCGGGCCACCTCGGAGTTTGCCGCATACAGGGCTGCCTGGGCGGCATTCAGGCCGTCGCCGGCGGTGTAATGCGCGGCGCGGGCAGTCTCTATGCGGCTCTCCGACTCCCTCAGGTGCGCAGTCTCCGATTCGAGCTCATTCGTGGTGCGGACGATTTCCTGGGCGTGGCGCTCCCGCTCGGCGGCGGCATCGCGCCTGCGCAGGTACCACAGCAGCTGCTGCTTGAGCTGCAGGTCCAACTGGAATTCCTGGTAGCGCCCGGCCACTTCGGCTTGTTTCTCGAGCTTCTCGATCTGCGTCCCGAGCTCGGTGCGGATGTCGGTCACCCGGGACAGGTTCTCACGCGTATCCGAAAGCCGGTGCTCGGTTTCCCTGCGCCTTTCCTTGTACTTGGACACGCCCGCGGCTTCCTCGAGGAAAATCCTCAGTTCCTCGGGCTTGGCCTCGATCACGCGCGAAATCATGCCCTGTTCGACAATTGCATAGGCGCGCGGCCCAAGGCCGGTACCCAGGAAAATGTCGGTGATGTCGCGCCTGCGGACGTGGGTGTTGTTGATGTGGTAGGAGGAATCTCCGTCCCGTTGCAGGACCCGCTTGACCGAGATTTCCGCATATTGAGACCACTGCCCCGCGGCGCGGCCCAGGGTGTTGTCGAAAATCAGCTCTACGCTCGCGCGTGCAAGCGGCTTGCGGTTCACCGAGCCGTTGAAAATCACGTCCATCATCGAATCGCCGCGCAGCGCGGATGCGCGGGTCTCGCCGAGGACCCAGCGCACGGCATCGATCACGTTGGATTTTCCGCAACCGTTCGGGCCGACGATGCCGACCAGCTGGCCCGGGACATGGATGGCCGTGGGATCTACGAACGACTTGAAGCCTGAGAGCTTGATCTGGGTGAGGCGCACGGAAGCTTGCTTTGTTCTGGAGTTCGAAGGGCCGTGGCAAGAGCGCAAACCGCTCGGGACGATCAGGAAACTGCCATGGAAATTGAGTGGGCTATGATACCATTTTCGCGCTCCGGCTCCTTTCTCCTCCGCCAATCATCCGCACGTATTCGATGCCTTCACGACCGCGCAGCAAGCTGCAGACTTTCCCGAACCCGGTCCCCGGAAGGGACTATCGAATCCACATGGAAATCCCGGAATTCAGCTGCCTGTGCCCGATGACGGGTCAGCCGGATTTCGCCACCCTTACGCTCGACTATGTGCCGGACAAGACGTGCGTCGAATTGAAATCGCTCAAGCTCTATGTCTGGTCATATCGCGACCAGGGTGCATACCACGAGGCCGTCACGAACCGGATCCTGGACGACCTGGTCGCGGCCACGCGTCCCCGCTATTTCAGGCTGAACGCACGCTTCAACGTGCGCGGCGGAATATTCACCACGGTAGTCGCTGAGCACTGCAAGCGCGGATGGAGGCCCGGGCCGCATGTGCTCCTGGACGCGCTGGCTGCCGGCGACCCGCATGCGGGCGGTTGAACCGCTAGTACCTGCGGACGCGGTGCCGATGAATCCGCGACTGGGTCGCCTGCAGCCCTACCCTTTCGAGAAACTGCGCGCGCTCCTGGCCGGCGTCGTGCCGAGCGCCGAATTCAGCCCGGTCAACCTCTCGATCGGGGAACCGAAACACGCCACTCCGGACGTGATCAAGTCCGCCCTGGTCGCGAACCTCGATGGACTGTCCGCCTATCCGGCCACTGCAGGATTGCCGGAATTGCGCGAAGCTGTCGCCGACTGGCTGAAGAATCGCTACAAGCTGCCGGCGATCGATCCTGCAACGCAAGTGATCCCGGTAAATGGCTCGCGCGAGGCGCTGTTTGCGTTCGCGCAGACGGTCATCGATCCCACCGGTGGAAAAGCCCTCGTGGCCTGCCCGAACCCGTTCTACCAGATCTACGAGGGCGCGGCGGTGCTGGCGGGCGCGTCCGCGATTTTCCTCAACGCCTCGGCGCAAACCGGTTTCAAGCCGGACTACCGTGCGCTTCCCGATGCGACGTGGCGGAATGTGCAGCTCGTGTATGCATGCTCGCCCGCCAACCCCAGCGGCGCCGTGATGACCCTCGAAGACTGGCGTGTGCTGTTCGAGCTGTCCGACCGCCACGGATTCGTTATCGCTGCCGACGAATGCTATTCGGAGCTGTATAGCGACGAAGGATCACCGCCGATTGGGGCACTGCAGGCAGCGTGCGTGCTGGGTCGAACGAGCTTTCCGCGCCTGGTTGCGTTTTCCAGCCTTTCGAAGCGCTCCAATGCGCCCGGCATGCGTTCCGGTTTTGTCGCAGGCGACGCGCAGCTGCTGAAGAACTTCCTGCTCTATCGCACCTATCACGGCAGCGCAATGAGCGTGACCGTGCAGCGAGCCTCAATCGCGGCATGGCGCGACGAGGCCCACGTGGTTGCGAATCGCAGGCTGTATGCGGAAAAGTACAGGCGGGTCCTGCCGCTGCTCGGCGGACCGCTCGAAACCTACATGCCGGACGGCGGGTTCTATCTGTGGATGCGCGTGCCGATCGAAGACGCCGAATTCACTCGTCGACTGCAGCGCGACTATAATGTGCTGGTCCTGCCGGGGAGCTACCTGGGACGCGAGATCGACGGAATCAATCCCGGGCGGAATTACGTCCGGCTGGCGTTGGTGCAGCCGCTGGCCGAGTGTATGGACGCAATAGAGCGCATCGTCAGATTCTCCGAAAGCCTATAGCCATGCAAGAAGTGCAATCAGTCATCGACGCTGCGTGGGAAAACCGCGCGAACCTCAGCCCCTCGTCCGCGCCCGCTCCGGTCCGCGACGCGGTCGAAAAGGTGATCGCCGGCCTCGATTCGGGCTCGCTTCGCGTGTGCGAGAAGAAGGGCGGCGTCTGGACCACTCATCAATGGATAAAGAAAGCGGTGCTGATTTCCTTCCGGCTCGCCGACAACAGCGTGATTGCGGGCGGCGCCACCCAGTACTACGACAAGGTGGCGAGCAAGTTTGCCAGCTACGATGCCGCAAGCTTCGCGGCCGGCGGCTTTCGCGTGGTCCCGCCCGCCACCGCGCGCCGCGGCGCTTTTGTGGCCAAAAATGTCGTGCTGATGCCTTCCTACGTCAACATCGGGGCCTATGTGGACGAAGGGACTATGGTCGATACCTGGGCCACGGTCGGCTCCTGCGCGCAGATCGGCAGGAACGTTCACCTCTCCGGCGGCGTGGGCATCGGTGGAGTACTTGAGCCTGTCCAGGCCAATCCGGTGATCATCGAGGACAACTGCTTCATCGGCGCACGCTCGGAAGTCGTCGAAGGCGTGATAGTCGAGGAAAACAGCGTGCTCTCGATGGGCGTGTTCATAGGCCAGAGCACCAGGATATACGACCGGGCAACCGGCGAAACGCTGTATGGCCGCGTTCCCGCGGGTTCCGTCGTCGTGCCGGGCACGCTGCCTTCGGCGGACGGCAAGTA
This sequence comes from Burkholderiales bacterium, assembly GCA_038329645.1. GTDB lineage: Bacteria > Pseudomonadota > Gammaproteobacteria > Burkholderiales > SG8-39 > SZAS-79. The sequence goes on from JBBQNG010000018.1 coordinate 22,284, forward strand.
CGGCCTTTACTGCGCGGTTATAGTCAAGCGTGTGGACGCGAAAACGCGGGCCAAGACCAGCCTCAACGAGCTGTTGCGCGGCGACTGAGCTCCAAAGTCCGCCCACGGGGGAAAACAAATGTCGGCAATGAAACGGTTGTTTCAGCTGATGGCCGAGAAGAAGGCTTCGGACATCTTCCTTTCGGTCGGCGCGCCGATCAACATCAAGATCAACGGCAATGCGGTGCCGGTGAACCAGACGGTCATGACTGCGGACTCCGTCAAGGGCCTTCTGTACGAGGTGCTGAACGAGAGGCAGATCAAGGAGTACGAGGAGGAACTCGAGCTGAACACCGCCTACGCGCTCGACGGCGTCGGCGCGTTTCGCATCAGCGCTTTCCGCCAGAAGAACTCGCCCGCCGTAGTCGTGCGCTTCATCCCGGGCAGCATCCCGGCCCTGGACAGCCTCGGCGTACCCGAAGTGCTCAAGGAAGTGATCATGGCCAAGCGCGGCCTGATCCTGATGGTGGGCGCCACGGGGTCTGGCAAGTCCACGTCGCTCTCGGCCATGATCGACTACCGCAACGAGCGCAAGGCGGGCCACATCCTCACGCTCGAGGATCCGGTCGAGTTCATTTTCCAGAACAAGAAGTCGATCGTGAACCAGCGCGAGGTAGGCACCGACACGAAGAGTTTTTCGGTTGCGCTCAAGAATGCGCTGCGCCAGGCCCCGGACATCATCCTTATCGGCGAGATCCGCGACAAGGACACGATGGGCATGGCCCTCGCATACGCGCAGTCCGGGCACCTCGCCCTTGCGACGCTCCATGCCAACAACAGCTACCACGCGATGAACCGGATCATCAATTTCTACCCGCTGGAGAACCGGCCGAGCCTTTTGCTCGACTTGTCTGCGGCGCTCCAGTCGATCATCTCCCAGCGCCTCATCAGGACCAAAAACGGGGGACGCCTGGCTGCGGTCGAGGTGCTCCTGAATACGCGGCACGTCGCCGAGCTGATCGAGAAAGGCGAAATCAACGAGATCAAGGACGCGCTCGAGAAAAGCATGTCGCCCGGCTCCCAGACGTTCGAGCAGGCCCTCTTCAAGCTGTTCATGGACGGCAAGATCTCCCAGGAAGAGGCCATGGCAAATGCCGATTCGGCCACCAACATGCTCTGGCTGATCAACCAGGCGACGGCTGGCGACATCACCGGCCAGCCCCCCGCCCCGCCGCCCGGCGGAACGGCCAAGGAGGAGGAAAAGAAGCCCTCGATCCTGGCCCCGGCCGGCAGCGCCAACACCTCGTTCGATTCGATAAAGATCGACGCGACAGCCGGCTAGCCTCGTGACGACCGTCGGCGGTGCCGTCAACGCCGCCGCGCGTGGCCTGCGCGCCCACAAGCTGGCGTATGGCCACGGCACCCGGAATGCCCACGAAGAGGCGGCGTGGCTCGTCCTGCATGCCTGCGGCATGCAACCAGGGATGCTCGAAGACAACTCAGGGCGCGTCGTAACCGGCGCCCAGAGTCGCCGCATCGAGAAGCTGGTGCAAAGGCGGATCGAAGAGCGGATCCCGGCGGCCTACCTCACGCACGAAGCCTGGCTCGGTGACTTCCGCTTCCATGTCGACAGGCGGGTCATCGTCCCCCGCTCGTTTATCGCCGAGCTGCTGCCCGATGGTCTCGCGCTTTTCATGCGTCGCCCTGTACGCAAGGCGCTCGACTTGTGCACCGGATCCGGATGCCTTGCGATACTTGCCGCGCACGCGTTCCCCGGCGCATCCGTCCTTGGCGCGGATCTTTCAGCCGGCGCGCTGGCGGTAGCCGGAAGAAACGTCGCCGACTACCGCCTCGGGTCGCGCGTGAGGCTGGTGCGCTCGGATCTGTTCGGTAACTTGGCCGGCCGCCGCTACGACCTCATCGTCAGCAATCCGCCTTACGTGAACGCCACCGCGATGGCCCGCCTGCCGGAGGAGTATCGCGCGGAACCGCGCAGGGCCCTCGCGGGTGGCGCCGACGGGCTGTTCCTTGTGCGCAGGATCCTTGCCGAGGCAGGGCGTCACCTTACGGCTGGCGGAATCCTCGTCTGCGAGATCGGGCATAACCGCAGAGTGCTCGAGCGCGCCTATCCGCGAACGCCGTTCACGTGGCTGGACACGAGCGCAGGAGACGAGCTCGTCTTCCTCCTGGAGAGGGAGCAGCTGCCGGGGAATTAATGGGGTGGCCGATGGGATTCGAACCCACAACAACCAGAATCACAATCTGGGACTCTACCGTTGAGCTACGGCCACCACTGTCACGCACTCCAATCTGGCCTGCCCGGCGGGAATCGAACCCACAACCCCCAGCTTAGAAGGCTGGTGCTCTATCCAGTTGAGCTACGGGCAGCCGGGCAATACCACTTCGTCGCCTTTTTGGTCGGGGTGAGAGGATTTGAACCTCCGACATCCTGGTCCCAAACCAGGCGCGCTACCAGGCTGCGCTACACCCCGAAAAGGGCACGAATGATACGCCGTTCCCCATGCAGCGGCAATGCGATCCGCACGGGCATCCGCTTGCTTGCGGCAGCCCCTCTTTTCTGCTACAAAGCCGCTTTCCTTTTTCAGATCAGGACAGAAATGGCACTGGATTTGGCCCGCAAGAGCTTCACGCCGTACGCTCCCAAGAAGGGGGAGGAGTACATGAGCGCGAAGCAGCGCCAGCATTTCCGCAAGATCCTCGAGCAGCTGAAATCCGAGCTGTCCGAAGAGATCGACCGCACGGTGCACACGATGCAGGACGAGGCGACGGTCTTCGCCGACCCCAACGACCGCGCGAGCCAGGAATCCGACATTGCGCTGGAGCTTCGCAACCGCGACCGCGAAAGGAAGCTCATCAAGAAGATCGACGAGACGATCGCGCGCATCGAGGCCGACGAATACGGATACTGCGACAGCTGCGGCGTCGAGATCGGCCTCAAGCGCCTGGAGGCGCGCCCGACTGCGACCCTGTGCATCGACTGCAAGACGCTCGACGAGCTGAGGGAAAAGCAGGTCGCGAAATAACCTCGTTCAAGGGTAAAAAAAAGGGGCGCCGCGGCGCCCCTTTTTCATTGCCGCGTAACTCAACTTTGCTGGGGTGCTGGTGCCGGTGCCGGTGCCGGAGCGGGGGCTGGCGCGGGCGCATTTACCGCCTTCATCGACAGGCGCAGGCGACCCTTGTCGTCGGCTTCCAGGACCTTGACCTTGACTGCCTGGCCTTCCTTGAGGTGGTCGGCCACCGCGTTGACGCGCTCGTTGCTGATCTGCGAGATGTGCAGCAGCCCGTCGCGTCCGGGAAGGATGCTCACGATCGCACCGAAATCGAGCAGGCGCAGCACCGTGCCGTCGTAGACCTTGCCGACTTCCACGTCCGCAGTCAGCTCCTGGATCTTCTTCTTCGCCAGCTCGCCGCCATCGGCGCTCGTAGAAGCGATCGAGATCGTGCCATCGTCCTGGATCTCGATCGTCGTGCCGGTCTCTTCCTGCAGGCCGCGGATCACCACGCCGCCCTTGCCGATGACGTCGCGGATCTTCTCCGGATTGATCTTGATCTTGATGATGCGCGGCGCGAAGGTCGAGATTTCGGTGCGCGAACCCTGCATCGCCTGCTTCATGTGCTCGAGGATGAACACGCGCCCCTCGCGTGCCTGGTTCAGCGCAACCAGCATGATCTCCTTGGTGATGGACTCGATCTTGAGGTCCATCTGCAAGGCGGTAATGCCCTTGTCGGTGCCGGCCACCTTGAAATCCATGTCGCCCAGGTGGTCCTCATCGCCGAGGATGTCGGTCAGCACCGCGAAACGGTTGCCTTCCTTGATGAGGCCCATCGCGATGCCAGCCACGTGCGCCTTCATCGGCACACCCGCGTCCATCAGTGCCAGGCTGCCACCGCACACCGAGGCCATGGAGGAAGAGCCGTTCGATTCGGTGACTTCGGACACCACGCGCATCGAATAGCCGAATTCCTCGGCGCTCGGCAGCGTCGCCAGCAGCGCACGCTTGGCGAGGCGCCCGTGCCCGATCTCGCGGCGCTTGGACGAGCCCATGCGCCCGGTCTCACCGGTGGCGTACGGAGGCATGTTGTAGTGGAGCATGAAGCGGTCGCGGTACTCGCCCATCAGCGCGTCGATGATCTGCTCGTCGCGGCCGGTTCCCAGTGTTGCAACGACCAGCGCCTGTGTCTCGCCGCGCGTGAACAGCGCCGAGCCGTGGGTGCGCGGCAGCACGCCGGTGCGGATGGTGATCGGGCGCACGGTGCGCGTGTCGCGCCCGTCGATGCGTGGCTCGCCGTCGAGGATCTGGCTGCGCACGATCTTGGACTCCAGCGCGAAGCACACGTCCTTGACCGTATTGGCGTCCGGACCCTGCTCCTTGCCTACTCCCACCTCGGCGAATACGCGCTTCCAGATTCCGTCGATCGCGGTCGAGCGCGCCTGCTTCTGCTTCATGCCGAAGGCTTCGCGCAATTCCTTCTCGGCGATCTGCCCGACGCGCGCAACGAGCTCCTCATTCTTGGCCGGGGCCTGCCAATCCCAGGAGGGCTTGGCCGCCACTTCGGCCAGGGAATGAATGGCTTCGATGGCCGCCTGCATCTGCTCGTGCCCGAATGTCACGGCGCCGAGCATGATGTCTTCGGGCAGCTCCATGGCCTCCGATTCGACCATCAGCACGCCCTGCTCCGTCCCGGCCACGACGAGGTTGAGCTGGGAATCCTTGAGCGCGCTGGCGGTGGGGTTGAGGACGTATTGCCCGCCGATGTACCCGACGCGCGCCGCGCCGATCGGGCCGTTGAAGGGGACGCCCGACAGCGTGAGGGCGGCCGACACGGCGATCATCGCGACGATATCGGGATCGACTTCAGGATTGCACGACATGACGGTCGCGACCACCTGCACTTCGTTGTAGAAGCCATCGGGAAAGAGCGGCCGGATCGGCCGGTCGATAAGCCGGCAGGTCAGCGTTTCCTTTTCCGAGGGGCGGCCTTCGCGCTTGAAGAAACCGCCGGGGATCTTGCCTGCGGCGTAGGTTTTCTCGACGTAGTCGACGGTCAGCGGGAAGAAGTCCTGGCCGGGCTTCGCCTCTTTTCTGGCGACGACAGTTGCAAGCACCACCGTGTCGTCCACCGAGCAAAGCACCGCGCCATGGGACTGGCGGGCAATCTCGCCGGTTTCGAGGGTGACCTGCTGGGAGCCGTACGTGAATGTTTTTTTGATCGGATTCAAAGGAAAGGTCCTTACGGGAATGGGTTTACTCGCCCCGGGCCGGTCGCTGAAGGCCGTACTACCGGCCGGCAGCGGTCGAAGGCGGGCGAACGCCGAAAACAAAAACGCTCACCGCAAGCGTGAGCGTTTCTGGGCGGAACATCCTGGGATTACTTGCGCAGTCCGAGCCGTTCGATCACGTTGCGGTACTTGTCCGCGTCCGTGCGCTTGAGGTAATCGAGCAGCTTGCGACGCTGGCTGACCATCTTCAGCAGACCGCGGCGCGAATGGAAATCCTTGGTGTGCGCCTTGAAATGCTCGGTGAGACCGTTGATGCGCTCGGTGAGCAGGGCGACCTGTACCTCGGACGAGCCGGTGTCGGCGACCGCCCGCTGGAATTGTTTGACTACTTGCGCTTTCTGCGCGACCTGCAAAGCCATGTTCTCTCCTTGCGAAACCGCGATTTTATCCGATTTCGCCGGTTTTCCGCAAGTTTTCCGATGATTTTCAGCCGGTTGGCAAACCCGCGGACTTGCTTTCGGCAAGCAGCCGCTTAGGCGCCAGCCAGCCAGCCGGGCGCTCCTCGGCGAGGCCGAGGAAATGGCCGTCGCTCCCATACACCCGGCACACCCCGGCGGGGATTGCGGAAAGGGCAATTGCCTGGCCCTGGCAGAACCCGGCCTGAACCGCCGCTTCCAGGTCGATCCGCGCAAGCTGCCCCAGGATGCCGTCTGCGGGCTTGAGAAGGAGGTCGCGCGCTTCTTCTGTAAGAGCGGCCAGCTCGTCGAGGGTGGTGGCCTCGGACAGCTGGAACGCACCTGTGGCCGTTCGGCGCAGGCCGGCCAGATGCGCTCCGCATCCCAGTGCTGCGCCGATGTCCTCGGCCAGGGTCCGGATATAGGTTCCCTTGCTGCAGGCCACCCTGAGCGCCAGTTGGTCTTCGCCGAATGCAAGCACGTCGATCGAATGAATCCGGATGGTCCTGGGCGCCCTTTCCACGCTCTCGCCTCGCCGCGCGAGGACGTACAAAGGTGTCCCGTCGCGTTTGAGCGCTGAATGCATCGGCGGGACTTGGGACTGCGTGCCGACGAAGCGCTCCGCGACGGCGGCGACCTCGGCGGGACTGACCGCGACCGGCTTGCGTTCCATGAC
>JBBQNG010000019.1:0-28261 GCA_038329645.1 Burkholderiales bacterium
ATTCTCGCTGCGACGCCGGCGGCAATCGCAGTTGTCCAGCGAGGTCTGCCGGAGGGTTTCCCGCAACATGTGCTCGATGCGGTCCTGGAGGGACTGTCGCAATCGGCGCGGCGGCTCGAGGCAATGTCCGCCGCTTGATCGCCGCAGGGCGTACCAACAGTATGCCTAAGGCGTAAGCACCAACGGCTCGATGCGCTTGGACGCGCCTTTCTCCTCCGCCGCGATCAGTGCCTCGACCACGCGCCTTGCCTGCACGCCGCCGGTATCGGTTGCGATATTCACCCGCGGCACCGCCGGATCCAGGTCGATGTTGGCCTGCTGGCCGGCGATCATCTTCAGGTCCTCGAGGAAAGCGCCGTGCGTCATGCGAAAGTCCAGGTCCGAGATGCTCGGGTCCTCGGTGCCGAAGTTCTGCGCCTGCGCCCAGAAGTAGTGGCTCGTCCTTTCGGTTTCGGGCGTGATCGCATTCAGGTTGCGCGTCGTCACGCCCATTGAGCGGTCGCCTGCGCGCGCGCCCGTGCCGGCCAGCGCGGCGCCGATGTCCAGGCGCACATATGCAGGCGGCGTGAACACCAGGTGCATCCAGCGATCGACGACCGCATCGCGCGCAAAGCCGGCGATGGCGCGGAAGTAGGAGGTCACCGGTACGTTTTCGGTCCAGCGCTCGACGATAACGGCGTTGCCTTCGCGCCGGATTTCGGCCGGCCCCTCCTTAGGCGGGATCGCCGTGGTGCCGAGCGACGAGGAATGCACGAACGGCAAGTGGGTGAGGTCGCAGAGGTTTTCCACCAGCAGCAGGTAATTGCCCGGCAGCTCGAGCCGCTCGCCGCGATAGCGCCACTCGGGATCGTCCAGCCAGTGGAAGTCCTCGATCAGCGACTCATCCGCTAACGCGGGGTCGCCCATCCAGATCCAGACCAGCTGGTGGCGCTCCACGACCGGGTAGCTCCTCACCCGCGCATTGGGCGGGATCGTGTCCTGCGTCGGGATGCGCACGCACCTGCCTGAAGGGTCGTACGTGAAGCCGTGATAGCCGCACTCGAGGTTGTCGCCGCGCACGCGGCCGGAAGAGAGCGGTGCGTGGCGGTGGCAGCAGCGGTCCTCGAGCGCGACCGGCTTGCCGTCGGTGCGGCGGTAGAGGACCACGGGCTCCCCGAGCAGGATCCGGCGCAGCATCGCCATGCGGCCGATCTCGTTGCCCCAGGCCGCCACATACCAGCTGTTGCGCAGGAACATGCTCAGGCCTTCCTGTTGGCAAGCGCGGCTTGGGCGTTCTCGCGCAGCACGCGGCGCAGGACCTTGTTGGCTGCATTGCGCGGGATCTCGTCGAAGAAGAGGTACGCCCGTGGGCGCTTGTAGTTGGCCAGCGTCGATTCGCGGCAGAAGCGGTCGAGCTCGTCTTCGGTCGGGCGGGCGGTACCGGCCTTCACGCAAGCAACCACGATCTCGCCCCAGCGCTCATCCGCAACCCCGAGGACCACGACTTCGGCGATGGACGAGTGCTTCGCCAGCGTGGTCTCCACCTCGTACGGGTGGACGTTCTCCGCGCCGGTGATGATCATGTCGTCGACCCGGCCGCGCACCTCGAGGTCGCCATCCTCGCGGCGCACGGCGATGTCGCCGGTGCGGTACCAGCCGCCCAGCATCTTCTCGGCCGTCGCGTCCGGCCGGTTGAGGTAGCCGAGGAAGGTGGCGTCCGCGGTAGCGTCGATCAGCAGCTCGCCTTCCTCGCCGATGTCGGCCACGTCTTCCACGCTGCCGCCGATCTTGCCGACGCGCACATTGGAGTAGTAGCCGGGACGGTACTGGTGGGGGCGCCCGGCCGGGTTTGGGAAGTAAAGGCCGTTCATGATCTCGGTGGTGCCATAGATGTTGGTGAGCGCGCGCCCGGGGAAGGCGGCCGCGACGCGCTCGAGCAGCGGGCCGGGCATGGCCGCGCCCGCGTAGATGACGGTCTGCACGCTCCTCATGCGCTCGGCGGAAAAATTAGGCGCTGCGAGGATGCCGTGGAGATGCGTCGGCGAGCCGTACAGCAGGGTGATGCCTTCCCGCTCGATTGCCTCGACGGCCTTCACCGGATCGAAAGCCGAGCACAGGTGGTAAGTGCCGTCGAAGGCAAGGGCCCCCATGAGCCCGGAGAAGAATCCGACTGCATGGAAAAGCGGCATCAGGCCGAGCACCTTGTTGTGCGTGCCGTGAGTGACACCGCATTGCATGGACATGTACAGGACGCGCGCATCCGTGGCGCGGTGCGGAACCATCACGCCCTTGGGCAGGCCGGTGGTGCCCGAGGTGTAGAGCACGAACGCCAGGCCTTCGGGGTCTGGTGACTTCCACGGCGCCAGCGATTTCGGTTCGCCGCGGCAGGTATCGAACGCGCGGGTGCCTGCAGGCCCCCGCCCTATGGTGACGACCGGGGCGCCCTTCGGCAGGACCGCGGCCAGGGCACGGACCATCGCTTCGTCGGGCAGTGTTACGGCCCCGGCCATTTCGCCCTGCTTCACCAGGCCCGCGGCTTCCTCGGGCTTGAGGCGGGCGTTGATCATTGCCGGCACCGCGCCCAGGCGATGCAGCGCCAGCAGCGCGAGCGCGTGCTCGAACAGGTTGGGCAGGACCGTCGCGACGATCATGCCCGGGCCCAGGCCCAGCGCGGCAAAACCGGCCGCATAGGCATCGATTTCCGCCAGCAGCTGCGCGTAGGTCAGGCGCCGGTCGGTGCGGTCGTCCGCAATGGCCAGGTGGCCGGGCCGGCGCGCCGCCGCGAGGCGGACGAGGTCGTGGACGGTCTGCATGCAGTGCTCCTCCTCAGGATCCTTGCGCCGCCTATCTTAGTTGACCCGTGGAGCGGGTGAGCATCGTTTCGACAGGCGCGCAGTGGCTGCCGGAAGCAGGCAAGATGCCGCCAGCGCCAATAGACCCGGGGAAACGTTGAAAAGCCTGATCGGCAGGGTGGTGGTGGACATTTCCGGAGCTTTCTACCGGAACGTGGCCCGCAGGGCGTCGTCCAGGGCGCGTGCAACGCGCACGGCCTTCGTCGAGTCGCTGGGTCATCTGTATGGAAGGGTTACCGGAAAATACTACTGGGAAGACTACGTCAGGGTCTATCCCGATCCGCAGGATCCGCTGGAGGTGCGAAATTTCCTCAACCACCGGAAATTCTATGCGTTTGCCGCCCAATTCGCGCACGGAGCGAAGGTGGCCGACCTGGGCTGTGGCAGCGGCTATGGCAGCGTACTGCTCAAGGAAGCCGGCGCCGCGAGCATTTCCGGCTCCGATGCTTCCACGCACGCGATCGGGTTCGCGAAGCAGCATTTCGGCGAGCTGGCCAGGTTCGAGGTTCAGGGTGTAACGGACCTGCGGGCGTATCCGGACCGGCATTTCGACCTGGCGATCAGCAGCGAGGTCCTCGAGCACATCAAGGAGTACGGCAAGGAAAACGAGGCGCTTGCGGAAATGAAACGTGTCACCCGTCCTGGCGGGATTGTCGTCATCGGGACGCCCAACAGCGAGCTGCTTGGCGACCACGGGTTTTACTTCGAAGAGATGGATGCGCTGATGAAAAAGCACTTCATGCGGTACTGCATTTTCGAGAATGCTCTCGTGCCGCCCGGCGATGCACGGGACCGGTGGGAAAAGCGGGTCGCCGCCGGAAAAGTCGGGGTGGTGGTGACGCAGCCCATAAATATCGACGAAACGGTGGTCTATCCGGGCGAATGGCTGGTCAAGCACGGCATCGCGCCGGGGACCTGTCGCGTCGGCGAAGTCGATATCGACACGACACTGCTCCACAACACCCACTCGTGGGCGATTGTTGCGATCAGGGATGCGGGATAGGGAACGTCGGATGCAGCTCAAGATGAACCAGAATTCGATCTTCGCGATCCTGCTGCGCTCGCCCTGGTGGCTGAGCGCGGGGATTGCCGCGGCACTTTTCACTGGAGCCAGCATCGTGCTGCCCGCCGAGTACGGGCTGTACGCGTTCTTCGTGTCTCTGCCTTTCATCGTCATCGCGGCTTACACGGGATGGCAGCAGTTGCGCGCGCCCAGCGATGCGGGGATTGCGAAGGCGATGGAGCAGTTGCAGGCGATGGCGTGGAGCGATTTCTCGGCGGCCCTCGAGCAGGCCTTCGGCCGTGAGGGCTATGCAGTGATGCGCAGCGGGCGCAACGGGGCGGATTTCCAGCTCGACAAGGCGGGCCGCACAACGCTTGCCGCGGGAAAGCGCTGGAAGGTCGCGCGCACCGGCATCGAACCGCTGCGCGAGCTGGATGCGGCGCGCCAGGCGGCGGAGGCACACGAGTGCATCTACATTGCCACCGGCGATTTCACCGATACGGCGCGCGCGTTTGCCACGGAGAAGAATATCCGGCTTGTGGCGGGTGCGGAGCTGGCGAAGCTGCTGCGTCTGTAATTATACCAATATAGGTATACAAACTGTCCCGCAATCCGCTCCTGCAGCCATTCTACGGAAATAAAAGATCAGGATTCACGCGGTAAGCGGTGGCCCCTGCAGGACCGGCACCGCAGCCACCAGCTGCTTCGTATAAGGGTGCGAGGGCGAAGTCAGCACGTCTGCGGCCGGGCCGGTTTCCACAATCACGCCGTGCTGCATGACCGCGACCCGGTCGGCAAAATGGCGCGCAATCGAAATGTCGTGCGTGATCATCAGATACGCCACGCCGCGCTCTTCCTTGATGTCGAGCAGCAGGTTGAGGACCTGCCCGCGGATCGACACGTCAGCGCCCGACAGCGGCTCGTCCGCGACGATCAGGCGAGGGTTCATCGCCAGGGCGCGCGCGATCGCGAGGCGCTGACGCTGCCCGCCGGAGATTTCATGCGGGAAGCGGGGAAGGTAGTCGCGGCCCGGCGACAGGCCGACGCGATCGAGGAGCGCGGCGGCCAGCTCGTCCGTGCGGCTGCCCGCGCCAGGCAGCGCCTGCGCCATGAGCTCGCGCACCGAGCGGCGCGGATTGAGCGACGAGGACGCATCCTGGAAAATGGGCTGCATGGCCACGCGGGCACGGCGCAACTCGTCGGCCGGCAGGTCGCCCAGTACCTTGCCCTCGAGCACGACGCGGCCGCTGTCCGGCCTTAGCAACCCCAGGGCGATTCGTCCGAGCGTGGACTTGCCCGAGCCGCTCTCGCCGACCAGGGCGATGGTTTCGCCGCATCCGACAGTGAGGCTCACGTTGTCCACCGCTATCACCGGCGGATGCCCGGCACGCCGGAAGGTCTTCGCAATGCCTTCGAGGGAAAGAATGGTTTCGGCCATGGCTATCGATGCGCCCAGCAGCGTACCCGTTGCGCGCCGGCATTCCTGGCCGGCCCCGGCGCGGGCATCTGGCGCGGACACTCCTCGCGAACGAGCGGGCAGCGCGGCGTGAACGGGCAGCCGGGCGAGAGCTCCGACAGGTTGGGCGGGTCGCCCGCGATGGTCGCGAAGCGCCCTTCGCTGTTGCGCGCGGCCTGGGCGGCCTTGAGGAGGCCGACCGTATAAGGATGGGCGGGGCGCTGGAAGACATCGGAAGTGCCTCCCCACTCGACCGTGTGCCCGGCGTACATCACATAAATGCGCTCGCATGCCGAGGCGACGATGCCGAGGTCGTGGGAGATCAGCAGCAACGCCATGCCCAGGCGCTCCCTAAGCTCGCGGATCAGTGCAAGGATTTCGGCTTGCGTCGTGACGTCGAGGGCGGTGGTGGGCTCGTCGGCCACGAGCAACTTGGGCCCGCAACCGAGCGCCACGGCCAGGAGCGCCCTCTGGCGCATGCCGCCCGAGAGCTCGTGCGGAAATGCGTCGCTGGCGGCCGCCGGCAGCTTCACGAGCGAAAGCAGCTCCGCGACACGCGCCTGGGGCGCCAGCTTGGGCGCATGCCGCCGCACGCTCTCCGCAATCTGCTTGCCGACCCGCATCACCGGGTTGAGGTAGGAGAGCGGATCCTGGAACACCATCGCCACGGGATTGCCGCGCATCGACTGCCACTGGTCCTCGGAGAACCGGGTGACCTCCCGCCCGCCGATCGAAATGCGGCCCGATTCGATCGCGGCGATGCCGCGCGGGATGAGGCCCAGCGTGGCGCGCGCGAGCGTCGATTTTCCCGAGCCCGATTCGCCCACCAGCCCGACGGCTTCGCCTTCGGCCACGGTCAGCGTGACGTCGTTCATCGCATAGGCGACGGTGCCGCGCGTGCGGTAGGCCAGGCGCAGCGAGTCGATCTCGAGGATGTTTGCCATCAGTGGGTGACCGTGCGCGGGTTGAGCGCCGATCCGATCGCATCGCCGAGCAGATTGAACGCAAGCACGGTGAGGAAGATCGCCAATCCCGGGAATACCGACATCCACCAGGCGTTGAAGAGGAAGCGCTGCCCGGCGTTGAGCATGCGGCCCCAGCTGACGATGTCCGCCGATGAAAGGCCCAGGAAAGAGAGCGAGGCCTCGAGCAGGATGGCCTGCGCGACGACCAGCGTGCCTGCGGCCAGCACCGGCGCCACCGCGTTGGGCACCACCTCGGTGGCGAGGATCGTCCACTCCCGTACGCCCAGGCAACGCACCGCGTCGACGAACTCGAGCTGCTTGATGCGCATGACCTCGCCGCGCGTGATGCGCGCGATCTGCGGCCAGGCCAGCAGGACGATGACGGCGACCACCTGGGTGAGGCCGGTGCCCGACATCGCGACGATGACGGCGGCGAGGATGAAGCTCGGGACCACCTGGAACATCTCCGCAATGCGCATCACCGCCAGGTCGAGCCAGCCGCCCCAGAAGCCGGCCGCGGCGCCCAGCAGGACGCCAAGGAGCGTCGCCCCCGCTGCCGCGCTCACGCCTACCGCGAGCGAGACCTGCGACCCGTAGAGAATGCCCAGGAGCATGTCGCGGCCGAGCTCGTCGGTGCCGAACAGGTGCGCGCCCGAAGGCGGTGCCATGGCGAGGTCCGAGATCTGGTGCGGGTCCACGCCGGGCGCGAGGAACGTGGCGGCCGCCACCAATACGAGCAGGGCAACGTAGGCGGCCGATGCGACGCCCGCGCGGTAGGCAAGAAACCGTTGCAGGAGCCTAGGCATTGCGGCCGTAGCTTGCGCGCACGCGCGGGTCCAGCGCGGCATACAGGATGTCGGTGACCAGGTTGGCGATGACCACCGCAATCGCGGTGACCAGGAAAATCCCCAGCAGCACGGGGTAGTCCCGGTTGCCGATCGAGGTGATGAAAAGGTTGCCCAGGCCCGGCCACGCGAACACCGTCTCGACGAGGATCGCGCCGGTAAGCGAGTGCCCGAAGTTGTAGCCGATCACGGTGACCACCGGGATCATCGCGTTCGGCAGCACGTGCTGCCAGAGGACCGTGCGGCGTGAAAGCCCCTTTGCCCGCGCGGTGAGAACGAAATCCTGCGACAAGGCCTCGAGCACGCTCGCGCGCGCGACCCGCGCAACGATGGCGACGTAGAAAATGGTGATGCTGAACACCGGCAGCACCATGTGCCAAAGCACGTCGCGCGCCCACGGCCAACCCTGCAGCGACTGCCGTGCGGACACCATGCCCTGCGCGGGCAGCCAGGGCAGCTGGATTGCGAATGCAATCACCAGAATCTGGCCCAGCCAGAAAATCGGGATCGAGAACCCGGCCACGCTCAACGCTGTGATGCCGCTGTCGAGCAGGCCGCCGGCGCGCGGCGCGGCGGCGAGGGCCATCGTGATGCCGAGGATTGCTGCGAGCGTCAGCGCCGGAATCATGATCAGCAGCGTGTAGCGCGAGCGGTCGAGCACCAGCTCCAGCACCGGCTGGCGGTTGGAAAATGAAAAGCCGAGGTTGCCGTGCGCGAGGTTGGCGAGGTACAGCCACAGCTGGGTGGACAACGGCTGGTCGAGGCCGAAATCCTTGCGGATCTGCTCGGCGTAGCCCGGCGGGGTGGGGAAGTCGCCCACCAGCGCCTGGATCGGGTCGCCCGGCACGATGTGGATGATGAGGAAGGTCACCACCACGATCGCCAGCACGATCGGCCCGGCCCACGCGAGCCGGGCGAGGATGTAGCGCCTCACGCGGCGCGCTGGGAGGGGGCTTGGGCGCCCGGAACGAGCAGGTCCACCAGGTCGCGGAAATTCTTCAGCGATTCAAGGCCGGCGATGCAGTCGGTAAGCTCATGCGCGCGCGCTGCGCCCAAGGCGGGCCCCAGCAGTGAGGCCACCTTGACACCCAGTTCGTCATCCGACAGCGGGCGCTCGGGCGCACCCTTGGCGAACTTGATGTGCCGCTCGATGCGCCGCCCATCCGACAGTACAAGCTCGAGCGGCGGATATTCGCCGGGCTTCACGGTGCGATCGGCGAGGACCTGGGTCGCGCGCATGAGCCTTTGCACTTCGGGCTCGGCGGTGCGCAGCGGCGCGAACTGGTCCAGCGTGCCGCGGCCGCTGGTCGCACCTACCGCAAGCGCGTACTGGATGCTGAACTGGGCGTCGAGTAGGTTCTCGACCTCGACCCGGTCGAACTGCAGGCGGTACTGGTCGTTGCCGTGGACCACCATGCCGGCGATCTGGCTGCTCGAGATGCCGAGCTCGGGCATCAGCTCGAGGATCGCGTCCTGGCAGGCGTGCAAACCGCGGCAGCACGCGTACGATTTCATGCCCGAGCGCGCGATGCGGAACTCCTTGCCAAGGCCCGCCAGCGTCGCCTCGGGTGTGGCGATGCCTTTTGCATAAGTGGAGTAGAACCCGCCCCAATCGGCTTCGAGCACCTTGCGCGGGCCCGTCATGCCGGCCTGCGCAAGCAGCGCTGCGCAGAGGCCATTCTCGGCCGCTTTTCCCGGGTGGAAGCGCTTGGTCATTGCACCATCGGCGAGGAATGCCCAGATGCCTCCGGTGAATGTCCCGGCCACGCCGAGCGCGTCGGCGAAACGCTCTGCGTCGAGGCCAATGAGCTTGGCGCTCGCCGCGGCGGCGCCGAAGCTGCCACAGATGCCTGTCGAGTGCCAGCCGAGGTCGTTTACGGGCCGGTAGCCTCCGGCGCCTTCGAGCGTGCGCGCAGCAAGGTCGTAGCCCGCCACCAGCGCCGCGATCGCCTCCTTGCCACTGAACGTCAGCCGGCCGGCGAGCGCGCAGATCGCAGGCGTCACCACCGCGCCGGAGTGCCCACATCCGCCGAAGTCGTCCAGTTCGAGCGCGTGCGCGGCGGTGCCGTTGACCATCGCGGCCATGGGCGCCGGAAGCTTCTCGGTGCGACCCCACAGCGTTGCAGAGCCCGTGGTCGCTTCTACCGATACCTGAGCCGCAGCGAGCGCAGCATCAACCACATCGGTGTGCGCGCCCGCGATGCCGGCCGCAAGCGTATCGATGAGGAAGCGCTTGGCCAGCCTCACCGTCTCCGGCGGAAGGTCCTCGTACCGCGCCCCGACCCAGTAGTCGGCGAGCGACTCGGTAAGGGTTCTGCTCATTTCTTCAGCCACGCGCGGTTCCACCATTGGTACGCGGCCGCCTGCCACATGCCGGCGAGGTTCTCGCTTGCCGCGCCCATCTGCGCCTGCTGGTGCACGGTGAGGGTAGGGATGTCACGCGCGACGATCTCCTGCAACTGGAAATAGGCTTTCGCGCGCCCCGCCTGGTCGGCCGCGTCACGGCCCTTGTCGAACAATTCATCGACCTGCGGGTTGGAGTAGCCGCTGGCGTTGTTGAAGTTGGTGCCCTGCTTGATATACGAGGAATGGAAAGTGCGCGCGATGCCGAGCGCGGGATCGCCCGAGGTCGAATAGTTCTGCATGGTGGCGTCGAAGTCGTAGTCCGCATAAACCTTCTTGAGCACCACCGCGCGCTCCGCTGCCTCGAGCGTCACCTTGACGCCGACGGCCTGCCAGAAGCGCTGCGTTGCCTGCGCCCACGACGTGTATTCGCCGCGGCCTGGATCGAACGACAGGCGCAGCGTGAACCGGTTGCCGTCGGCGCCGCGCTTGAACCCGGCTTCGTCGAGCAGCGCATTGGCCTTGGCCGCGTCGTACGGATAGAGCTTCTCGTAGTTCGCCGCGGGGTTGTAGGCCCAGGGGATGCGCGAATCGAACGGCCCCGCGCCCGGCTGGCCGCTGCCGAGGAACACGTTCTTCTGGATGTAGTTGCGATCGAGCGCGATCATGAGCGCCTGGCGCACCTTGACGTTATTGAGCGGGGGTTTGCGCGTGTTGAGGATGATGATGTCGTCGCTCGGGTAGTTGACCTCCTTGAGCGAGTACTTCGGGTTCTTCTCGAAGACCTTGAATGCGCTGACCGGGAAATAGTACTGGTCGATGTAGTCGATCTCGCCGGCCTGCAGCGCGAGGATGCGCGCGCCCGGGTCGGGCATGATCTTGACCACGATGCGATCGAGGAAAGGCTCCCCCTTGGCCCAGTAGTTGGGATTCTTCACGAAGGTGAGCTGGCTGCCGCGCACCCACTCCTGCAGCATGAAGGGGCCGCTGCCGACGGGCTTGGTCAGCGTTGCGGGGTTCTTCAGCACGTCGGTCCCACGGAAGATGTGGGCCGGCAGGATGGCGGCGTTCTGTTCGCAGGCAAGCGAAAACAGGAACGGCCCGAAAGGCTTGGACAGCTTGATCACCACGGTCTGCGGATCGGGCGTGAGGATCTCCTTGATCGCTCCGCCCGGCGCGGTGAACTTGGAGCCGTACTTGCTGCTCACTTCGAGCAGCGTGAACTTCACGTCCTCCGACGTGAGCGGCTTGCCGTCGTGCCAGCTGGCCTTGTTGAGCTGGAAGGTGTAGGTCAGCGCATCCGGCGAGATCGTCCAGGACTTCGCGAGCGAGGGCACGATCTTGAAGCCTTCGGCAAACCGCACCAGGCCGTCATACAGGATGCAGCCGGTAAAGACATCGGGGACGCCGACGGTGATGTCCGGGTTCAGGCCCGCGGGGTCCGAGCCCAGCGCGACGACCGCAGTGCCGCCGTGGCGCGGTTCCTGCGCCCAGGCGAAAGTGCTCGCCAGCAGGAAGATTGCGGCGCAACGGGCAAGTTTTGCGGCGAGCATCGTTCAGCTCCGGGTCTTGAGAATTGCGAGGGTACGCGCCATCTCGTTGGTCTGGATCATGAGCGCCTCGTCGGCGCCCAGGCCGGGCTTGGAGAGCATGAAGTCCGGCTGGCAGGCGAGGCCGATGTGGGTGCAGATGCGTGCCGAATGGTCGGTCTCGTTCGCGGTTCCCCCAAGGCATGCGCCCATGCCCTTCTTCTTGCAGTAAAGGACGGCTTCGATGGTGTTGTTGATGCCGCCGAGGTCGGGCGTCTTGATCTGCACGAAATCGGCCGCCTGCGCATCCGCAAACAGGCCGATGTCCTCCAGCGTGTTGCACCATTCGTCGGCAATGATGCCGACCTTGATGCCTTTCTTCTTGAGGAGGCCGCGCAGCTCGCCGAATTTTGCGATCTGCTCCGCCCGGGTCCTCGCAATCATGGGCGACTCGACGAGCAGGTCGTAGGGCGCTGCGGCTTCCTGCAGGGTGCCGATGTAATCGGCGATCTTTTCCACATCCATGGCGTAGAGCTCGCCCAGCGTGCCGTACAAATCGGCATGAATGCGCGGCTTGTAATCGGCGTCGCCGATGGTCTTGATGCGCGTGGCGACCATCCGGACCCACGCGTGCAGGATCTCGCCTTTGAGGCCCACATGGGTCTTGACCACGGTGAACGAGGCGTGCGGCAACAGCTCGAAGCGCTTGAGAATGATGCGGTCGAGCTGCGTGGGGTCGTCCTTGTGGCCCGAGGCGAGGATGCCAATGGGTTTCTTCGAGATCGTGCTGCCGTATTCGCGCGCAATCACCTCGGCCATCGTCTGCTTGAGCGACAGTGCCGTGGCGTGGAGCAGCGCCTGCGTGATGCCGTAGCGCAGCGCCGTGTGCAGGCGCTTGCCCTCGACCTTCATCTTGTCGAGCTCGTCGGCGTTGGGCTTGAATCTGGCTACGTCGCGTCCCGTGAGCGCCGCGGCCACCGGGCCCTGCATGACATCCATGTAATCCACGGCGTTGAACACCGGGTCGCGTCCGGCCACGCCGGCCAGGATCACATCGGCGCAGTCGCCGAACGCGATCTGGCCGTCGTCCAGGACGAGCATGACCGAGATGATAGTGGCGGGCTCGACGATTTTCTTGAACCCGGGTGTCACGGTCGGGCCGTGGAAGATCATGCCGTCCTGGCGGGCGCCCGCTTTGATCGCCATGAGGTCGCGATGCATGTAGCCGGAGCGCCCTGCGGCGCAAATCACCTGTTTGACTTTCAATGCGGCTCCTGAAATTGTCTTGGACGAAGGACTGGGCGAATCGTTTTTGCGACATGGCGCTCCCGGCGGTAAGCTGGCGGGACACGAGGGAATGGCAAGGATGAAAATCATGGTACGGGCGGCTGCGAGCCGGCGTCAATGCGCTTCCCGCATGGGATGCGAAACGCCGCGGCGAGGCATTGCATGAGCGAGTCTGCTCTGGCGCTCGAGATTGGCCCCGCCGCGAAAAAGGACCTCGCGCGGCTGGTCGAGCTGCTGGGCGTGCTGTTCGCCCAGGAAGCCGATTTCGTGCCGGACGCGGAAAAGCAGCGCCGCGCGCTGGAAATGATCCTCGCCGATCCGCGCGTGGGCCGCATTTACGTCGCGCGCGAGGGCGGCCGTGTGATCGGCATGGCCAGCACCCTGTACACCGTCAGCACCGCCGAAGGCGGCAAGGCGGCGTGGCTCGAGGACATGGTCGTGCTGCCGGACTGCCGCGGCCGGGGCGTCGGCGCCGCGCTGCTCGCGCACGCGGTGGTCGGCGCGCGCGAGGAGGGATGCCTGCGCCTGACGCTCCTCAGCGACGAGGACAACGCGCTTGCCCATGGAGTCTACGCTGCGGAAGGTTTCCAGTTCTCGGGCATGCGCCCGATGCGCCTGAAACTTTAGCCGAGACGAGAAGAGGGGGCTCCGCCCCCTCTTCAGGACCTCCCCCTCACGCCGGACGCCGCTCGGCGAAGATCTTGCCCAGCGTCTGCGAGAAGAGCATCACTTCCGCTCCCTCGAGCAGCCCATGCTTCACCATCTCGCGATGCAGTTCCGCCAGGTTGTAGTGCGGCACCGAGGCGTAAAGGTGGTGCTCGATGTGGAAGTTCACGCTATGCGGAAAGATCAGCCACTCGACGATGGGCCCGCCGAGGTTGGTGCGCGCGGCCGTCAGCGGCGAGGAGAAATCGGTCGTTGCGCCATGCTCGGATATGGCGCGCAGCCTCAGGATCGCCTGCACCACGGTCAGCAGCGGGAGGATCCAGAGCACCAGGTATTCGACCAGGTAGCCGGTCGCGGCCGCCACGGCCAGCGCGATGAGGTGAAAGCCGATCACCAACGCGCGGTCGTTGCGCGCCTCGCTGCGCAGGCGCTCGGAGGTGTCGTTGAGCGGGCGCAGCGCGACATTCGTTTCGGTATTGATCGCGGGTGCGCCGAAGAAATACGCATAGGTTTTCCAGGCCGTGAAGCCGGTCAGGTCCTTGAGGAGCTTCCTGACCAGGTAGGCGCGGCCCCGTGGATAGCCACCGTGCAGCGCCGTGTCCGGGTCGGCCGGGCCATACAGGTTGTTGTGGTGCAGGCGGTGGACGACGCGGTAAGTGCGCATCGAAAGCCCCTGCACCGTAGCGCAGGCGCGGCCGACGGCGTCGTTGAGCCAGCGCTGCTCGAACAGGCGGTAGTGCGCGGCGTCGTGCGCAAGGATGAAGAGGGCATGCTGGCGCGTGCCGATCAGGACGACGCACGGGATAACCACGAGCAGCGTCCACCAGTGAAGCGCCACAGCAATCAGCGCCGCAAGGATGAGGACCTCCTGGGCGACCGACCAGGCCGAGCGGGCGAGCGAGAGCGTCGCCAGGCGCTGGACCATCTCTTTGGGCAGCGCCTTGCGGTAGTCGTCGCGGAACTCTTCGCCCTGGGCATGCATCGCATGAGAATTTTACCTGCTGTCCGGGCCCGTTTATCTGGGAAAATCGACCCCTTTGCCTTGTTCCGGGACGGGAGCCCATGACTGCGCAACGCACTTTCTGGACGCTGGTGATCTCTTCGGCGGCGATCCTTGCCGTCACCATGGGCATCCGCCAGTCGACGGGCCTGTTCGTCTCGCCGCTCAATTCGGCCACGGGCCTGGGGATCGTGACGATCAGCTTCGCGCTGGCCGTCGGCCAGTTCGTGTGGGGCGCCGCACAGCCGCTCTTCGGCATGCTGGCCGACCGGGTGGGCTCTTTCAGGGTGATCGTCTTCGGTGCGATCCTGCTTGCGACGGGCATGGCGATCACGCCCTGGATGGATTCGGGCGTCGGCCTCATGTTCGCCATGGGGATCCTCACCGCTGCGGGCGCGGGCGCCGGCAGCTTCTCGATCCTGATCGGCGCAGCGGCGCAGCGTCTGCCGGCCGACAAGCGCTCGTTCGCTTCGGGCTTCATCAATGCCGGGGGATCGTTCGGGCAATTCCTGTTCGCGCCGATCGCGCAGGCGCTGATTTCCGCGTTCGGCTGGGTCGTCGCGATGCTCACGCTGGCCGCGACGACGCTCACCACCATCCTCCTCGCGCTCCCGCTGCGCCAGAGCAAGGCCGCGGCGGCCGCGGCTATGGCGCCGCCGCCCGGCGGCATGACGCTGGGCCAGCAGACGCGCATCGCCTTCCGCGACCGGAGCTACTGGTGCCTGCATGCCGGGTTCTTTACCTGCGGCTTTCACATCGCGTTCCTGGTCACGCACCTTCCGGGCGAAGTGGCGCTGTGCGGGTTGCCCGCTTCGGTGTCGGCGACGGCCCTCGCCATCATCGGCCTGGCCAACATCGTGGGCAGCATCGGCGCGGGCTGGCTTGGCCAGACCAAGCGCATGAAGATGATCCTGGTGTGGATGTACGCCTCGCGCGCCGTCGCCATCTCGATCTATCTCATGGCGCCCAAGACCGACCTGACTTTCTATGCCTTCGCCGCAGTGCTCGGCGTAACCTGGCTCTCGACGGTGCCGCCTACGGCAGGGCTGGTGGGCAAGCTCTTCGGCCCGCGCTATCTCGCCACGTTGTTCGGGCTGACCCTCTTCAGCCACCAGATCGGCGGCTTCTTCGGCGCGTGGCTGGGCGGCATCGCGATCGACTCGACCGGCAGCTACAACTGGATGTGGTACGCCGACATCGTGCTCGCGTCGCTGGCGGCGCTGGTCAACCTGCCGATCCGCGAAGAAAAGCCCGTGCTGGCCGCCGCGCCCGCCTGAATTCAGTGAATTTGTTTTGCGAGACCGGCTGGCAGAGCCAGTTTCCTGCCAGTTCGTATACTTTAAATAATATAACGGAAGATATGACTATGCAGGCTTCTTGGCGGCCTGGAGAACCGAGCGCCACTTCTGCGTCTCGGCTGCGATGAAGGCGCGGAACTCCTCGGGCGTGCTCGTGATGTTGGGCGAAGCCATCTCTGCAATCCGCCGCGCCATCTCGGGCTCCTTGAGCGCCGCCACGGCTTCGGCATGCAGCTGGTTCACGATCTCGGTGGGCAGGCCGGCCGGGCCGATGAAGCCGTACCAGCCGCCGGCTTCGTAGCCTTCGAGTCCCGACTCCGAAACCGTCGGGACGTCGGCGAGCAGCGGCGCGCGCTGCCTGCTCGTCACTGCCAGCGCACGCAGCTTGCCGGCCTTGATGTGGCCGAGCACCAGCAGCGGATTCTCGATCGTGAAAGGGAACTCGCCTGCGAGCACGGCCATCACCGCGGGCGCGCTGCCGTTATAGTGGACGGGTGCCGCGGCGAAGCCGACGCGCTGGCGGAAAGCTTCCTGTGCGAGCAGCTGCGGCGAGCCCACGCCTGGCGTGGGGTAGAGCACTTCCTGCGACGACTTCTTCATCGCCTGCATGAGCGACTGCAAATCCTTGTGCGACGAGCTGGCCGGGACCACGACCACCAGCGGCGTCTTCGCCACGATCGTGATCGGGGTGAGGTCCACCAGCGGGTCGTAGCCGAGGTCGGCCTCTGTGGTCGGGCTCACGGCGAGCGGACCGCTCGAGCCGAGCATGAGCGTATAGGGATCGCCTTTGGCGCGCGCGACCAGCCCGGTTGCGAGGTTGCCGCCCGCGCCGGGACGGTTCTCGACCACGAAGGGCTGACCCATCGATTTCGACAGCCGGTCGGCCAGCAGCCGTCCGAGCACGTCGACGATGCCGCCGGGGGCGAAGCCCACCAGGATGCGCACGCGCTTGTTCGGGTAAGCCTGCGACTGGGCAAAGCCTGCGCCCGAAGCGGCCAGCGCCGCGGCTGCGACAGTTGCCCCGAGGACCTGGCGACGGCTGGTCATTGCGGTTCCAGCACGAAAGTCAGCGTGGTCTGCTGTGTGATGATGCCGCCCCGGTTGCCCGGCTCGATCGAACCATAGCGTTGCGCGTAAGCAGGCGGGAGCTCGCGCGCGACGCGTGGCGCGAGCCACAGGCGCAGCAGGTGCCTGCGTTTCTCCCGCTCAGGCCAGTCCTCGAAGTCGGTGCGGCTGTGCAGGATCTGGTGGTTGTGCACGAACTGCATGTCGCCGGGTCGGAACTCGATGGTCAGGTTGAGCTCCGGGTCGTTGGATAGCGCATCAAGGTAGTCGAGTGCCTCGTGCTCGGCGGCCGTGAGCCGGCGCGCCTCGGGAAAGTTGGCCTGCGCCGAGCGGATGTACTGGCCGGAGAAGATGGTCGACAGCTCGCCCGCGTGCCAGTTGAACACCGGCAGCTCGAACCACGGCAGCATTCCCGGCGGCACTTCGCCGCGCCGGTCGGTGGGGAAGGGATTGAAGAGCTGGCGCCAGAGGTCGGGCCGGCGGCGGAACATCTCGTCGTGCAGCGTGACCGAGCTCACCAGCCGGCTCTCGCCGCCCGATTTCGAGGTCTTTAGGCAAAGCAGTCCCACGATGTCGCACGAGTCGGTGTGGTACTCGAGCTCGCGGTTGGTCTGGTAGTAGCGCGTAGTGGGCTTCTTGATGTCCAGGCCCAGGTCGCACACATGGCCCAGCAGGTGGCCCTTGGCGTTCTGCGAGCGGAAGCTGCCCAGGTGCGAGCCGATGCCGAGATAGGCCACCGCGCTTTCGGCGGTGCCGTAGCGTCCGACCGGGAACCCGCGCAGCATCACGAAGCCGCGGCCGTGGGTCACCTGTCCGAGGATGCTGACGAGCTTCTTTGCCAGCACCGGCACACGGAAGGTCGCCGGCGAGATGTCGCCCATCTCGCGCTTCTCGTCAAAGTGGGCGCGGATGGCCGCGTCCAGCTCGTCGAGCTCGACCGGCGTGAACTCGTAGAGCCAGTCGCGCCGGGCTTCCGGCGTGTCGATTGCGGGGCCTTTCCAGGCAGCGGGGCCGCCGATGGGGCCGGGCGGCAAGGGTGACGGAACGATCTTCAGGACTGCGGACATGGGACCTCCCTTCCTTTCAGCCGAACGTGCCCGGATAGGCGCCGCCGTCGAGCAGCAGGTTCTGGCCGGTGATGAAGCCGGCCTGCGCGCTGCAGAGGTACGCGCATGCGTCGCCGAACTCCTCGATGGTGCCGAAGCGCCCCGCCGGATTGGCTTCAGCCCGCGCGCGCGCCAGCTCCTCCTCGGTCTTGCCGGTCTTCTGTGCATTGAACTTGAAGTTGCCGCGCAGGCGGTCCGTGTCGAACGGCCCGGGCAGCACGCCATTGATCGTGACGTTGTGGCGCACCGTCTTCCTTGACAGCCCGGCGACGAACCCGGTGAGGCCGGTGCGCGCGCCGTTGGACAGCCCGAGCTCGGGGATCGGGAATTTCACCGCGCCCGAGGTGATGTTGACGATGCGGCCGAATTTGCGTTCGATCATCTTGTCGACCACCGCGCGGATGAGCAGGATCGGCGTGATCATGTTGCCGTCGAGCGCCTTGATCCAGACCTCCCGGTCCCATTCGCGGAAATCGCCCGGCGGCGGGCCGCCCGCGTTGTTGACGAGGATGTCGGGCGCGGGGCACGCCGCGAGCGCGGCGGCGCGGCCTTCGGGCGTGGTGATGTCGCCCGCGACGGTCGTGACCTTGACGCCATGCGCCTTGCGGATCGCCTCTGCCGTCGCTTCAAGGGCTTCCTTGCCTCGCGCGGTAATCACGAGGTTGACGCCTTCTTTCGCGAGCGACTGTGCGCATCCCTTTCCCAGGCCCTTGCTGCCCGCGCATACCAGCGCGGTCTTGCCGCGAATTCCGAGATCCATGATGGTTTCCTTGATGATTGACCGGGGAGGTCTGAGGAGGGGCGGGGCCCCTCCTTCCCTTCCTAGGCTACACCCTGACTTTGCAGGTACTCGTCGTAGGTTCCGCGAAAATCCACAGTGCCGTCAACCCTCATATCGATAATCCGCGTGGCGAGCGATGAAACGAACTCGCGGTCGTGCGAAACGAAGACCAGCGTGCCCTTGAACTTCTCCAGCGCCGTATTGAGCGACTCGATCGATTCCATGTCGAGGTGGTTGGTCGGCTCGTCCATAAGGAGCACATTGTGCTTCTGCAGCATGAGCTTGCCGAAGATGAGGCGCTGTTCCTCGCCTCCTGACACCACTTTCACGGACTTGCCGACTTCGTCGCCTGAAAAAAGGAGCCGCCCCAGGGTGCTGCGCACGACCTGGTCTTCGTCGGACGCGGCTTTCCACTGGCCCATCCATTCGGTGAGGCTGGTGTCCTCGGCGAAATCGGCGGTGTGCTCCTGCGCGCAGTAACCGGGCCGCGCCTTGTCGGTCCAGCGGATCTTGCCGGCCTCCGCTTTCAGGTCGCCCCACAGGCAACGCAGCAGGGTGGTCTTGCCTATCCCGTTGGGGCCGATGATGCCGACCTTGTCGCCGGCTTCGATGATGAGATTCAAGCCGTGGAAGAGCGGCTTGCCGTAGCCCTTGGCGAGGTTCTCGACCTCGACCGCGTGGCGGTGGAGTTTTTCTTTCTCGTCGTAGTCCAGGCGGATGAACGGGTACTGGCGCGATGAGGGCTTCACGTCCTCCACTTTCAATTTCTCGATCTGCTTCTGGCGCGAGGTGGCCTGGCGCGCCTTGGACTTGTTGGCCGAGAAGCGCGAGACGAAGTCCTGCAGCTCGGCGATCCGCTCCTTGGCCTTGGAGTTGGCATTCAACACCTGCTGGCGTGCCTGTGTGGAGGCGAGCATATAGTCGTCGTAGCTGCCCGGGTAGACGCGGATGCCGCCGTAATCCAGGTCCGCCATGTGCGTGCACACCGCGTTGAGGAAATGCCGGTCGTGCGAGATGATCACGATCGTGCTCTGGCGCTGGTCGAGGATGTTCTCCAGCCAGCGGATCGAGTTGATGTCCAGGTTGTTGGTCGGCTCATCCAGCAACAGGATGTCGGGATCGGCAAACAGCGCCTGTGCGAGCAGCACGCGCAGCTTCCACCCGGGTGCGACCGCGCTCATCGGGCCGCGGTGCTGCTCCTCGGGAATCCCCAGGCCGAAGAGGAGCGACCCCGCCCGCGCCTCCGAGTCGTAGCCGCCGTATTCCGCGAACTTCGCCTCCAGCTCCGCGGCTTTCATGTAGTCGTCTTCGGTGGCGTCGACGTTGGCGTAGATCGCATCGCGCTCTTCCATTGCGGCCCACATCTGCTCGTGGCCCATGAGGACGACGTCCAGCACGCGCTTGTCTTCGTACGCGAACTGGTCCTGGCGCAGGCGGCCGATGCGCTCGTTGGCGTCCACGGCTACGTTGCCCGACGAGGGCTCGAGCTCGCCGCCGAGGATTTTCATAAAGGTCGATTTGCCGCTGCCGTTGGCGCCGATGAGGCCGTAGCGGTTGCCGCCGCCGAATTTGACGGAGACGTTCTCGAACAGCGGCTTGGCGCCGAACTGCATGGTGATGCCGGAGGTGGTGATCATGAGGTCTGCTTAAGGGAAACGAGAAGCACGCCGGAGATGACGAGGACGCTACCTGCGACCTGCAAAAGGCTGACAGGTTCCTCCAGGCCGAACGCGGCGGCGAATACTGTCACAACCGGGCTCACTCCGCCGATGAGGGCGAACTGGTTGGCGCCGATGCGCCTGAGGGCTTCGGCCGACAGGAAGACCGGCACGATGGTGGAGAACACCACCATCAAGAGGACGTATCCCCAGACCGTCGGCGGCAGGTCGAGCGCCGACACCGGCTCGATGATGAGGAATTGCACCACGGCGGGCAGCGTCGCCGCAATCATCGTATAGGCCGTAAAGCGCATCGACCCGATGCGCCTGGTGAGCTCCGCGCCGGCTACGAGGTAGACCGCGTAGGACAGCGCGTTCGCGAAGCAAAGCAGCACGCCGAACGCGAACAGCCGGTCCCCCGGGGCGCCGGCGACCTGGCCCGAAACGACCAGCGCAATGCCCGCGTAGGTGATGAACAGCGCTGCGATCTCGCGCGGCGCCGGCCGTTTGTGCAGGAACAGCAGCGACAGCAGCACCACGATGGTCGGATACAGGAACGATATGAGGCGGCCGATCCCGGCGCCGACGTACTGCAGGCCGAGAAAGTCGAGGAAGCTCGCCATGTAGTAGCCGACGAACCCCAGGCCTGCCACCTGAGCCCAGTCGCGCGCGGCAAGCGGTACCCGCTTGTCGAAGCTGCCGGCGTCCTGGCGGTTCAAGAGCCAGGCCACCAGCACGAAAACGGGCAGCGACAGGCTCATGCGCAGGAAAAGCAGCGTCACGGGCGACGCGGGATGGGCTGCGTAGCAAAGCTTGACCAGGATCGGGCGGAACGAGAAGCCGATCACGCCGCCGAGGGCGAAGACGAGCCCCCAGGCCCGGTAGGAAACCGCGGCCACTAGCGGCGCTTCGCGCTGCCGAGTATCGAGCCGAGAACCCCGCGCAGGATTTGTCGTCCGAGCTCCGACCCGATCGCCCGGGCCGCGCTCGTCGCGGCCGATTGCACGATCCCGGTGGATTGCTGGCCGCCGCGCGGCCCCTTGCGGCCGAACAGCACGTCCGACAGAACGCTGCCCACGCCGCTGCCTGAGGAAGGTTGCGCAGGCTGCGCGGAGCCTTGCGGCTGGGAAGTGCCCTCCTGCCTGTCGGTTGCGCGACCCTTGAGCTTCTCGTAAGCCGATTCGCGGTCGATGCTTTTTTCGTAATGGCCGAAAATGGTTGAGGACTCGATGGCCTTTTTTCGTTCCGCGGCGTCGATCGGACCCAGCTGGCTGCCCGGCGGGATGACGAAGGCGCGCTCGACCATGCCGGGGCGACCTTTCTCGTCGAGCAGGCTCACCAGCGCCTCGCCCACCTCCAGCTCCGTGATGACCTGGGCCGTGTTCAGTTTTGGGTTCGGGCGCAGCGTATCCGCGGCCGCTTTCACCGCTTTCTGGTCCTTGGGGGTGAACGCGCGCAACGCATGCTGGACGCGGTTGGAAAGCTGGCCGAGGACGGATTCCGGAATGTCGAGCGGGTTCTGGGTGACGAAGTACACGCCCACGCCCTTGGAGCGGATGAGGCGCACCACCTGCTCGATCTTTGTCAGCAACTGCTTGGGTGCATCCGTGAAAAGCAGGTGCGCCTCGTCGAAGAAGAACACCAGGCGGGGCTTTTCGGGATCGCCCACCTCGGGCAGGTGTTCGAACAGCTCCGCGAGCATCCACAGCAGGAAGGTCGCGTAGAGCTTGGGCGAATTCATGAGTTTGTCGGCGGCGAGGATGTTGACCACCCCACGCATTTTTCCGTCGACGGCCTGCGTCTGCATCAGGTCGGCAATGTCAAGCATCGGCTCGCCGAAGAACTTGTCCGCGCCCTGGTTTTCCAGTGTGAGCAGCTCGCGCTGGATCGCGCCGACCGAGGCGGCCGAGATGTTGCCGTACTTGGTCTGGAACTGCGCCGCGTTGTCGCCCACGTGCTGGAGCATCGCGCGCAGGTCCTTGGCGTCGAGCAGCAGCATGCCGTTGTCGTCGGCGATCTTGAACAGCAGGTTGAGCACGCCCTCCTGGATGTCGTTGAGGTTGAGCATCGACGACAGGAGCAGCGGGCCCATGTCGGAGATCGTCGCGCGCACCGGGTGGCCTTGTTCGCCGAACACATCCCAGAACACCGTCGGCACGGCCTCGTAGCGCACGTCGAGCTTGAGCAGCTTGATGCGCTCCGCAACGCGCACATTGGCGCCGCCCGCCTTTGCCATGCCCGACAAGTCGCCCTTGACGTCGGCCATGAACACCGGCACGCCGATCGACGAGAAAGCCTGCGCGAGCGACTGCAGCGTGACCGTCTTGCCGGTGCCGGTCGCTCCGGTGATGAGTCCATGGCGGTTGGCGAGCGAGGGCAGCAGAAAGAGTTCCGTGCGGCTGTTCTTCGCGATGAGCAGTGGCTGGGCCATAGAGGTAAAATTATACGCCGCATCACTTACCGCTCCCGCGACGCACCTTGGAACTATCGATGGCCGGACACAGCAAATGGGCGAACATCCAGCACCGCAAGGGGCGCCAGGACGTCAAGCGGGGCAAGATCTTTACGCGCGTGATCAAAGAGATCACGGTTGCGGCGCGCCTCGGCGGGGCCGACCCGGGCACCAACCCGCGCCTGCGCCTTGCGATGGACAAGGCGCGCGAGGCCAACATGCCGAAGGACAGCGTGCAGAACGCGATCGGCCGCGGCGCGGGCACGCTCGAAGGCGTCGCCTACGAGGAAATCCGCTATGAGGGTTACGGCATCGGTGGTGCGGCGATCATCGTCGACTGCATGACCGACAACCGCACGCGCACGGTGGCCGAGGTGCGCCACGGGTTTGCGAAAAACGGCGGCAACCTGGGCACCGACGGGTCGGTGGCGTTCCTGTTCAAGCATTGCGGCCAGTTCCTGTTCGCGCCGGGCCTGTCCGAGGACGAGGTCATGGAAGCCGCGCTCGATGCGGGCGCCGAAGACGTGATCGCCAACGAGGACGGCTCAATCGAGGTGATCTGCGCGCCGGCCGACTTCACCCAGGTGAAAACCGGCCTCGAAAAGGCCGGTCTGAAGCCCGAGATCGCCGAGATCACGATGAAGCCCACGCTCGAAAATGCGCTGGCTGGCGAAGAGGGCGTGAAGATGAGGAAGCTTCTCGATGCCCTCGAAGGGCTCGACGACGTCCAGGAGGTCTACACCACCGCGGTGCTGGACGAGGCCTGACCCTTGGACCCGGGCAATGCGCGTCGATGACTGAAACCGTGCGCATCCTGGGCATCGACCCGGGCCTCAGGATCACCGGGTTCGGCGTCATCGAAAAAACCGGCGCGAAGCTCACTTATGTGACGAGCGGTTGCGTAAAGAGCGGCGAGGGCGAATTGCCCGAGCGCATCAAGGTCCTCCTCGAGGGGCTGGCCGAAGTGATCGCGGCGCACCGTCCCGCGCAGACCGCGATCGAAAAAGTGTTCGTCAATGTCAACCCCCAGTCGACCCTGCTGCTCGGACAGGCGCGCGGCGCGGCCATCTGCGCGGTGGTGCAGGCGGGCCTGCCGGTCGCCGAGTACACTGCGCTGCAGGTCAAGCAGGCGGTGGTGGGCGCGGGCAAAGCGGGCAAGGAGCAGGTGCAGATGATGGTGAAGCGGTTACTTGCGCTCACGGGCGATCCGAGCCCGGATGCGGCGGACGCGCTTGCCTGCGCCATCTGCCATGCACACGCCGGCCAGGGCATGGGAGCGCTTTCCACCGTTGGCCGGCGCATGAAGAAGGGGAGGCTGGTGTGATCGGAAGGCTGTCGGGCGTGCTGGCCGCCAAGAATCCGCCGCAGGTCATGGTCGACGCGGGAGGCGTCGGCTACGAGCTCGATGTCCCCATGAGCACGTTCTACAATTTGCCGGCCACCGGCGAGAAAGTTGTGCTGCTCACGCACCTCGTGGTGCGCGAGGACGCGCACATCCTGTTCGGCTTTGGCACCGAGGAAGAGCGTTCCGCCTTCCGCAAACTGATTCGCATCTCCGGCGTCGGCGCGCGCACCGCGCTTTCGGTGCTCTCCGGTTTGTCGGTCAACGATCTCGCGCACGCGGTGGCGACGCAGGACGCGGCGCGCCTCACCAAGGTGCCCGGCATCGGCAAGAAAACCGCCGAGCGCCTGCTGCTCGAGCTCAAGGGCAAGCTCGGCGACGTGCTGCCGGGCGCGAGCTCGAGCGGCGGTGCGGCGAGTCCGGCTTCCGACGTGCTGAACGCGTTGCTTTCGCTGGGCTACAGCGAGAAGGAAGCATTGCTCGCCACCAAGCAGCTGCCCGCCGATATCCCGGTCTCCGAAGGCATCCGAGCGGCGCTCAAAGCTCTGGCAAAATCCTGACGTGGCAATCGAAACCGACCGGCTGATCTCGGCTGCTCCCGTGTCCGTGCAGGAGGAGCAGATCGAAAGGGCATTGCGCCCGCAAAAGCTGGCCGATTATGTCGGCCAGAAAAAGATCTGCGAGCAGCTGGAGATCTTCATCGAGGCGGCGCGCGGCAGGAAGGAAGCCCTGGATCACGTGCTCCTGTTCGGCCCGCCGGGCCTGGGCAAGACGACGCTCGCGCACATCATTTCGCGCGAAATGGGCGTCAACCTCCGCCAGACTTCCGGGCCGGTACTCGAGCGCCCCGGTGACCTCGCCGCGCTGCTCACCAACCTCGAGCCGCGCGACGTCCTCTTCATCGACGAGATCCACCGCCTGTCGCCCGTGGTCGAGGAAATTCTCTACCCGGCCCTCGAGGACTACCAGATCGACATCATGATCGGCGAGGGGCCGGCGGCGCGCTCCATCAAGCTGGACCTCCCGCCGTTTACGCTGGTGGGTGCGACTACCCGCGCCGGCATGCTGACCAACCCGCTGCGCGACCGCTTCGGCATCGTTGCGCGCCTGGAGTTCTACAACGAGGCCGAGCTGACGTCGATTGTGGAACGCTCGGCGCACCTGCTCGAGGTCGGCATCGAAGGCGGCGGCGCGCCAGAGATCGCGCGACGCTCGCGGGGTACGCCGCGCGTTGCGAATCGCCTCTTGCGCCGCGTGCGCGATTACGCGCAGGTCAAGGCCGACGGCGTGGTCACCAAGGCCGTCGCCGATGCGGCGCTTAAAATGCTGGATGTCGATCCGCTGGGGTTCGACGTGATGGACCGCAAGCTGCTGCTCGCGGTGATCGAGCGGTTCTCCGGCGGCCCGGTGGGCGTCGACAATCTTGCCGCCGCGATCGGCGAGGAGCGCGACACCATCGAGGATGTGCTCGAGCCTTACCTCATCCAGCAGGGCTACCTGCAGCGCACGCCGCGCGGCCGCATGGCCACCCTGCAGGCGTACCGCCATTTCGGCCTTGTCGCGCCCGCCGCGTTTGGTGCTGCAGGCGCGGATCTGTGGAGCAGCCTGCCGCCGGACCCAGAGCAAGGAAACCCGGACTGAACGTCTTCGGCCAGGAGGGGCAGGAGGCCGCATCCGCGGCAAACCTTGCCGTCGAGCGGAACCAGTTCGGCCGCGACCTCCTCGGCGCCACACCGCGCGTCTGGGTGACGCACGCGATCATCGCGATCAATATCGTCGTGTTCCTCGCGATGCTCGCGGACGGCGCCGGACTGCTCGAGCCCAATTCCGCGGTTCACCTGCGCTGGGGCGCCAACTTCGGACCGATTACCAAGGAAGGCGAGTGGTGGCGTCTGTTGGCGTGCACCTTCCTTCATTTCGGCCTGCTGCACATCGCGATGAACATGTGGGCGCTGTGGGGGGCGGGCGGCCTGGTGGAGCGTCTGTACGGCAATTTCACTTTCCTCGCGATCTACCTTTTCGCGGGCCTGACCGGGAGCTTCGCCAGCCTGCTGTGGAACGCGGACCGGGTGGTCAGCGCGGGCGCTTCGGGAGCGATCTTCGGCGTTTATGGTGCGCTAGGCGCGTATGTGCTGCGCCAGCCCGGCTCGGTTCCGGCAAGCGTGCTGAAGAGCCTCAGCGGGAGCACGATTGCCTTTATCGTGTATTCCATTGCGCTCGGCGCGGTGGTGTCAGCGATCGACAACGCCGCGCACGTCGGGGGCCTCGCCGGGGGCTTCGTCCTCGCGTGGTTGCTGGCCCGGCCGCTGGCGCCGCGCGAATCCCTGTCGCGCCCGCGGGCGGCCGTCGCCCTCGCCGCTGCGGCGGTCGTGCTCGGCGTCCTTTACTCGGCGGTGCCGCCGCCGAAGTATTCCTACGCGGAGCAAAAAGCCGCTACAGCCGCGATCCAGCAGTTCGCCACGGAGGAAGAAGCACTTGCCAAGAGAGCCACCGCTTTGGTGGAAGACCGCAAGGCAGGGCGCATCAACGACGCGCAGCTTGGCGTAGCCATCGAAAAAGAGCTGCTGCCCGGCTGGAACGCGGCATACGCGCGCTTCGCCGCCCTCGGGGTGGGGAAGGATGCGCCCATCGCGGGCCGCGTCAAAGCACTGACCGAGTTCGTCGGTGTAAGGCGCGACATGTTCGCGGAATACGCCGCGGGCCTCAGGAACAATGACGCCGCGCGCATGCGCCAGGCGGAAACTCTGTCGGCCCGTTCGCAGGAGCTCATGAAGGCGATGCGCGCGCCCGATACGAAGCCAAAGCCATGAGCGCCACTTTTCGCCTGCCCGTTCGGGTGTACTACCAGGACACCGATGCGGGCGGCGTCGTGTTCCACGCGCAGTATCTCGCCTTCATGGAGCGGGCGCGCACCGAATTCCTCAACGCCCGCGGCTTCGACCTGTCTCGCTTCGCCGCCGAGAGCCGTATACTCTTCATGGTGCACGAGATCGCGCTGCGCTACCATCGCCCTGCGATGCTGAACGAGCTTCTCGAAGTCACGGCCGAAGTCGGCTCGTCCGGCCCGGCAAGCATCGTATTCGTGCAGCGCGTTGAACGCGGCAACCAACTCCTGGTCGAAGGCGAGGTCAGGCTCGCGCTGGTCGACCGGGAAAGCCTGCGTTCGGTGCGCATGCCCGATTCACTGAAGCGCCTGCTCGGAAAAGAAAAATGAACCCGATGCCCCGTTCCCAACCCGATCCCGCACAGCCATGAACGTCACCCAGGACCTCGAGATCTGGTCCCTAATCGCGAGCGCCAGCCTGGTGGTGAAGTTCGTGATGGCGCTCCTCTTGGGCGTGTCGTTCATGAGCTGGCTGTTCATCTTCCGCAAGATGTTCGCCATCCGCCGCGCCCGCTCCGAGACCGATACGTTCGAGCGCGAGTTCTGGGGCGGCAACGACCTCAACCTGCTTTACCAGGGGGCGGTCAACAACCGCCATTCGATCGGCAGCCTGGAGCGGATCTTCGAGGCCGGGTTCCGCGAGTTCTCCAAGCTGCGCGGCCAGCGCGGCACCGATGCGAGCACCATGGTGGACGGCGCGCGGCGCGCAATGCGCGCCACCTACCAGCGCGAGATGGATGTGCTCGAGAGCCACCTGTCGTTCCTCGCCTCGGCCGGCTCGGTGAGCCCGTACGTCGGCCTGTTCGGCACGGTGTGGGGGATCATGCACGCCTTCCGCGGCCTTGCGAACGTGCAGCAGGCCACGCTTGCGCAGGTGGCTCCGGGCATTGCGGAGGCGCTCATCGCCACGGCGATCGGCCTGTTCGCGGCCATCCCCGCGGTGGTCGCGTACAACCGCTACTCGCACGACATCGACCGATTAGCCATCCGGTTCGAAAGCTTCATGGAAGAATTCTCCAACATTCTCCAGCGCCAGACCGCGCGCGCCTGAGATGAGGCTGCACCGCTCCCGCCGGCTCATGAACGAGATCAACGTCGTGCCGTACATCGACGTCATGCTCGTGCTGCTGGTGATCTTCATGGTGACCTCGCCGCTCATCACGCCCGGCGTTGTCGACCTTCCCAGCGTGCGCAAATCGTCCGTGACGCCGGCCACGCCGCTCGAAGTCGTGATCAAGGAGGACGCGTCCATCATCATCCGCGACCGCGACGCGAAGGGCGCGCTGGTGGAGGAAAAGCGCCTCGGCAAGGGCGAGCTTGCAGGGATTGTCAAGGCCAAGCAGGCCGCCAATGCCGAGCAGCCAGTGGTGATTTCGGCCGACAAGAACGTGAAGTACGAGGCGGTGCTCGAAGTCATGGACGAGCTGCAAAAGCAATCGGTCAAGCGGGTCGGATTGTCCGTCAAGCCGGCGCAGTGAACCGCAGAGAAAGGCCCGGGTAAGCCGATGAGCATCGCCACCATGCCGATGATCCACCTGGAGCGCGAGGAGCCCGGCATCCACAGCTCGGCGATCCTCGCGATCCTCGTGCATGTGCTGCTGTTCGACATCCTTTTCATCGGCGTGCGCTGGCAATCGCGTCCGCCGGAGACCGTGACCGTGGAGCTGTGGGTGCCGCCCCCGCCGCCTGCGCCCGTGGAGCGGGTGGAGACCAAGCCGGTGCCGGTCGTGGAGCCCCCGCCGGTGCCCAA
>JBBQNG010000020.1:0-27958 GCA_038329645.1 Burkholderiales bacterium
GGCACGCCCAGCCACCTGACTGTAGAGTTGTTCAAGGCAATGGCCGGCGTGGAGATCGAGGAGATCCCCTACAAGTCGAGCGGCCAGGCGGTGACCGACACCATCAGCGGGCAGGTTGCGCTCAATGCTCCGGGCCTCGCGCAGGGCCTGCCGCACGCCAGGGGCGGCAAGGTGGTCGCGCTCGGCATTACCGGCTCGAAGCGCGCCCCTGGTGCGCCCGAAATCCCGACACTGGCCGAGCAGGGCGTACCCGCCTACGAGGCGTACGGCTGGCACGGCATCTTCGCGCCGGCGAAGACGCCGCCGGCGGTGGCGTCTTTCCTGACCCGCGAAATGATTGCGATCCTCGGCACCCAGGACCTGCGCGAGAAATTCGGCCTGCAGGGTGCCGAGCTGGTGGCGAGCGAATCGGCGCCGTTCGTCGAATTCCTGCGCCGCGACCTGGACAAGTGGCAGAAACTGTTCGCCCAGCTCGGCATCAGGCCGGAATAAGCGATACGAGGAACCACGGATGAGAATCAGACTGCTCGGCACCGGGACCCCGACGCCCTCGATGAAGCGCATGTGTTCGGGATACGTCGTTGAAATCGGCAGCGACGTGATTGTGTTCGATCACGGATTCGGTGCTCATCACCGGCTGCTCGAGCTCGGCATCCCGCCGACGAAGGTGACGCACTTCTTCTG
Source organism: Burkholderiales bacterium (assembly GCA_038329645.1). GTDB lineage: Bacteria > Pseudomonadota > Gammaproteobacteria > Burkholderiales > SG8-39 > SZAS-79. The sequence goes on from JBBQNG010000020.1 coordinate 685, forward strand.
CAGCCATCTGCACTACGACCACATGGGCGACTACCCGCGGCTGCTGCTCACGCGCTGGGACCAGGGCGCCGGGAAGATCCCCGAGCTCAAGGTCTACGGCCCGCCGCCGATCAAGAAAGTCACGGCTGCGCTGTTCCAGGAAGGCGGCGCTTTCTGGCCGGACCTCGTTGCGCGCACCGAGCACATGTGCAGCGTCTCGATCTACCACGCGCGCGGCGGCGTCGGCGAGAGGAAAAAGCCGGCTCCCGAAGTCACCGAGATGAAGCCCAACCAGGTCATCACCGGCGAGGGCTGGACCGTGAAGGCGGTGGGCGTCGCGCATTTCGGGCCGCAGCTGACTTCGTATGGTTTTCGCTTCGATTCGCCGGAGGGCTCGTTCGTCTATTCAGGCGACAGTGGCCCATGCGCGTCCATGGAGAGGCTGGCCGAAAGCGCCGACGTCATGGTGCACATGTGCCAGTACTTGACCGGCACGCAGCTTTGCGAGGAGTTTGCCGAATCCTGCATGGGGCACATCGAGCTGGCAAAGCTCGGTGCCAAGGCGAAAGTGAAGACGCTCGTGATTTCCCACGTGACCGAGCAGATCGACCAGCCCGGGGTGAGGGAGCGAGTGGTGCGCGAGATGGCGGAAATTTATCCGGGCAACATCGTATTCGGCGAGGACATGCTGGAGATCCCCGTCAAGGGACCGAAGGCGGCAAAGCTGCTATGAGGGCATTCATCCGCAAAGTCGCGGCGTTCTGTGCAATGGCGTTGATGGGGCTTGGGTTCGCTCATGCCCAATATCCCGACAAGCCGATCAAGGTCGTCGTGGCGTGGCCGCCGGGCTCGCCGACCGACAGCGTTGCGCGCCTCGTTTCGGATCGCCTGTCCCAACGGCTCGGGCAGCCGATTGCGGTCGAGAACCGCCCGGGCGCCAATGGCACGATCGGCACGACCTATGTCGCCAGGTCTGCGCCCGACGGTTACACGTTGCTCTTCGCGACGGCCGACACGCACTCGATCAACCCGCACGTTTACAAGTCGCTGCAGTACGACGCGGTGAAGGGCTTCGAGCCGATCTCGCTGGTCGGCACAGTGAACTTCGTGCTCATCTCGCGCCCGAACTTCGAGTATCCGGACCTTGCGTCGCTGGTAGCGGCCGCAAAGCAGCAGCCCGGCAAGATTTCCTTCGCGACCTGGGGTACAGGAAGCACTGCGCATGTCGCCCTTGCCCTGCTCGAGCAGGCAGCGGGCATCCAGCTGCTCCACGTGCCGTTCCAGGGGTCGGCGCCGGCGCTGAATGCGTTGCTGGGGTCGCAGGTCGACGTCATGGTGACCGGCGGGCCCCAGACGGCGGACACCAACCGCAAGGCGGGCAAGATCAGGATCCTCGGCGTAAGCGGGACGCAGCGGCTGGCGGCGCTACCCGACGTGCGTACGTTTGCCGAGCAGGGCCTGCCCGACGCGCAAGCGGGCTCCTGGTACGGCTTCCTGGCGCCGGCTGGCATTCCAACGGCCATTCGCGACAGGCTCGCGAACGAGATCATCGCGATCCTGAGGGTGCCCGAGGTTGCGCAGCGCATCGCAGGTTTTGGGTGGACCGTGGTGGGCAATACTCCTGCCGAGTACTCGGCCTTCATGCGCGCCGAGCTCGATCGCTACGGCAAGGTGATCAAGTCGCGCGGCATCCAGCTCGACCAACCCTAGTTCGGAGACACGCAGCAAGTGGCAGAGACAATCGGGATCAGCGAGAAAGCCCGTTCCATCTATCGATCGGCGCTGGTTTGGGACATGACCGTGCCCTATGGCATGCAGCACGCGACCGACGGCATCACCCTGCCGCGATTCCGGAAGGCCGGCTTCGGCCTGGTCTCGCTCACGCTGGGCGGCGACAAAACCTTCGGCCCGGAAGCCGCGCTGGCCAACATCAGCAAGGTCTACGCGGTCTGCGCGAAGAATCCCGATTTGTACGTGATGGTGAAAGCCATCGAAGACGTGGACCGGGCGCGAAAAGAGGCCAAGCTAGCGATCACGATCAACTTCCAGGGCACCAATGTGCTGGCCAACGACCTGGGGCTGGTGGAAGTGTTCTACCGGCTCGGCGTGCGCCACATGCTCATGGCGTACAACCAGAAGAACCTCGTGGGCGACGGTTGCGCCGAGCGCACGGATGCGGGGCTTTCGCGTTTCGGGCTCGCGATGATCAAGGAGATGAACCGGGTCGGCATGCTGGTGGACGGCACGCATACGGGGTATCGCACCAGCATGGAGGCGATGGAAGCGAGCACATCGCCCTCGATTTTTTCGCACTGCTGCGCGTACGCCGTGTTCCCGCACTATCGCAACATCAAGGACGACCAGATCAAAAAATGCGCCGAGACGGGCGGGGTGATCGGCGTGAACGGCCTGGGCGAATTCATCGACGACATGGAGGCGACCAGCGAATCCATGTTCAGGCACCTTGATCACATTGTTAACCTGGTCGGTGCGAGGCACGCGGGCATTGGCCTCGACTACGTCAAGGATGTGGCCGGCTTCTGGAAGTACGTGGACGAGAACCCTGAAGCCTGGCCGGACAACCAGGGCAAGGCCAACCGGCACACGAAATTCGTGCAACCGGAGCAGATCGAGGACCTGGCCGAGCTGATGTGCAGGAAGAATTACCCGGAAGCGGATATCCGCGGCATCCTCGGGGGCAATTTCCACCGGGTGTGCAAGCAGGTGTGGAAGTAAAACCATTACGGAGGGTTCCATGAAACGCAGACAATTCGTAGGAGCAGGGTTGGCGGTCGCCGGTGCCGGAATGCTCGGCATGCGCCCGGCCTATTCGCAGAGCAAGCAGATCGTTGTGATGAACTGGGGCGGCGATTGGAACGACCGCACGGTCAAGCACATCGAAACGCCGCTGCTCGAGAAGAACGGCTGGACCATCGTGCGCGAGCTCGGCGAGCAGCCGCCGCGACTGACCAAGATCATCGCGGAAAAGCGCCTGCCGCGCGGCACGGTCGACATCGTGCATCTGGGCGAGGCCGAGGCTTACACGCTGTACGCGCAGGATGCCCTGGAGACGCTCGACTATTCGAAGATCCCGAACGCTGCCACGATGATCCCCAGCATGAAGCGGACGTATTTCGAGCCGTGGCTGTACTCGGCCTGGGAGCTCGTCTACAACCCGGAGAAGATCAAGGACCCGGTCACTGCCTACGCGGACATGTGGAACCCCAAGTACGCAGGCAAGATCGGCGTGATGGACTCGAACTACGGCAACGCGATGCAGACCGCGAGCATCGTCGCCTCGGGCAAGATGGACGATTTTGCCGGTGCGAAGAAGCTGCTGCTCGAATGGAAGAAGGCCGTGCAGCCCAAGGTCTACCCGTCCCACCAGCAGGCGCAGGCGGCGATCAAGGCCGACGAGATCTGGATGCTGGCCAACTATCGCGCGCGCGGCCTGCAGTGGGCCAAGGACGGCACCAAGTGCCAGGTCGTGTATCCGAAGGAAGGCGGCATTTACCAGGTGTTCGGCGCGGTGATGCCCAAGCGCGTGATCAACAAGGAAGGCGCATACACCTACCTCAATGCGCTGCTCGACCCCAAAGCGATGGCCGGATTGTGCGCGGACAATTTCTACACTCCGCCGACCACCGCGGTGGTCATCTCAGGTGACCTCGGCAAGATGATCGCCTTCACCGACAAGCAGAAATCCACGCTGCACTACGCCAACCAGGAATACTGGGCGAAGAACATCACATCGTGGCTCGATTGGTGGAAGAAGGACTTCCTCGCCACTTGAGCGCGGAACCGGGCGCTGCATGACGGCGGGGGGCGAGTTGCGGGAAAGCCGCCGATGGGGTGGGGCGATGCTGGTGCTGCCGGCGCTCGCCCTCGTGGCGGTTTTCCTCATGGCGCCGCTCGGCCTCATCCTGCGCTACAGCTTCGACAAATACGACCCGGTGAAGCTGATGCTGGGCGTATTCAGCATCGACAACTACGTGCAGGCGGTGGCCGACCCGTTCTACCAGAACGTACTCGCGCTGACGGCCAAGCTTGCGGCGTTGTCCACGGTAATCGTAATGCTGCTCGCGTTCCCAGTGGCCTACTACATCTCGCGAGTGGAGTCGCAGCGCGTCAGGGGCTGGCTCATCATCCTTACCGTGCTGCCGCTGCTGCTCGGTAATGCGGTGCGTTCCGCCGCGTGGATGGTCGTCATGGGCACCAAGGGCGTGGCCAACACCCTCATGATCAACGCCGGTCTCATCAGCGAGCCCATCAAGATCCTGTACACGCCTACTGCGGTCGTGATCGCGCTCGTCTCCGTGCTCCTTCCGTTTGCGATCATCACGCTTCAGAGCGTGATCGATTCGATCCCGACCAGCCTCGAGGAGGCGGGGCAGTCGCTCGGCCATTCGCCGCTGCGGACGGTGCTCGGCGTCGTGCTGCCGCTTTCCACGCCCGGCGTGGTCGCGGCCGCCGCAATCTGCTTTGCGCTAGCGATGAATGCGTATGCGACCCCGGTGCTCATCGGCGGCCCGACCATGCAGACAATGGGGCCGGTGGTGTACGGGCAGATCGCCAAGGCCAACAACTGGCCTTTTGGGTCCACTCTCGCCTGCATCCTCATGGCGGTCACGCTGATCCTGACCGTGCTTTCGACGCGGTTCCTCGGCAGGAAGTACTTCTGACCATGGGCGGGACATCCTTCGGCCGGATCGCATTCGTCACGCTGGTGGTGGCGATCTTCGCTTTCCTGCTCGGCCCCCTGGTCACGATCATGTGGGCCAGCCTGTTCTCCGACAAGATCCTGACTTTCCCGCCCACCAGCTACACGTTCGCGTGGTTCGCGCATGCGTGGAGCACAGATGCTTTTTCCCAGGGCTTCCTCATGAGCGTGAAGGTGGGGATCTGCGCGACGATCGGGTCGCTCCTCCTCGGCGTTCCCGCGTCCCTCGCGATCGAGCGCTTTCCCTTTCCGGGACGCGAGGCGATCAGGCAATTCCTTCTGTCGCCGATGTATGTGCCTGCGATCGTTGCGGGCGCCGCTGTCTACATCTATTTCGTCGAGGTCGAAATCCTCACGAACTTCCAGCTTGCGGCGACGTTTACGGGTCTCGTAATCGCGCACACGCTGGTAGCGCTCCCCTGGACCCTGCGGCTGGTGTGCGCATCGCTGGTGACGGCAAACGTCTCGTCGGAGGAAGCGGCGCGCAGCCTCGGGGCGAACGCCGTCCAGACGTTTTTCCTCGTGACGCTGCCTATCATCCGCCCGGGCATGATCGCCGCGGCGATGTTCTCGTTCATTGCGTCATTCTCCGACCTCGAGAAGTCGCTGTTCCTCGTCGGTCCGGGCAAGACCACGCTGCCGATCGCGATAATCAATTACCTGGAGTGGAGCCTCGACCCGACCATTGCGGCGGTGGCGACCGTGCAGATCCTCATCATCGGGACGGCGCTCGTCGTGTCGGATCGCTTCGTCAAGCTCGGAAAGGCGTTCTAGTCCCATGGCCGGCGTCACGCTCAGCAACATCCGCAAGACCTACGGCGCGCTTGCCGCGGTCGACGATGTATCGATCGACATCCGCGACGGCGAGCTGCTCGCGCTGCTCGGGCCCAGCGGCTGCGGCAAGACGACGACTCTGCGCCTGATCGCGGGATTCGTCGCACCCAACGCGGGGACGGTGAAATTCGGCGACCGCGACGTGACCCGCGTGCCGGTGCACAAGCGCAACGTCGGCATGGTGTTCCAGGGCTATGCGCTGTTCCCGCACCTGACGGTGGCAAAGAATGTCGAGTTCGGCCTGCGCGTGCGCGGCTGGGACAAGGCAAAGATCGCGGCGCGCGTGGCGGAGATGCTGCGCTGGGTGCAGCTGGAGGCGCTTGCCGAGCGCCAGCCCCGCGCCTTGTCGGGCGGCCAGCAGCAGCGCGTAGCGCTTGCTCGCGCGATGGCCAACCATCCCGACGTGCTGCTGCTGGACGAGCCGTTCTCGGCGCTCGACGCCAAGCTGCGCACTCAAATGAGGACCGAGATTCGCGAGCTGCAGCGCGAGGCGGGGATCACTTCGGTGTTCGTCACGCACGACCAGGAAGAGGCGATGGCGATTGCCGACCGCATCGGGGTGATGAATCACGGAAAACTGGAGCAGCTGGGTTCGGCCGAAGACCTCTACAAGCGCCCGGTGTCACGGTTCGTCGCGGGATTCATCGGAAAGTGCAACTTCATCGAAGGGCGCGTGAGCGGTCCTGAGCGCTTCGAGGCGGCCAATGGCAGCGCGCTGCATTTCTCGGGGGAACATCACGGCGGGCCGGCCGCGCTGTGCTTTCGCCCGGAGCACGCGGTGCTCGGTGCCGCGGGCCCGGCGGGCAGCAGCATTACGGTTACAGTCAGGGCGGTGACCTACCTGGGACCGATCACGGAAATCGAAGTGGTCTCGGAAGCGGGAGACAAGCTGCTGGTCACCGCCGCGTCCACCGTCGATGCGCCCGGCCCGAAAGAGGGCGACAAGGTCGCGCTGACCTGGCGGGTCGAAGACGCTTTCGTGGTGGGTTAGTTCACCTGGATCTTCTGCGCCCGGATCAGGTCGCCCCAGGTTTTCGAGTCGCTCAATCCCCGCTCGCGTGCCGCGACCGCGGTGCTGCCGACCACGAACATCGCCAGGCCGTCCAGGTGCGCCTTCACTTCCGGGTCGGTGAACATCTTCTGCACGGAAGCCTGCAGCTTCTGCACGACTTTGGCGTCCATTCCGGCCGGGCCGATCAGCGCGTACCAGCCCGGCATGATAGGGACATCCAGGCCCGCCTCCTTGAGCGTGGGCACCGCCGGCAGCTGCGCGGCGCGCGCCGCGCTCAGCATCCCGATCGGGACAAGGGCATTGCTGGTGATGTGGGGCAGGGCGATCGGCAGCGGGCTCACCATGATGTCGGACTCGCCCGATACCACGCTCAGCAGCGCGCCGCTCGACCCGCCATAGGGCACGTGGGTCACCTTCATGTTGGACCGGATCGCGAGCATCTCGGTGGCAAGATGCGTGGAATTGCCCACGCCGCCGCTGGCGAAATTGACGCCGCCGGGTTTACTGGCCGAAATCGCCAGGAGGTCGGCCATGGTGCGCGCACCGCTCTTCCTGCTGGCCACGAGCACGAAAGGCACTTCGACGGTGGGCGAGACATAGGTGAAGTCCTTGGCCGTGTCGAACCCGGCGTCCTTGTAGAGATGGTGGTTGAAGCTCATCTGCGAGACGCCGGCCAGCAGCAGCGTGTAGCCGTCGGGCGGCTGCTTGGCGAGAAAGGCCATCGCGATCACACCGTTGGCCCCGGCGCGGTTGTCGACGATGACGGATTGACCGAGGTCCTGCTTGAGCTTGTCGGCCATCATGCGCGCGGCGATGTCGCCGCCGGTCCCCGTAGGTTGAGGCACGATGAGCCGGATCGGGCGGGAGGGGAATGCGTCCTGTGGAAAGACCGGCGTGACGATGAGGCAAGCCAGTGAGGCGACAAGGCCGCGCAGCATTTTCGGCAAGTGATACGCTCCGGATTCCATAGGGAAAACGAGTCTAGCATGCGGGAAACATATGACTGACAAGGACAAGGGAAGCACCGCCTGGAAGGTCGCGCCGGCCGAGTACTTCGCTGCGCGCGAAAAGCCCTTTGCAGTGCCGGCGGCGCCGCAGTCCGTCTACGTGACGATGCGCGACGGATGCAGGCTCGCGGTCGACGTGTACCTGCCGCAGTTGGCAGGGGGCGAGGGTCCCGAAAAATTTCCAGTGATCCTGATCTTCACGCCTTACTACCGCCGCTTCAAGCTCTCGACGCCGGGAGCGGAGCCGACACCAAACGCGGCAAAGTACCGCGATGCGTTCGTGCCATGCGGCTATGCGCTCGTGGTGGTCGACGTGCGCGGCACCGGCGCGAGCTTCGGCACGCGCGACTCAATGCGCTCGCCCAACGAGCGCGAAGACAGCCGCGAGGTCGCCGACTGGTGCGTGCGCCAGCCCTGGTGCGACGGCAACCTCGGCGCTACAGGCATCTCGTACCTAGGCGCGGCGGCATGCTTTCTCGCCAGCACCGGGCATCCGGCGGTCAAAGCCATTGCGCCGCTGTTCGCAGTGTCGGACATCTACAGCGAACAGCTCTACCCCGGCGGGCTGCTGTCCAAGATCTGGATGACGAAGTACGATGAGCTGATGATTGCGCTCGACCACGACCGGCGCGACTTGCTTGCCCAATTTCCATATTTTAGCGATCCACGCTTCGCCGGGCCGCAGCCGGTGGACGCGGACGCCGACGGGGCGCTCGTCAAGCAGGCGGTGACCGAGCACCGCGAAAACTTCAAGCTGGCCGACCTGGGCCGCGAATGGACGTATCGCGACAGCGCCGCGTTGCACGACCCAGGGCTGACCACCAAGGCGTGCAGCCCCTACGGCTACGTCGACGGGATCAAGCCCGACGTGGCGATCCTTTCGGTGTCCGGATGGTGCGACGGGGCGGGTTATTCGAACGGCGCGATTACCCGATTCCTCACGCTGCCGAACCCGCAGTGGCTGCTGCTCGGGCCGTGGGACCATGGTGCGCGCACCAATGTTTCGCCGTGGAAATCCGGCCCGGTGCCGGAGTTCGCGCTGATGGGTGAGCTGGTGCGCTTTTTCGATCGGTTTCTCATGCATCGCGCCAACGGTTGGGAAGCCGAAGCGAAGGTGCATTACTTCAGCCCGCACAGTGAGACCTGGCATGCCGCCGACACGTGGCCGCCTCAAGCGAAGATGTTGACGTTGAAGGCGGGTTCCGATGCGACGCTCGCCCAGGCGGCGAAAGAGGGGCGGGTCGACTACCAGGTCACCTTCACGACGACCACCGGCACGCAGACGCGCTACGAGCGGCTCGGCACCGCCAACATCACCGACTACTACGCGGACTGGAAGGCGCGTTCGGCGGACATGCTGCATTTCGACGCCGATCCGCTGGCGCAGCCGCTCGGCATCGCGGGCCACGTGCTCGCGCAGCTCAAAGTGGCATCTTCCCAACCGGACGCGGCGGTCTTCGTTTATCTCTCGGAAGTGGAAGCGGACGGGTCCGTCCGGTATGTCACCGAGGGCATGCTGCGCCTGTCGCATCGCGCGCTAGCCGAGCCACCCGCCGACTATCGCACCTCCTGGCCTTACCGCTCGCATGACAAGGCCGCGTCGCGCCTGATGACGCCAGGCGTGCCCGAAGCGGTGACGCTTGCGCTGCTGCCGGTCGCCTGGACATTCTCGAAGGGCAGCCGGGTGCGAATCTCCATCAGCGGTGCGGATGACCAGCACTATCCGCAGGTGCCGCACGGGCGGCCGCCGCGGCTGACTTTCACCACAGGCGGCGTCGACGGAACCTGCTTCGTGATCCCGGTGCGCGCCGACTAGATAGCGCTCAGGCCCGCCTTGGCCTTCAGGCTCTTCGCGCCAATCTCGTCCAGGTACTGCAGGCAGCGCTCGGTCGTCTCGACATCGCCGAATTTGGCGTCGATGTCGAAGAGGTTCCAGAGCACCGCGCCAGGCACGCGGTCGCCGATCGCTTCCTTGACCGCGATCGGGCGGAAACCGTCTGCCAGGCCGTCGCAGATGGTCTCGCGCACGCAGGCCGAGGCTGTCACCCCGGTCACCACGATCGTGTCCACACCGGCGGCCCGAAGGTAGCCCGCAAGGTAGGTGCCGTGGAACGCGCTCGCGCGTTTCTTGATCAGCAGCTGCTCGCCTTCGATAGGCGCGATGCGCGAGTCGATCGCCCACAGCTCCGTGTTCTTCTGGTTTACGACGTCGACAGGGATCTTGTCGTGCCACAGGCCCATGTCGGTGTGCGGATTGTTGCGGTCCGTGATCTGGTAGCAGGTGGTCACGTGCACCACGGGCAGGTTGTACTTGCGGAAGGCCGCGAGCAGCTTTTGCATCGAAGGGATGATCTGGTCGTCCACGTGCTCGCAGGTGAACGGGTTGCCCGGACGCGTCCATGCATTGGCGAGGTCGACGCTGATCAGGGCGGGTTTTGCGCCGAACCCGACGCGGCGCTGAAAACCGCGTGCCTGGTAGCGGCGGGTGGCTTCGGCGAAGGCCGCTTCGAGCGCGGCCTCGAGGTCCTTGTCGGCGAGATCGTTCGGCATGCGGGTGCTCCTGTGGATGGGCTTGATCGACATCGTAGACATTCATGGCCAAAGTTTGATATAAATGTGGCCGTTATTGATGTAAATTAAGGTAATAGTGGTGAAACCCTCTCCTGCGGGGAAGGCACCGAAATTCGACCTGCGGCAGGCGCGCGCTTTCCTATTCGTGGCGGAAGAACTTCATTTCGGCCGCGCCGCCGGCCGCCTCTTCATGACCCAGCCGGCGCTCAGCCGAAGTATCCGGTCGCTCGAAGAGTCGGTCGGCGTGCCCCTGTTCGAACGGTCCACGCGGCGCGTGCGCCTCACGCCTGCCGGGGAAGCATTTGCAGCCGAATGCCGGCTGGCGCTCGGCCACCTCGAGCGCGCCGCCGTGTCGGCAATGAACGCCGCCGAGGGCCGGGAAGGGCGCCTGCGCGTCGGCTACATGGATTTCGCGATCAACGGCCGCCTGCCCGGAATCCTCAAGGCCTTCCGCGTGAAGTATCCGCAGGTGATGGTGGACCTCGAATACATGCCGACGGCGATGCAACACACCGCGATCCTCCAAGGCCGGATCGACGTCGGCTTCATGATCGGCGAGTTCAGGGCGCAGAAGGTGATTAACCTGCCGGTCGACAGCGATGACTACGTAGCGCTTCTGCCCGAAGGGCACCGCCTCGCCGGCCGCGCTTCGATCCAGCTGGCCGAACTTGCGGAGGAGCCGTTCGTGCTTGGGTCCGAGGACACTTTCAGCAGCTTCCGGCAGCTTCTGTTCCCGCTCTGCCACACGGCCGGATTCTTTCCGCGGATCGTGCAGCAGGCCTCCAGCACGAGTGGAATCTTCGGTATGGTCGCAGCCGGGGTGGGGGTGACGCTGTATGCCGGCTGTGCGCGCAACTTCAGGCGGGCAGGCGTCGTAGTGAGGCCGCTGAGCGACGTGGCCGAGACCATCCCGACCTTTGCGGCGTGGGTGGCAGACCACCCTTCCGAAGTGTTGCGGCACTTCAGGGACACGCTTGACGCGCAGGAGACGATCGCGGGGCGATACAAGGGGCGCCGGGCTTAGCTGCGCCAGGGACGCGCAGTGTATCCTCGGCAGACTGGCAATCCGGGAGAAACCGTGGGATCCAAGCTGCACGCAAGCGCTGTAGTCGTCGACGGCCTCATCATCGCGAATTTCACCCGCGAGGTGTTCGAGGACATGAGGAAGGGCGGCCTGACCGCCGCCAACTGCACCTGCTCGGTCTGGGAGAATTTCCGCGCCAGCATGGACAACGTCGCGCGCTGGAAACGGCATTTCACGGACAACGCGGACCTCATCACGCAGGTCTTTTCAACCGCCGACATCCAGCGCGCAAAGAAGGAGGGCCGCACCGGCATCATCCTCGGCTGGCAGAACCTTTCCGGCATCGAGGACCAGATCGGGTTCCTGCAGCTCTTCAAGGAACTCGGCGTCGGCGTAATGCAGATCGCCTACAACACGCAGAACCTGGTGGGATGCGGCTGCTACGAGAAGAACGACAGCGGCCTGACCGAATTCGGCCACGAGGTCATCGCGGAGATGAACCGCGTCGGCATCCTGTGCGACCTGTCGCATGTAGGCGCGAAGACGAGCGAAGGCGTCATCCTTGCCTCCAGGAAGCCGGTGGCTTATACGCACTGCCTCCCGGCGGGTCTCAAACAGCATCCGCGCAACAAGTCGGACGCGCAGCTCAAGTTCATCGCCGACAAGGGCGGTTTCGTCGGTGTGACGATGTTCCCGCCTTTCCTCAGGCGCGGTCCGCAGTCCACGGTCGACGATTATGTCGAGGCGATCGAGTACGTGATCGGCATCGCGGGCGAGGACCAGGTGGGCATAGGCACCGATTTCACCCAGGGCTACGGCCAGGAATTCTTCGACTGGATCACGCACGACAAGGGCTATGCGAGGAAGCTCACCGATTTCGGCGCCGTGATCAATCCCGAGGGGTTGCGTACCATAGGGGAGTTTCCCAACCTCACCGCGGCGATGGAGAAGCGCAACTGGAAAGAGGGCCGTATCCGCAAGGTGATCGGCGAGAACTGGGTGCGGGTCCTCAAAGACGTGTGGGGGTCGTAATGGAGTCCTATCCGAATGGAATCTAAACCTTCGTACAAGCTCAGCGCGCCGGCTGATAGCTTCCGGCCGACCTTGATCGGGCGTAACTACGCCGTTTCCTGCGGGCACTATCTCGCAGCGCTCGCTGCATCGAGGGTTCTCGATCGCGGCGGGAACGCGGTCGACGCGGGCGTGACGGCGGCGATGGCGCTGGCAGTGCTCCAGCCGGATATCGTGAGCATCGCCGGCGTGGCACCTACGCTTGTCTACAACGCGTCGGACCGCAAGGTCACGAGTCTTGCGGGCCTGGGCTACTGGCCGGCGAAAACCTCGGTCGACCGGTTGATCGCGGAGGGCGGCAAGGCGATTCCCGAAGGCCTGCTGCGTACCGTCATGCCCGCTGCACCAGCAACTCACATCGAAGCTCTGCGCCGGTTCGGCACGATCTCGTTTGCCGAAGCCGCCGCGCCTGCGGCAGAACTTGCGTCGCAGGGGTTCGGCGTTTATGCATTGCTCGGCAGGAGCCTTGCCGCCGACGCGGCAAGCTACGCGCGCTGGCCTTCCAGCGCGGACGTCTTCCTCAAAGGCGGGCGGCCGCCCAGGGCCGGCGAGCTTTTCAGGCAGGAAGACCTCGGCCGCACTCTTGGCGCCATGATCGACGCGTCGCAGCGCGCCGGCGGGCGCGAGGCGGGATTGCGCGCGGCCGGCGACTACTTCTACCGCGGGCCGGTGGCGCAGGCGATCCACGACTACCACCGGGAGAACAAGGGGTTCGTCACGAACGACGATCTCGCCGGATTCGAAGTGCCCGTGGAAGAAAGCCACAGCGTGCGCTACGGCGACTACGAGATCCACGCCAACGGCGCGTGGTGCCAGGGAATCCTGCTTCTGCAGGCGCTTGCGACGCTCAAGGTCGGCGGGGTTTCCGGGATGAAACACAATTCCGCGGGCTACCTTCACCTGGTCATGGAAGCGCTCAACCTCGCATTCGCGGACCGCGAGGCCTATTTGGGCGACCCGAAGTTCGTCAACGTGCCGGTCGCCGGAATGCTCAGCGACACTTACGGCGCGGCGCAAAGAAAGCGAATCAACGCGCATCGCGCGTTCGGCCGCATGCCCGACCCGGGCCGACCGGCGGGCAGCGAAGGCTTGAGCCTCGAGCACATGCGCCAGTGGATAGGCGGCACGAGCACGCCGCACGCCGTCGCGAGGGACACGATCTATTGCTCGGTCATCGACAAGGCCGGCAACGTTTACTCGGGCACGCTCAGCGACAACACGCACGATACGCCGGTGATCCCCGGCACGGGCCTGGCGATTTCCTCGCGCGGATCGCAGTCGCGGCTGCAACCCGGGCACCCCTCGGAGGTGAAGCCCCTCAAGCGCCCCCGCCTGACGCCCGCGCCCGCGCTGGTGACGAAGGGCGGCGAGCCTTTCATGGCGCTGGGCACCCCTGGGGGCGACGTGCAGATGCAGGCGATGCTGCAGGTGTTCCTCAACGTGGTCGAGTTCGGCATGCCGCTGCAGCGCGCGATCGAAGAGTCGCGCGTGTGGAGCGCCAGCTTCCCGAACTCGTTTGCGCCGCACGACTATGCGCCCGGGCGCCTTTGCGTGGAGGAGGGCGTCCCGACATCGGTCAGCGAGGAACTCGGCGCACTCGGTCACAAGGTCGAGCCCTGGGCGCGATTTCCCGCGGCAGGCGGCGCGGTCTGCGCGGTGGTGAGAGATCCGCAAACCGGGCTCTTGCATGCCGGCGCCGATCCGCGCAGGGAGTGCTATGCGGTTGCCTGGTAGGTAGCATGGCGAAGCCCGCGCTCGACATCCAGGTCGACGAAGCCACCGGCGAATGGCGCGTCGACGGCATGCCGATGATCCTCGTGCCGCGCCATTTCCAGGTCAACAACCACCTGGCCTCGGAGCAGGCCATCGGCGTCGAGGCGTACTCCAGGCACCTGCACGCGGCGGGGTACAAGTCGGCCTGGCAATGGTGCGAGAAGGAAGCGGCGACCCATGGCCTGGCCGGCATCGACGTGTTCCTCCACTACATGAAGCGGATTTCGCAGCGCGGCTGGGGACAGTTCACGGTCGAGTCGGCCGATCCCGCCACGGGACGCGCACGGGTCCGCCTGCGTCATTCCGTGTTCGTGTCGGAGCTGGGCAAGGATGCCGGCCGCAAGGTCTGCTACATGTTCCTCGGCTGGCTGGTCGGGTCGCTCGAGTACGTGGGGCACGCCACCGGGAAAAACTACAGGCTGCAGGCCGCCGAGACTGCGTGCGGGGCGGACGGGGCGCTCGATGGCTGCGTCCTTGAAGTCACACCGAAGGAGTAAGCCATGCTCATCTCCGGGAACAGCTACCGCGAATCGCTGCGCCGCTACAAGCCGAACGTCTATGTCAACGGCCGCAAGGTCGAATCGGTCGCCGACGAGCCTGACTTTGCGCCGGGCGTGAACGCTCTCGCGCTGACCTATGATTTTGCATTGAGGGAGCAGTTCAAGCCGGTGATGCGCGCGGACGTTGCGGCGACCGGCGCGCGCGACGTGAATCGCATGATGGCGATCCCGGCCAACAGCCGGGACCTGCTCAACAAGCTCGAAGCCGTGCGCCTCGTGTGCCAGGAGACCGGTTGCGCGGAGCGCTATCTGGGCGGCGACTGCCTCGCGGCCATCTGGCAGTCGGCGCACCGCGTCGATGCGGCGAACGGCGGCAAGTACGTGCCGCGGGTGAAGGCCTACCTCGAGCGGGTGTTCGCCGAGGACCTCGCGCTCGGCGTGGCGATGACCGATGCCAAGGGCGACCGCACCAAGCGCCCCTACCAGCAACCGAATCCGGACGCGTACCTGCACATTGCCGAGCGGCGGGCCGACGGGATCGTGCTGTCGGGCGTCAAAGCGATCGTCACCGGCGCGCCGTACATGCACGAGCTGCTGGTGATGCCTTGCCGCAACATGAGCGAGCACGACACGGATTTTGCGGTGTGCTGTGCGGTGCCTATCGACGCGCCGGGCATGACCCTGGTTGCGCGGCCCGCGGGCCGGCCGGGAGAGAAGGCCGCCAAGTTCAGCGGCAAGTACGGCCAGTCGACGGCCGTGGTGATCTTCGACAAGGTGTTCGTGCCCTGGGAGCGGGTGTTCCTCGCGGGCGAGACCGAATTCGCCGCGCCGCTCGTATACGACTACACCGCGCACCACCGGCACACCTGTATCGCTGCACGCGCCGGATTCGGCGATCTGCTCATCGGCGCCGGCGCCCTGATGACGGAAGCCAATGGCATCGACCTCGACCGCGCCGACAACCTGCGCGAGCAGATGGTCGACCTCATCAAGATCGTCGAAGGTTTCTATGCGTGCGGCGTCGCCTCGTCCGTGTATTGCGAAACCGACGCGCGCGCGGGCGTTGCGGTGCCCGAGTCGGTGTTCGCGAACATCGGCAAGCTGCTGCTGGCGACACAGATCTACGATATGCACCGCATCGCGCACCATGTTTCCGGCGGGCTCATCGTGACGCTGCCTGGGCCGGACGAGGACCACAATCCGGCTACGGCGGGCCGTCTTTCGGAAGTCCTGTCCGCGCGGTCCGACATCCCATACGAGAAGCGCATCGAGGTGGCAAGGTTCGTCGAAGACCTCACGGCCAGCTACCAGGCCGGCTGGTATTCGGTCATCAGCCTGCACGGCGGCGGCTCGCCCGAGGCGATGAAGATGGAGATCTGGCGCAACTACCCGCTGGGGAACAAGGTCAACCTTGTCGAGCGCCTGCTCGAGCGCGGCGTTCTTACCGATGAAACGCGCAAGATCACGCGCAATCGCCAGCCGGGGCGCTGCTGCGACGCCGGGTGCCAGGTGCCTGCATCACAGCCGACCACGCCGCAGATGGTTCCGTTGCCGGAGATTCCGGCCGGCGGACGGCGCCTCGGCGCGGTGAAGTGAGCATGGCCGCTTCGGTACTGCGCTCCTTCCTTTTCGCGCCCGGCAATCATCCGCGCCGCGTGGAAAAGGCGCTCACGCTGGCCGCGGACGCCGTGATCCTTGACTTGGAAGACGCTGTTGCAGCCGGCGAAAAGGTGGCTGCGCGCAAGACGGTGGTCGAAGCGCTGTCGAAACCGCGAACGGGCAGGGGCTACGTGCGCGTGAACGCGATTGGTACGCAATGGTGCCTTGGCGACGTCATGGAAGTCGTGCGTCCCGGCATCGACGGCATCGTGCTGCCCAAGGTGGAGTCGGCCGCCGACCTGCGCACCATCGACTGGCTCATCGCCAACCTCGAGCGCGAGCGCGGCCTGCCGCCGGGCGGGATCGACCTCCTGCCCATCATCGAGACCGCGGCCGGGTTTTCGCGCCTGGATCGGATCTTCGGCGCCCGCTCGCTCAAGGACTACAAGGGACCGTGGCGCGTGAAGCGCATGGCCTTCGGCGCGGCGGATTTTGCGAGCGACGTCGGCATGACTTGGACGGCGGGCGAGGAGGAGCTGGCCGAGCCGCGCGCCCGGATCGTCATTGCATCGCGCGCGGCGGGCATCGAGCCGCCGATCGACACAGTGTGGGTGCGTCTCGCCGACGCGGCCGGCTTGCGCGCTTCGGTGGAACGCAGCCTGCACCTCGGATTCCAGGGCCGCATGTGCATCCATCCGGACCAGGTGAGCGTCGTGAACGAGATCTTCACGCCCTCGCCGGAGGAAGCGGCGCGTGCGAAGAAGATCGTCGATGCGTTCAAGGCCGCGGAGGCGTCAGGCGTGGCTTCCATCCAGGTCGACGGCGCATTCGTCGACTACCCGGTGTTCCACCGGGCCGAGCGCGTCCTGGCGACACTGGCGGCGATAAGCGCGAAGAACCGTTAGCAGGTGCTAAGATCAGAAATCTTTCCGTTCTGCCGGAGATCGTCATGCCAGAAACATTGCCCATCCCGAAAGCGCTTGCGCAGCGCCTGAACCGGCATGCCGAACGCCTCGGGAAGACGCCTCGGAGCATCGCTGTCGAGGCCATCGAGAAGGCCCTCGACTACGACGCGTGGTTATTGAAGGAACTCGATCGCGCCGATGCCGAAATAGAGCGTAGTGAACTGGTCGCGGGCAGGGTCGTCAAAGCCCGGGCGCAAGCCATCCTGAAAAAGCATGGCGGCGCCAAAGCCGCATAAATGGACGCTCGTCGCTGAGCGTCAGTTCCTCGAAAAACTCGATTGGATCGCCAGGGAAAATTCGGTTGCCGCCGCCAGGCTTTATGACAGGGTTTATCGATCCATCTCGATACTCGAATCTCACCCTGAAATCGGTACCCCGGACCTCAAAGGGCGTCGGCGCTATCCGATTCCGCAAACCCCGTTCGTGATGTTCTACCGGATCAAATCGCGCAGGTTGATCATCGCTCGGTTCCTGCGACAGGAGCAGGACGATGCGGTCACGCGCTAGCACGAGGATTGCCTGTCTTTTTCCTGCGACGATCCTCAGGCGAATCCCCTACCTCATCAGCTCGAACGGCCCGCCTTTTTCGATCGCGCGCTTGTAGGAAGGCATCGCGCGGATGCGATCGAGGAAGCCCATCAGCTTGGGCCGCGTCATATCGAGTCCGCCGCGTGCGTTAGCCGCCTCGACCGGGAAACTCATCTGGACGTCCGCGGCGGTGAATTCGTTGCTTGCGAACCAGGTTGTTTTCTTCAGCTCCGATTCCATGTAGTCGAGCTGGGCCTTGATATTCGGCTCGATGAAGCCGGCCTTCACCTTGCTTGCGATGCCTTTGGCCACCGGCTTGATGAAGAACGGCATCGGCGCCGTCTCGAGGCGCCCGAAGATCAGCTTCATGACCAGCGGCAGCATGGCCGAGCCTTCGGCGAAATGCAGCCAGTAGGTGTAGCGCAGCTTCTCGGGGGTGCCGGCGGGCGGGACCAGGCGGCCGTTGCCGTAGCGCTCGACGATGTATTCGACGATCGCCCCGGATTCGGCGATCGTGTTTTCGCCGTCCGTGATTACCGGCGACTTGCCCAACGGGTGCACGGCGCGCAGCTCCGGCGGGGCGAGCATCGTCTGCGCATCGCGCTGGTAGCGCTTGACTTCGTAGGGGACGCCGAGTTCTTCCAGCAGCCAGAGCACTCGTTGCGAGCGGGAGTTGTTGAGGTGGTGAACGGTTATCATGGCGGGGTTCCAAAGTCTTCCGGAAAGGATCCTGAATCATGTCACGCAGCGAGCAAACCGTCCGCTACATCGAGCGGACCCGCGACTACTACCGGGCGCTGGGGTACGAGAAGGACTATGTTTGGGCAAATTACGCCGACGTGCCTTTCGCACGCCTCGCCAAACCCTTGCGCGAGGCGAGGATCGGCCTGGTGGCGACCGCGCATCCGGCCGACAAATCCAACCACGATGCGGCGGGGATTCGCCACGTCTGGTCGGGCGACATCGACCCGCTGCCGGTTGTGAATACGGACAATCTCGCGTGGGACCGCGAGTCGACCCATACCGAGGACCGCGAGAGCTTCCTGCCGATCGCCACGCTCTACCGGCTGGCGAAGGACGGGGTATTCGGCAGCCTTGCGCCGCGTTTCCATGGCGCGCCGACCGGGTACAGCCAGAAGAAGACTAACGAAACGGACGCTCCCGAACTGCTCAAACGACTGCGGGAGGACCGCGTCGACGCGGTGCTGCTCACTGCGTTGTGACCGGTATGCCACCAGACCGTGAGTCTGGTCTCAAGGCACCTCGAGGCGAACGGCATCCCCACGGTCATGATCGGTTCGGCGCGCGACGTGGTGGAGCGCTGCGGCGTACCGAGATTAATGTTCACCGATTTCCCCTTGGGCAGCCCGTGCGGCCATCCTTGGCGCTTGGATATGCAGCTCGAGATCGTCGCTTCCGCCCTCGGGTTGCTCGAGACGGCCAGCGGGCCGCGCACGACCGTGGTGTCGCCCTTCGCCTGGAAGGACGACCCCGGCTGGCGCGAGCGCTATGGCCGGGTCGACGCCGCAGAGCGGGACCGCCTCATTGCAATCGGCGAGGAACGCCGCAGGAAACAGTCCGGTCTGCGAGGCATCAAGGCGGACTAGGCCACGAAGGCAGTTACAACCGGTCTTTCGGCATACCCGCCAGTAGTATCGACGCGACCGGCACCATCCTGCCGATCGCATGCTCGATGAAGTCGGCCGCAGCGCGGCGGACCTCGGCCGCCGAGTCCGGCGGCGGCAGGTTCATCATCCCGGCCTGCAGGCGTGCGCCGGCATTTTCACCAAGCGCCACGGCTTGCCCAATCATTGCCCCGAGGCGGCCATCTGCGGCTATCGGGGACAGGCACATATAGCCCAGCGCGAGGAATCCCGGCCAATGCGCCAGGTGGCGGTACATGCTGGCGATGATGCGGCCCTGTTCGCGGTCACCGAGCAAGTTGATGCGGCGGATCAGGTCGGCGGTGTCGGCGGCGACTTCGTCCAGCGCGAGCAATGCGGGGAGGGCGCCTTCGATCGCCGTGTCCCGAGGCGGGTTCGTCGCAGCCGGTGGGTCCCATGGGTCAACCGGCGTGCCGTCAATGACGCGGACGAGCGCAGACAGGGCCGCAAGGTTCATCGCGTTACTGCGGTTGTACGAAACCAGGATTCGCAGGATCGAGGCTTCGCCCGCCGCATCGATACCGGCGCAGGCGAGCGCCGAGCGCGGAATCCGCGGCAGTTTCGGGAGGGTCAGCCCGGCCCGGATGCGCTGCGCTTCGATGCCGACCCGGCCTGAAACATAGGCCGGCTTTACGCTCGCCCAAGCCCAGGGCAGCGCCCCTGGAAACGTGGCGATATGGCGCCAGACCAGGTTCACCACATTGACGCCGAGGGTCGCGCGCAAGTCGGCGAAGATCGTGGCCGTTTCGCCGGTTGCCGCGGCTTCGGTAATCGCCGGAACGGGGTCGCCGTGCATCGAATGGTTCATGGCCGCAGGTTCCATTGCCGGAACCGACCTGGATGCCCCAGTGGCTGTCCTGACAGGTAACCACGTAGAGCGAGAAATAGCGCCCGATTACCGAGCCGTCTTCGCGGTAGCGGGTGAAGTGGAGCGCGACGTGCGCCTTGCCTTCGGTCGCAAACACAGACTTGGCCTCGTCGCACCCGGTGTGGTGCCAGCCGTCGCGGCGCGTGGCATCGTAGAAATTGGCGAAATCGTAGTCTTCCGGTCTTTCGTAGCGCGACAGGTTGCCTTTGGCGCCGATCCGCAGGTGAGGGAAGTTGAATGCGGCGCGAATCGCACCGGTGTCGCGCGCGTTGAGGGCCGCGATGTAGCGCGCTACGACGGCGATTGCTTCCTGGCTTGCAAGGGACTCGGGCATCGTAGTTCCTCTCAGGCGCTCCAGATGAGCGGAAAGCGTTTCGAGTCGAGTTTGTCGCCGTGCGCGAGTCCAGGATCGGTGGTCGGAATGGAAATTTCACCTTTGCGTACGAGATAGCGCGCGTCATCCCCGGTCCAGCGCGTGGACAACGCGCGGCGGCGGTGGCGTCCCCGGTTGCCGGGCGCGCCGTGCACGATCATGGCCTGGAATGCAAGGCAATCGCCGGGCTTCATCTCGAACGCGGCGATCCTGTGCTTCGAGCGCTCCGATTCGATGTCGGGCAGCGGCGGCAGGCCGGTATTGGCGTACGGACTGCCATCGGCGAAATGCGCCGGGTTGTACGCCGGCCATTTGTGGCTGCCGCAGACGTACTCGACCGACACCTTTTCGGGCACGGGATCGAGCGGCAGCCAGAGCGAACACACCTGCCGCCCGCTCACAGCCCAGTAAGGCTGGTCCTGGTGCCACGGCGTGCGCGCTGCTGTGCCGGGTTCCTTCACGAGCAGCTGGTCGTAGAAAAAATTGATGTGCGTCGCGCCCATCAGGCGGCCGGCGATTTCCGCGGCGGGCGATTCGCGCGCGAACTTGCGGAACGATGGCAAGCGCTCGGCGAGCTCGAGGTCGCCGAAGAACCGTCCCGAACCGTCTTTCCCCTCGTATTCCTCTGCGTGCGGCCCGGGATTCGCCATGGCTTCCTCGATCGCGCCGGCAAGGAAATCGAGCCACTCGAGCGGGAAAATACCGCGCAGGCACACAACGCCGTCGCGCTCATAGTCTTCGCGCTCTTCCGCGGTGACGGCGCGTATCAAGGCAGCGTCCGCGCGAGCAGTCGCAGGTAGTTGCCGCCCATGATCAGCGCGGTGTCGGCTTCGCTGAAGCCCTCCTTCAGCTGGGCCTGGGTCACAAGCACCACGCCGCTGGTATCGAACGGCGCCTTGATTGCGCCGTCGTAGTCGGAGCCGAGGCCCACGTGTTCGGCGCCTGCAACGCCTACCGCGTATTTTACTGCGCGCGCGATCGCGGCAGCGTCGGTCCCGCAGACGGCGGTCGCCCAGTACCCGATGCCGATCACGCCGCCGGTGGCCGCGATGCCCTTGAGGTGCGCGTCGCTCAGGTTTCGCGCGTTGTTGCACGTGCCTTTGACCCCGGTGTGCGAGACGACCACCGGGCGTGTCGCCATGGCGAGCACGTCGTCGATCGTCTTCGGCGAGGCGTGCGCAAGGTCGACCAGCATCTTCTTGGCCTCCATCCGCTTGATGACGTCCCGGCCTTTCGCGGTCAGCCCGCCTTTGTTCACACCGTGCGCGGAGCCGGAAATCTTGTTGTCGAAGAAATGCGCCGGTCCCATCATCCTGAATCCCGCGTCGAACATGGCGTCGACGTTGGCAGGATTGCCTTCCAGCACCTGCGCGCCTTCGATGCCGAGAAGGCCGGCGGTGATGGCCGGTTCCGTCTGCCGCCGTGCAAGGTACTTCTCCAGGGCGGCCGCGCCGTCGATGACGGTCAGCTTGCCGTTCGACGCGGCGGCAAAGTCGTGCAGCCTTCGCGACTGGTAGAGGGCGCGTTCCTTGAGGCTGCCCCAGGCGGACACCGGCCAGAGCCCGATCACGGCAAGGGCCGTTATGTTGTCGGTGCTATCGTCGTTCGACTCGATGTTCTGTCCGCGAGGTGTCTTGCTGACGACGGTGAAGGCCTGGAGGGCGACGTTGCCGTCGATCATGCGCGGCACGTCGACCTGCCCGCGGGTCCACCGCAGATTGAGGTCGCGGCCCCAGAGCAAGGAGTCGGCGTGCATGTCTGCGACGAGCAGGCGCGCGTGGAGGGCCCTGGCTTCGTTCGACGCCTCGTAGGGTGGCGGATTCTGTACCGCATTCATGCGCCTTTCGGTGTCGCCAGGCAGAAAAAGGCAGACGCCGGCAATCGCCGCCAGCACCAGGACCAGAAGGATGTACAAGGCTTTTTTCATGGGGAGTCCGGTTGCCCGCGGAGCGCTATCGAATTCTGCTTCTTCCGGCTCAGCGTACCAAGTGCCCTGCGGTAGGACGCCCGCACGAGCTCGGCAAGATAATTCGCTGGAACGCTTTGCACGTTCACGATCGTCACCCAGTGGTAGCGCCTGCGATAGCGCGCGGGCTTGATGCCGGGCCGATCGGTGAGCTCGAGGAACCGGTCCGGCGTGACGCGGATGCTGAAGCGCCATCTCTCGGGGTCGCTCGTCTTGAAGTAGGCGAAGGTCTTGCCGCCGACCTGGTAGACGAGGATGTTATAGGGCTCCCGGTAAAGACGCTCGGCTGCGCCATGCAGCCCGGCGCAGAATCGCCTGACGCCCGCGGTGTTCATTCAACCCCGCAGGTGACCGCGGCCGGCTCGAGCACCGGTCACACCGCCAGGCTACTTCGCCGGCGGGACGGGCTTGGGCTTCTTGGGTTTTTTCTCTTCCCTGCGCTGGCGGTCACGGTTGCCCATGGCGTTCTCCCTGGTGGTTTGCCTTAAATGAAAACTTAATTGGCCTACAGTCCGCTCTGCTATTCGATCTTCGTGAAATAAAGCTCAACTTTCTTCTAGAGGGCCTCGGCCACCGCCGCAGTCACGTCGACCGTGCGGGCCGTCCCCCCGAGGTCCGGCGTAAACACTTTCTTCGCGGTGACTTTTTCGATCGCCGCCATGAGCCGCGCCGCAGCCTTCGTCTCGCCCAGGTGCTCGAGCATCATCGACGCGGTCCAGAAGGTGGCGATAGGGTTGGCCACGCCTTTGCCCGTGATGTCGAAAGCCGAGCCGTGAATCGGCTCGAACATGGAGGGGAAGGTGCGCTCGGGATTGAGGTTGGCCGTCGGCGCGATGCCCAGCGATCCGGACAACGCCGCGGCGAGATCCGAAAGGATGTCGGCATGCAGGTTGCTCGCCACGATGGTGTCGAGCGTCGAAGGCTTGAGCGTCATCGAGGTGGTCACCGCGTCGACAAGCTGCCGGTCGGTGCGCACGTCGGGGTAGCTTCTTGCCACCTCGTAGAACACTTCGTCCCACAACACCATGCCGTGGCGCTGGGCATTCGACTTGGTCACCAGCGTCAGCTGCTTGCGCGGACGCTTTTTGGCCAGCTCGAATGCGAAGCGGTGGATGCGCTCGACGCCCTTGCGTGTAAACACCGAGGTTTCGGTGGCTACCTCGTCGGGCAGGCCCTTGTGCACGCGCCCGCCGGAGCCCGAATACTCTCCCTCGGTGTTCTCGCGGATGATGACCCAGTCGATTTCGCTGCCTTTGACCAGCGGGCTGGTGATGCCGGGCAGCACGCGGGCCGGCCGGACGTTGGCGTATTGGTCGAAGCCCTGGCAGATCGGCAGCCGCAGGCCCCACAGCGAAATATGGTCGGGCACCTTGGGCGAGCCCACGGCGCCGAAAAAGATCGCGTCGAATTTCTTCAGGATTTCGAGCGGGTTCTCGGGCATGTACGCGCCGGTCTTGAGGAAGCGCTCCGAGCCCCAGTCGAACGGCGCGAACTCAAGCGCGAACCCGGCGTCCTTCCGTGCGAGCTCCTTCAGTACCTTTTCGCCCTCGGCGATGACCTCGATGCCGATGCCATCGCCGGGAATAGATGCGATGCGATAGGTTTTCATCCCGCCGTTCTTCATGCGGCTTTTTTAGCCGACTCCGCGCGCACGGCTTCCGCAATCGCCGCGCCCACTTCGGATGTGCTGGCCTTGCCGCCCATGTCGGGCGTGCGCGGGCCTTCGACGATCACCGTCTCGATGCCGCGGATTACCGCGGCAGCGGCATCGGCGTGGCCGAGATGGTCGAGCAGCATGGCCCCCGCCCAGATCTGGCCGATCGGATTGGCGATTTGTTTGCCGGCGATATCCGGTGCGGAGCCGTGCACCGGCTCGAAGATTGACGGGAAGAGCCGTTCCGGGTTGATGTTTCCCGAGGGCGCGATGCCGATCGTGCCGGCCGTTGCCGGGCCGATGTCCGACAGGATGTCGCCAAACAGGTTGGAGCCGACGATCACGTCGAAGCGGTCCGGGTTGAGCACCATCTGGATCGTGAGCCCGTCCACGTGGTACTGGTCGGCGCGGATGCCGGGATACTGCTTCTTCATTTCGGCGAACCGTTCGTCCCAGTACGGCATGGTGATGGTGATGCCGTTGGATTTGGTGCACGAAGTCACATGCTGCTTGGGGCGCTTTTTCGCCAGCTCGAAGGCGTACTTGAGGATCCGGTCCACGCCTTTGCGCGAGAAAGTCGAGGTCTGCTGCACGACTTCGCGGTCGGTGCCTTCAAAGAGGCGCCCGCCGACGGTCGAGTATTCGCCCTCGGTGTTCTCGCGCACCACGTAATAGTCGATATCGC
The DNA here is from genome assembly GCA_038329645.1 of Burkholderiales bacterium. Lineage (GTDB taxonomy): Bacteria > Pseudomonadota > Gammaproteobacteria > Burkholderiales > SG8-39 > SZAS-79. The sequence continues at coordinate 25,478 of JBBQNG010000020.1, forward strand.
CGGGCTTGCGGCCGGCGAGCGGGCAGGGCAGGCCGCGGAATAGCCTCACCGGACGCAGGTTCACGTACAGGTCGAACCAGCGGCGAAAATTAATGAGCAGGCCCCAGGCCGACACATGGTCGGGCACGATGGCCGGGTTGCCCACCGCGCCGAAATAGATCGCGTCGAATTTTTTCAGGATCGCCGGCGCCTCGTCGGGGCACATCTTGCCGTGCTCCTTGTACCAGTCGCAATTCCACGGGAATTCCTGGAACCTGAAGCCGACGCCGTACTTCGCGCCGACGGCTTCGAGGACGCGCATGCCCTCGGGCATGACCTCCTTGCCGATGCCGTCGCCGGCGATTACCGCAATCGTGTGCTCGGCCATTTCAGCCTCCATTTTCCCGAAGGCGGCAATCATAGCCGATAGAATGTCGCATGAGATTTGCAGCCATAGAAACTGCCACCGAGTGGTGTTCGGTCGCCCTCTGGAGCGACCGCGGCATCGTGTCGCTCGAGCGCAGGGCCGGAAACCGACAGGGTGAATACGTGCTGCCCATGCTCGAGCAACTGTTCGGGCGCATGGGGCTGCGCGTGCAGGATCTCGATGCGATTGCGTTCGGCGCAGGGCCCGGAGCCTTCACCGGATTGCGCATCGCGTGCGGTGTCGCGCAAGGGCTCGCGTTGGCGCGCGGCCTGCCGGTGATCGGCATTTCCACCCTCGAGGCTACGGCCGAGGAAAGCGGTGCGACGCGGGCGATCGTGGCGCTCGATGCACGCATGCACGAAGTGTATTATGCAGCGTTCGAAAAACGCGTCGCGGAGGGCAAAGCAGCCTGGCACACAGTGCTGCCCGCGATCTGCGTGGCGCCGGACGAAGTGGAGATCCCGCCCGGCGATGCCTGGCTGGGATGCGGAAGCGGGTTCTCCGTGTACCGGGATCGAATCGGGCCGCGGTTGCAGGGCGTGCTCGCACGGGTGGCGGCGGACGTGCGCCCCAGCGCAGTGGCTGTGGCAAGGCTCGCGGCGCCGCGTCTCGCGGCGGGCGAGGGCGTGGACGCGGCCCTCGCGACGCCGTATTACATCCGCGACAAGGTCGCGCTGACAACCGCCGAGCAAGGTAAAAGACGATGAGCGCAGTGCTCAAGGACCAGCTCCGGATGGGGATGATGGGCACCGAAGACCTCGACGAGGTCATCGCCATCGAGCGCGCCGTCTACAGCCATCCCTGGACCCGCGGCAATTTCACCGATTCGCTCAACGCCGGCTATCACTGCCGCACGTACCGCATCGGCGCGGAGCTGGTCGGCTACTTCGTCCTGATCGTGGCGGTTGGCGAAGCCCACCTGCTCAATCTGAGCGTATCGGCCGCGCGCCAGCGCCAGGGCACAGGCTCGGTCCTGCTCACCGAAGCTATGCGCCTCGCGCGGGAAAAGAAGGCGCACCACATCTTCCTCGAAGTGCGTCCCAGCAACGCCCCGGCGCTCGCGCTCTATTCGGCATTCAGCTTCAGGCGAATCGCCGAGAGGCGCGGGTACTACCCGGCGCACGACGGCCGTGAGGACGCGCTGGTACTGACGCTGGACCTATGACAACAGCGCGCCGCGAAGCAATCCTGCGCGAGATGGGTATTTCGCCCCTCTGGAAAACGAGGGGCGAACACCACGGAAATATTGGAACCGGGGGGACGGTTGAAGCATCCGCCCCCTCCGTACCCCCCGGTGACTTCGTAGGAGAAGCTGGTACAGAGGCGATGACGCCCTCGGTGGCGCGTGAAGCGCGGATCGCAAAGATGGACTGGCCTGCGCTCAAGGCCGCGGTGTCCGCCTGCACCGCCTGCGCGCTGCACAAGTCGCGCACCCAGACTGTGTTCGGCGTCGGGGACGAGAACGCCGACTGGCTGCTGGTGGGCGAGGCGCCCGGCGCGGAAGAGGATCAGAAAGGCGAGCCTTTCGTGGGCCAGGCCGGCAAGCTGCTCGATGCGATGCTGGCGGCGATCGACCTGGACCGCGGCACCAATGTGTATATCGCCAACGTGCTCAAGTGCCGTCCGCCTTCCAATCGCAATCCAGAGCCCTCGGAGGTGGCGCAGTGCGCGCCGCACCTGCAAAGGCAGGTCGAGCTGATCCGGCCCAGGCTGATCCTCGCCATGGGAAGGTTCGCGGTCCAGGCCCTGCTCAAGACGGAATCCTCGATCGCCAGCCTGCGCGGCAAGCTGCACGGCTATCATGGCGTGCCGCTGATCGTCACGTATCACCCCGCTTACCTGCTGCGGACATTGCCGGACAAGGCAAAGGCCTGGCAGGACCTGCTTTTTGCGGTACGCACGTTCCAGGGCTTGCAAGCCCAGGCCGCCGCCCCAACATAGCGCCCATTGTCCCTGAACAACAACCGGAGCACCCGATGCGCAAACTGTTCCTCGCCCTGCTGGCCACGCTGACCCTGTCGGGCTGCGGCTACAACGAATTCCAGCGCCTCGACGAAGGCGTCACCGCCGCGTGG
>JBBQNG010000021.1:0-27842 GCA_038329645.1 Burkholderiales bacterium
GGCGTCCGGCGAGAAAATCTTCGTTCCGGATGTTGAGCGTGCTGGCAACGAATCCAGCCACGTCGATCCGCGCGCCCTGCCCGACCATGATCCCGGCAGGATTGACCAGCCAGACGCGGCCGTTGGAGCTGAGGTTTCCGAGGATGACCGACGGATCGTTCGCGACGACCCGGTTGAGGACGCTGCTCGAAGCCGAGGGCTGGTTGAAGCGGGCCGCTTCACCGGCGCCGATGGAAAACGAGTTCCAATTGATGATCGCGCCGTTGCTATTCGTCACGGTCAGCGCGTTGCCGTTCTGGGCGAAGCTCGCGTTGCCGTTGACGACTTTGGGGGCGGTCGGGTTCGTCCACGCTTCGGAGGCGAAACACGCCGAAACGGCCGCGACGATCAAACGCTTGCGGGTCAGGTCAAAAAGACGGGGGGGACGGTGCGACAACATCTTCTCGCTCCTACGGGCCATCCTTGCGTGAACTTCCGAAGGCGGCCTTTCAGTCACCTCGCGCGAGTGTGAGGGACTCGCCCCTTCCAGAACAGTCAATATGTCACAAAGATTGCCAAAGTTCACAATTCGCAGGAGGGGAATGCGAGCATTTGGTTCCGATGGACTAAAACCCGATCAGCATGCTGGCGTGGGCTCGCCGGTCGCCGCGCGCCTGGGTATTCGGCGGCCCGGCGTCGGTCACCATCACGAAATCGGCGCGCAGGGTGAAATTCCTGCTGGCCGCATAACGCACCCCCACCCCGACGCTCGCGATTCCGATCTTTGCGGCGACCGCTGACCCGGCGGCGTTACTGTTGAAGCCGCGGGCAAAATCGTAGAACGCCAGCGCCCGCAGGCTGCCTGGAAGGCCGGCGTCCTTCGCCAGTTCGGGCGAATAAACCTCGGTATTCGCGAGGTAACCGTTGTCGGCCACCACGGCGCGCTCGTTGAATCCGCGCACGGCGTTCGCCCCGGCCATGCCGAATTGCTCCGCCGAGACCATCGGATTTCCGGCGAACTGGCCGTTCACCGCGAAGCGCATCTGCCAATCGCCGCCAAACGCGCTCAAATAGCTTCCACCCAACCTCAGGATCGTGAAGCCGTCGCGCGTCGCGCGATTTCCGGAAGTCAGGTACGAATACCTGTCAGTGGCGCCGTTGACGTTGGTGTATTGCGACCCGAACGCCCAGTTGCGCGCGAGGCCGACGTTGTAGTCGAGGGCCTGGCCTGCGCCGACCTTCTGGCCCGAATAGGTAACGCTGAGCGGCCGGGAGGTGTAGGGCACGCAGCTCGCGATCGGCGGCGTCGGCGGTTCGATGCTCGCGGGAACGCCCGCGCTGTCGCAGCGTGAATTGATGTACTTGTAGTCGAAGCCGAATATAAGCTTGCTGGAGTACTCGCCCTGCCTCGCAAAATAGTGGTTCAGGCGCAGGCCGAAGACGTCACCCTTGCCGACGATGCCGAGCGCACCGCCGAGCGTGGGCGAGGAGCTGGGGGTATTGACGCTCGACTTGCCGTAGATGATATCGATGCTGTCGCCGATGGCGTAGACCGGGATCCGGTAGCCGACGCTGAAAATATCGACCTTCACTCCGCTCGGGCTGTCCGGCGACGTGGTGTAGGCAAGCGTCAGCGTCTGGTCGCGGTTGAGCATGTTCGCGTTCTGGTACGCAATGCCGGTGCGCAGCCGGCCGGTGGCCGGGGTGCCGGTATTGTCCACAGTCATGAAGACGCGCTGCGGGTTTTCCTCGGTGACGGCGACCTTCGCGTCGACCTTGCCTTCCTCCTCGCTCACGCCGAGGACCACCTCGACCTGCTTGGCCGGATTTTCATTCGAGAGCTGGATGTTCTCGGAGATCTCGCGCAGGTTCGGCACCTTGCCTTGCCTGAGAGCGGGCAGGCCTGCGCGGACATTCTCCGTGCTGAAATGGGTGTTGCCGCTGACGATGACTTGTCCGATGACGCCTTCGGTGACCTGCAGGCGGACCACGCCGCCGGCGATCTCCTGCTCGGGAACGAATACCTGCACGGTGCTGTAGCCCTCCTTGCGGTATGCCTGTTCGAGGGCTTCGAGGGCCTTCTGGATGTCGCCGTAGACGCGATCGGGACCCGCCAGCGGGGCGAGGATGCGCTGGACTTCAACTTCCGGGAGCAGCGTGTTGCCTTCGACCTGGAAACGGACGATGTTGAAGCGCTCGTCCTGCGCCGCGCAGGGGGCGACCCCGAGAGCCCCCAACGCGAGGCCAAGGACGCAACCCAGTGCTCGTATTTGCCTGTGGCCCAACCGAATCTCCCGGGCTGACCTGCCAACTCTTTTAGCTTTCTATCCTGTGGCGGGCAGTATATAGAGTCAATGCCCGCAGCGCTCTAACCCCGCAGCACTACTAACCTCCCTTCGGTATTCGACGGTCACGGGTCTGTCACGGTTCTCGCGGTCGGTAGTTGCGCGTCGGTCCATGCGTCGATTCCTCCTCGATACCAATAAACCTGTGTGTAGCCTGCGGCGACCGCGCGCAGCGCCGCATTGTATGAAAGCCAGCATTGCGAGCTTGCGCAAAAGAACACCATCCGCCTCGCTTTGTCGCTACCTGCCAGCCGCATCAGCAGCGGCGCCAGGTCGGATTGAACGGCGTCACCGAAGCTCGCGCCGCGCCCGGCGCCGCCGAGCCAGACCGCCCCGGCCAGCGTCTCATGGCCTTCCCCCGACAGCACGTCGATGAGGATCGGCGGATGGGACCCGGCCAGCATCGCTTGCAATTCGCGCGTAAGCACCACCTGCGCGCCGGAAATCTCGCGTGGCGTGGGCGCATGATACGGCGGCTGGCGCAAAGTGGTGAGCGGGGCGACTCCCCAGTCGCGGTCCTCGTCGGCGTAGCCCACGTCGCCCGCGGCTTGTGCCACGCTGGCGCAGCCCGGCAACACAGCGCAGCCCAGCGCGAGCGCAAACGAGCGCGCGCGAATCCCCGACCGCAGCCGGCTATCTCGCACGCTCCTTGCGCGCCAGCTCAATCAGCCTGTCGACCAGCGGCATGAGCGCACCCGTGCCGCCGGCCATGCGGGCCGAGGTAAGGAATTTTCCGTCCACGACGAAGCTGGGCACGCCCTTTACCTCGTATGCGCGCACCATCTCGCGCGCCGCCTCGACTTTCGCCTGGATCGCTGGCGAGCGGTACGCCTCGGAGAACTTCTGCGGGTCGATGCCGTTGCGCGACACCCACTCGATCATGACCGGCTCTTCGCTGAGGCTGACGTCCTCGAAATGGAAGGAGTCGTAGACCGACCAATGCAGCCTCGCCAGTTCGCCCAGGGCATCAAGGGTGTAATAGAGCCGCGCGAAATCCTCCCAGCTCACCGAGGCGAGCGCCGGCACGCGGCGCAGGACGACATCCGCCGGCGCGTTGGCAGTCCAGCGCATTAGCAAAGGCTCGAGCTCATAGCAAACAGGACAGCCGTAGTAGAAAAACTCGATGACCTCGACTTTGTCGCCGGTCTCGACCGGCCGCGCAGGATCGAGGCGCACGTACTCCCGGTTCGCAGACAAGGGCTGGGCCTGCGCCAGGGTATTTGCTGTTGCGGCTGTCAGCAACAGCATGGATACCAAAAACTTGTTGAACGGGTTCATCGGGCGCCTCGCTCCAATTTTGTCACAATTGACAACTACATTGCCATGAAAGCCGCTCCAGTGCTTGTTACACTGTAGCAAGAGTTCACAATTTGTCCAGCGCAGCTAGGCAATAATCCCGCCGCCCAGGCACACCTCGCCGTCGTACATCACCACCGATTGCCCCGGCGTGACCGCCCAGTGCGGCTCGGAGAACTCCAGCGAGAATTCGTCGTCCTCGACCAGGGTGACCTGGCAGGTCGAGTCCGCCTGGCGGTACCGGCTTTTGGCGGTATGGACCGAGCCCTCGGCCGGAAGGTCGCCGCTCACCCAGCTTGCATCGATGGCCGCGAGGCGCCGCTTGAGGAGCAGCGGGTCGTCGTGGCCCTGCACCACGACCAGGGTGTTCTCGGCCAGGTCCTTGTCCGCCACATACCAGGCGTTGCCGTCACCGCCCCGCCTGCCGCCGATGCCGATGCCCTTCCTCTGGCCTATCGTGTAGAACGCGAGGCCGATGTGCTGGCCCACCGTCTTGCCGTCGGGCGTGCGGATCGGCCCCGGCTCCCGGGGCAGGTAGCGATTGAGGAATGCGCGGAAAGGGCGCTCGCCGATGAAGCAGATGCCGGTCGAGTCCTTCTTGGCGTGGTTCGGCAGCCTCGCCTCCTTCGCGATGCGGCGTACCTCGGTCTTCTCGAGGTGGCCGATGGGGAACAGCACCCTGGACAGCTGCGACTGGTTGAGGCGGTGCAGGAAGTAGCTCTGGTCCTTGGCCGCGTCAGTACCGCGCAGGAGCTCGAACCGGCTCACGCCCTCCTCGCGGTCCACGACCAGCTCGCGCACCTGGGCGTAGTGCCCCGTGGCGATGCGCGATGCACCGATGTCCAGCGCGTAGTCGAGGAACGCCTTGAACTTGATCTCGGCGTTGCAGAGCACGTCCGGATTCGGCGTGCGGCCGGCGGAGTATTCGCGCAGGAAATCGGCGAACACGCGGTCCTTGTACTGGGCCGCGAAATTGACCGCCTCGAGCTCGACGCCGATCACGTCCGCGGCGGACGCGGCGTCGATCAGGTCCTGGCGCGTCGAGCAGTACTCGTCGTCGTCGTCGTCTTCCCAGTTCTTCATGAACAGGCCGACCACGTCGTAGCCCTCACGCTTGAGCAGCAACGCCGCCACCGAGGAATCCACCCCACCGGACATGCCGACGACGATGCGCTCGCCCATCAGGCGTAGCCGTTGGAAAAGACCGCGAGCGGGTAACGCCTGCCGGCAAGGTAGTCGTCGATGCAGGCCATCACCAGCGGCGTGCGGTGCATGGCAGCCCTGGCAACAAGCTCGTCGCGCGAGTACCAGTGCGCGGCGACGATCTCCTTGTCGAGCGCGCGGCCCGCCTCGACGCCCTGGAGCGAGCCCGCGAAGGTGAAGCGGATGAAGGTGATGTCGCGCGGCGCGTAGTACCAGCGGTAAATCCCGACCAGCGACTCCGGAGTGAAGTGGTGGGCGGTTTCCTCGAGCACTTCACGGGCGCAAGCGCTAACCAGGCTCTCGCCCGGGTCGAGGTGGCCCGCGGGCTGGTTGAGCACGCGCCTGCCGTCGTACTCCTCCTCGACCACGAGGTAGCGGCCGTCCCGCTCGATGACCGCCGCGACGGTCACCGAAGGCGGCTTCGACGCCGCACTCATTGCGCACTCATTGCGCACTCATTGCGCGCTCATGCCGCCTTGGCGGCGTTCTTCCCGATGAATTCCGCCATGCGCGCGACGCCCTTCTCGATCATCTCGCTCGAGGCCGCGTAGGAGAAGCGTACGTGCTGGCCTTCGCCCGGCACGCGCGAGCCGAAATGGATGTCGGCGAGCACCGCCACGCCTGCTTCGTTGAGCAGGCGCTTGCGAAATTCCTCCGAGTCCCTGGCCCCGATCATGCGGCAGGCCTCGGTCACGTTCGGCCACGCGTAGAAGGCGCCGCCGGGCGTCTTGCAGGTCACGCCGGGCACCTTGTTGAGCAGGCCGACGATGAGGTCGCGGCGCTCGAAGAAGCTCTTCTTCATCATCTCGGCCGCATCCTGGGGGCCGTTGATCGCCTCGACCGCCGCCCACTGCGAGATCTGCGAAGCGCAGGAATCCGTATTCGTCACCCAGCGCGTGAACACCGGCGAGAGCGTGGGGTTGGAAATGAAGCCGATGCGCCAGCCGGTCATCGCCCAGGTCTTGGACGCGCCGTCCGAAATGATGGTGCGTTCGTACATGCCGGGCACCTGCGCGATGGAGAAGAATGTGCCGTCGAAGGTCAGGCGCGAGTAGATCTCATCGGCATAGACCCACACCTGCGGGTGCTTGCTGAGAATCGCCGCGATCTGCTCGAGCTGCGTCTTGGTCAACAGCCCGCCAGTGGGGTTTTGCGGGTAGTTGAGGATAAGCAGCTTTGTCTTCGGCGTGATGAGCCTCTCGAGCTCGGCCGGGTCGAACGAGAAATTGCGCGCCTCCTTGAGGTGGATGGGCACCGGCTTCGCGCCGCACGCGACGATCTGCGATTCGTAGATCGGAAACCCGGGGTTCGGGTAGATCACCTCGTCGCCGACGCCGTAGTCGGTCACCGAAAGGATGGCGTAAGCAATGAAAGGCTTGGCGCCCGCGCCGACGACCACATCCTCGGCACGGATCGGCAACCCGCCGCGCATGCCGGCCATGTATTTCGCCGCGGCTTCGCGCAGCGGATCGATGCCGGCCGACGGCGTATAGCCGTGCTTGCCTTCCCGGATCGCGCGGATACCCGCCTCCTGCACGTGCAGCGGCGCAGGGAAATCGGGCTGCCCGATGCAGAACGAGATGATGTCCTTGCCGGTGCGCGCAAGGCTGTTGACCTCGGCCAGCACGACAAAGGCGTTCTCGGTGCCGAGCTCCTGCGCGCGCTTCGATAGTTTCAGCATGGTCTTTGCCCCTGAAAACGCATATTTTACCGTTATCATCCGGCCATGCTGATCAACTGCGTGGCCTACCAGGACGGGAAGAAACTCGCCGAAATCCCGGTCGAGGACATCAGCACCTATGTGAGCCGCCCCGACTGTTTCGTGTGGGTTGCGCTCAAGGACGCGGAGCCCGCCGAACTCGAGAAAATGAAGGAGGAGTTCGACCTCCACGAGCTCGCGGTCGAGGATGCCCAGCACGGCCACCAGCGTCCCAAGATCGAGGAGTACGGCGATTCGCTCTTTGCAGTGCTGCACACTGTTGAGTTCGAAGGCGACGAGCTCATCGTCGGCGAGGTCGACGTGTTCGTGGGCCGCAACTTCGTGCTCTCGGTCCGCAACCGGACGAAAAAGGGCTTCCAGGATGTGCGCGCGCGCTGCGAGCGCGAGCCCGAGCTGCTCAAGCACGGCGCGGGCTATGTGCTGTACGCGCTCATGGACTCCGTGGTCGACCGCTATTTCCCGGTGTTCGATGCGCTGGAGACCGAGCTGGAGGAGATCGAGGCGCGCATCTTCTCGGGCGATGCGACCACGCGCGCCAACATCGAGGCGCTGTACGACCTCAAGCACAAGCTGATGACGCTCAAGCACGCCGCGGGTCCGCTGCTCGACACGATAGGCAAGCTGTACGGCGGGCGCGTCCCGCAGGTCTGCGCGGGGATGAGCGAGTATTTCCGCGACGTGTACGACCACCTCATCCGCGTCAACCAGAACATCGATTCCGCGCGCGAGATGGTGACCACGGCGACTTCGGTCAACCTCTCGCTCATCACGCTGGCCGAGAACGAGACCACCAAGCGCCTCGCGGCTTACGCCGCCCTCGTCGCGGTTCCGACGATGGTGGCGGGGGTCTACGGCATGAATTTCAAGCACATGCCCGAACTGGACTGGGTCTGGGGCTATCCCTACGCCCTTGCCCTCATGTTCGGCATCGACATCTACCTGTGGTTCCGCTTCAAGAAGTCGGGATGGCTATGACGAGCATCGTCAACACCGCAAGCGCCATTGCCGCGGTTGCGAGCCAGCCCAGCCACCACAACCGCCGCTTCACCACGAACGGCCCCATGATCTCCGGCCGCACCGCCATCAGCATCATCACGGCCATGATGGGAACGCCGTTGCCAGGGTCAGGATGGCGTAAAACCCACGTGCCTTCAGTAGCGGCAGGCCGAGGCCGATCCGCCACTCGAAAGTTTCGGCCACGGCATAGGCCGCGGAGCCCGCCAGCACCGGCACCGCCAGCAGACCGGTGCCGACGATCCCGGCGGCAAACAGCGCGAACGCGAAATCCCCGGCGATCGGGCGCAATGCCTCGGCGGCCTGCGCCGACGTCTGGATGTCCGTCACGCCGTGCATATGCAGAGTCACCGCCGTGGTGAGCATGATGAAGAACGCCACCAGGTTCGAAAACCCCATGCCGAGCCAGGTGTCGGTCGCTATCCGGCTCAGGTTCCTGCGCGCCTGGTGCGGCTTCACGATCAGCGGTTCCTGCCCCGGCGCGGCGCGCTGCTCCTCAACCTCCTGCGAGGCCTGCCAGAAGAAGAGATAAGGGCTGATCGTGGTGCCGAATACCGCAACGAGCGTCACCAGGTAGGCCGCATCGATGCTGACGGAGGGCAGGAACGTGCCGCGCGCCACGTCCTTCCCAGGGGACGTCGACGAGGAACACCGTTGCTACATATGCGAACAAGGCCATCGTGAGCCATTTGAGGATCGGCGAGTAGCGCGGGAACGGCACCCAGATCTGCAGCCCGAGCGAGCCCAGCGCGAACAGCACCACGTACAGGTGCGCCTGGCCGCCGATGATGAGGCGAAGCGCGGCGGCCATCGCGCCGAGGTCCGCCGCAATGTTGATGGTATTGGCGACGAGGAGGAGCGAGACCAGCAGATAGACCAGCCATTTCGGGTAGTGCCGCCGGATGTTCGCGGCGAGCCCCTCGCCCGTGACCCGGCCGATGCGCGCGCTGACCACCTGGATGCCGACCATCAGCGGGTAAGTGAACAGCACTGACCAGAGCATGCCGTAGCCGAACTGCGCGCCGGCCTGCGAGTAGGTCGCGATGCCGCTCGGGTCGTCGTCGGCCGCGCCGGTGATGAGGCCGGGGCCGAGCTTCTTCAGCATCGGCCACGAGCCGAGCCAGGAGCGCACGCGCGCCAGGGTCAGGCGACCGTCCGCAGCACCTCGGCAACCGTGCCGAACATCTGCTCGAGGTGCTTCTTCTCGCAGATCAGCGGCGGGCAGAAGGCCAGGGTGTCCCCGACCGGGCGCACGAACACGCCTTTGTCCCAGCATTTCTCGAACGCCTCGAAGCCGCGCGCGCCGGGGGCGCCGGGACGCGGCGCAAGCTCGATCGCGCCGATCAGCCCGAGGTTGCGGCAGTCGATCACGTGCGGGGCGCCCTTGAACGAATGCACGCCCTCCTCGAACGCCCCAGCGAGCTGGTTGGGCCGGTCGAAGAGGTTTTCCTCCGCGTAAGTGTCGAGCGTCCCGATTGCGGCCGCGCAGGCAAGCGGATGGCCCGAGTATGTATAGCCATGGAAGAACTGCACGCCCGCCCCCGTGGACTTCATGAACGTCTCGTAGATCTCCCTCTTCACGATCACGCCCCCAAGGGGGACGCTGCCCGAGGTCACGCCCTTGGCGAACGTGATCATGTCCGGCGTCACACCGAAGTATTGCGACGCAAACGGCTTGCCCAGGCGCCCGAAACCGCAGATCACCTCGTCGAAGATGAGCAGGATGCCGTGCTTCGTACAGATGTCGCGCAGTTTCTGCAGGTAGCCCTGCGGCGGGACGAGGACGCCGCCCGCGCCCGAGACGGGCTCGACGATCACGGCCGCGATGTTGGAGGCATCGTGCAGGGGGATGATGCGCTGCTCCAGCTCGTCGGCGAGCTCGGCGCCGGTGGCCGGGCACCCGCGCGTGAACGCTCGCGCGAGGTCGTGCGTGTGGCGCAGGTGGTCGGTGCCGCCGAGCAGCAGCCCGCCGTAGGCCTTGCGATTGACCGGCACGCCCGACACCGACATGCCGCCGATGTTGACGCCGTGGTAGCCCTTCTCCCGGCCGATGAAACGCGTACGGGCCCCTTCGCCGCGAAGCCGGTGGTAACCCACCGCCATCTTCATCACCGTGTCGACCGCTTCCGAGCCCGAGTTGGTGAAGAAGACATGGTCGAGGCCCTCGGGGGCAAGCGCGGCCACGCGTTCCGCGACTTCGAAGGCAAGCGGGTGTCCGGTGGAGAACGAGGAGGCGAAATCGAGCTGCCCGGCCTGCTTCCTGATCGCCTCGACGATCTTCGGCCGGCAGTGGCCGGCGTTGACGCACCAGAGCGTCGCCAAGCCGTCGAGGACTTCCCGTCCGTCGGCGAGCTTGTAGTGCATGTCCTTCGCGCCGACGATCATCTTGGGCGCGGCTTTGAAGCGCGGGTTGTCGGTGTAGGGCATCCAGAAGTGCTCGAGGCTCTGGACTGGCTGTGACTTTTCGGGTGCGTTCATCGGGTTCTCCTGTGTGCGGGATGTCCCCCTGCCGCCATTGTCGCCCTAAATGCCCGCCTCCTTGAACACATCCTTCGCGATCCTGAAGCTGTCCATCGCGGCCGGGGCGCCACAGTACACGGCGGCGTGGATGAAGATCTCGCGGATTTCCTCCTTGGTGACCCCATTGTTCAGAGCGCCCTTCAGGTGGATGCGCAACTCGTGCGGGCGGTTGAGCGCGGTCAGCATCGCCAGGTTGAGCATCGAGCGGGTTTTCTTCTCCAGCCCCGGCCGCGCCCAGCTCGCGCCCCAGCCATGGGCGGTTACGTACTCCTGCAGCGGTTGCGAGAACTCGTCGGCCGAATTGATCGCGTTGTCGACGTAGGCGTCGCCCAGCACTTCCTTCCTGACCTCGAGGCCGCGTTCGTAGAGGGACTTTATCGCAGCATCCATTGGATCACCTCGATGTGGATTGGCAATGCCGCAACAATACAGGCTGCGGCAGGAATGGCGAAGCGCGGATCGTTGTTGTACGATCCACTGCATGAATGCGCCGCCCGGTCTGACTGATTTGAGCGATGCCCTGGAGAGGGGAGGCGTGCCGGCGGCTTTGCGCTTTCTCAATGCGCGAACGCCCCACCGTTTTACCGGGGTCTATCGCTACGACGGCGACACGCTGCGCAATGAATACCTCTTCGATCGCTCTGCACCCGAGGCGACGCGCGGCGAGGACGTCGCGATGGTGGACGCGTACTGCGCCACTGTCGGCCAGCAGCGGAAAACGCTGGAGTTCGCCGACATTCGCACCGATGGCCGCCTTGCGGTGAAGCCTGGCAGCCCGGTGATCTCGTATTGCGGCGCGCTGATACGGACAGATCAGGACCAGCCCTACGGCACGCTTTGCCATTTCGATGTCCTGCCGTGCGAGCAGCGCAGCAGCGATATCCCACTCCTCGAAGGGGCAGCACCGCTCATTTACGCCGCAATCCAAAGGCGCGGCGAAAGAGGCGCCGCCTATCCCCTCCTCGCGAACGACGACGCCGCCAGCTAGGTGAGTGGGGGCTTGTCCGACGGCGTGACGAATGCGTCACAGAAAAAATCATCGGCGGGCAGGCCGGGCCCGGCGGTGAAATCCTGCCGCGCGGCATCGATCATCGCGGTGACGCCGCACGCGTAGACCTGGCGGCCGGCGAGCGACGGGTAGTCCTCCATCACCGCGCGATGCACGAACCCCGTGCGGCCCTGCCAGTCCGGGTCCGGCTCGGAGAGCACGGGAACGAACCGGAACTGCGGATAGTGCGAAACCCACTTGGCCGGCAGGTCGGCGAGGTAGAGGTCCTTCCGCCGCCGTGCGCCCCAATAGAGGACCATTTCGCGCGGGTCTTTCCTGCGCAGCGCATCCTCGATGATCGACTTGACCGGCGCGAACCCGGTGCCGCTTGCGACGAACACCGCGGGCTTGTCGCTCTCGCGCAGCCAGAAGTCGCCGGCCGGGATCTCCACGCGCAGTTGCGCGCCGGCCGCCAGGGTCGGCAGGACCTGCTCGGAGAACCTGCCGCCCGGCACCACTCGCACATGCAGCACCGCCACGTCGCTCTGCTGCGGCGTGTTCGCCATCGAGAAGCTGCGGCGCGCGCCGTCGGCGAGGATCACGTCGAGATACTGGCCCGCCTTGAACTTCGCCCGCACGCCCGGCGGGAAGCGCAGCTGGACGATCCTCACGTCGTCGGCCGCCTCGACGATCCGCAGCACCCTGGCGTCGATCGTGCTCTTCGCGGCCGGGTCGATGCGGCGGATCTCGCGCGGCACGATCTCGAGGTCGGACTTCGGCCGCGCCTGGCAGAAGAGGACATAGATGTCGCCGGGATACGGAGTCTCGATCTCGCCGGAGCGCACCAGCCCGCGGCAGCTCGCGCAAGCGCCCCGCTGGCAGGAGTACGGCATTTCATAGCCGGCACGCCGCGCCGATTCGAGGATGGAAGTGTCGGCGTCGCCGGGAAAGGCGATGTCGGTGTCCGCGACCCGGATCGTGAATCGGTCCGCCAAGCTCAGTTCGCCGTCGCCGTGCTCAACAGCTCGAAGGTCTCGATCACCGAGACCGGATCGGCGATGCCCTTGCCGGCAATGTCGTGCGCGCTGCCATGGCCGACGCTCGAGAACAGCACCGGCGTGCCGATAGACAGCGCCGAGGAGCGCAGCGGCGAGAGCAGCTTCACCGGGATATGGCCCTGGTCGTGGAACATGGCGAGGTAAACATCGTGCTTCCTTTGCGAAAGCATCACGTCCGCGCCGGCGGGCCCGTCGGCAAGCACACCGAGCTCGCGCAGTCGCGCCACCGCCGACACCGTGATGCGGTCGTCCTCGTCGCCGAACAACCCGCCCTCCCCGGCATGCGGGTTGATACCGAATACGCCGAGCTTCGGCTGGGCGATGCCGAGCCGCCGCACGGCCTTCACCGCCGCGAGTCCCGCCGCAACCACGCGATCCGTGGTGATGCGGCCGAGTGCGCTCATCACGCTTTCGTGCAAGGTCACATGGGCGATGCGCAGACCCGCGGCGACCAGCATCAGGAAAACCTGCTTTTCCGGGGTCCGGGTCAGCTGCGCGAGGAGGCCCGCATACCCCGAGAAAGGAATGCCTGCGCTGTTGATCGCAGTCTCGGATTGCGGGCAGGCAACGATGGCCGAAACTTCGCCTGTTTTCACAAGGCGCACGGCTTCGCGCACGTAGGCGACCGTGGCCGCACCCGCGCGCGGATCGATCCTGCCGGGCGAAAAGCCGGCGGCTTCGAGCGCCTCGACCGGCGCCATCGCGAGGCCTTCGCCGCCGTATCTGCGGATCACGAACGCATCCCCCACGAGGACCGGCTCGACCGGGCCGCCGGCGAACTTCCGCGCCGCCTTGACCGCGATCTCGGGACCGATGCCGTTCGGGTCGCCGATGGCGATGGCGATGCGCATCAGAGCGGGATCGCCACCAGCGTGTCGAACCGGCTGCTGTCGCAAACCACGATGCGCTCGGTAAAGCGCAGGTTGCCGTCGCGGTCCTCCTTTATGCGATCCAGGTACCGCCCGGTGGCAAATACGTCCATCTTCCCGTCACGCATGATGCGCACGACGATGAATGAAGCCTCGGTGCGCATCGTTGCGCCCTCCACCTCCAGAACGAGAGGCAACCCGACGATATGCCGGTAACGCTGGCGCTCGTAGATATTCGCCAGGCGCAGCGCGGAGACGCGGTCGCGCAGCATGTTGCGCGAGTCCGCATAGATCACCCCGGCCTCCATGCCCTGCGCGTAGTTGTCAGCGCTGGTGAGCGTGTAGAGGCAGTCCTCGTGGAAAAACTCGGGCCACGCCTCGAAATTGCCGTCGTCGATAGCGCGTGCGTACTCGGCGTGCAGCCGGATCAGGCGCGAATCGAGGTCCGCGGCCGTCATATTTTCCGCCTCATATTCCCATGTGCGAGCGGTACGCTTTCCAGAAACCCCGCACCGAGGCTTCGGTTGCGCGCGTGGTGTCGGTCTGCGTCGCATCACCGCCCATCTGCATGATCGAGAATTCGTCGCCTGCCGCGGCAACCCCGCGCTGCACGAACCCGCCCACGCAGCCGTCCTCCATCGACACAAACCCTGCCGGGCCGACCAGGTTAGCCTGCTTGAGGCGGCGCTTGCGCATCGCCGCGTCATCGTCCGCGAAGCCGAAGTAGGTCCAGTTGAGCTCCATGCGGCCGATCCCTTTGGGCAGGATCTGGCGCACGGCCAGCGCATTGTTGATCTGCTGCAGCACGAAGCCTGGGAACACCGTGAGGATCTGCAGCTGGATGCGGTCGCCGAACTCGTCCACCGAGTCGAGCAGGCTGGGGTCGGCGAGCCGGTATCCCTTGCTCTCAGAGCGGATGCCCTGCCTGGCGTACTCCTCGCTCTTCGCATCGCCCGGCGCGTCGATCGTGTAGCTGGCGTGATTGCCGCCGTCCTCGCTCACCAGCACGCCGCCGCCCTGGGTGAGCCGCGTAATGCGGAAGGTGCCGAAGAAAAGGTGCAGCAGGCTCGCGTGGTACGTGTCCTTCACGTTCTCCGCGTACAGCTTCCAGTTGTTGGGCAGCGCCTGCGTGTAGCGCCCGATCACGCGGATCGGCTTGCACAGGACCCGCTCGATCCGCGCGAGGATCGCTTCGCCGAGGTATTCCTCGATCGCCGGCACGTCATCCGAAAGGCTCGCGAACACCAGTCCGCACAGTGTCGCGGTGTAGAGCTTCCTCGGCCCGTGCTGATCCTTGCGGAAATCCCCGGGCATGCCGCCCTGCCCGTTCGATCCTTTCTCGAAGGCGACGCCCTTCAGGTTGCCCTTGAGATCGTAGGTCCACGCGTGGTACACGCACTGGAAATCCTTTGCATTGCGGCCGCCGTCGTCCAGCGCGATCAGCGCGCCGCGATGCGCGCAGCGGTTTTCGAAAGCGTAGATCTCGCCGTCCTCGCCGCGCACCACGATCACCGGCATCTCGCCCACGAACGTCGTGCGGTAGTCGCCGGGCCTGGCCACATCCGCCTCGAGGCACACGTAGTTCCACACCGGCCCCTCGAAAATGCGCTTCTGCTCGAGCCGGTAGGTGGCTTCGTCCTGGTACGCCCAGTACGGCGCACCCGACACCATGCCTGCCGGCCACGCGGCGTGCTGCACCGGGGCGCTATTGGAGGGTGACATTCGCTGTCTTGATGACGTGCTGCCAGCGGGCCATCTCGTCCTTCACGAAGACGGCCATCTCCGCGGTGGTGTTGCCTACCGGCTCGGCGCCCTGCTCGAGGAAGCGCTTCTGCACGTCCGGCATCCTGAGGGCGTCGACCGTCGCCGCATTGATCTGCTGCACGACTGGATTCGGCGTCCCCGGCGGCGCAACGAATGCAAACCAGGCGCTCGCGATAAAGTCGGGCAGGCCAATCTCCGGCGCCGAGGGCGTCTCGGGCGACACGGGGCTGCGCTTGGCGCTCGCGAGGCCCAGGTACTTGAGCTTGCCCGACTGCTGGAAGCGCAGGCTGGCGGCGATATTACCGATGAAGATATCCGTCCTCCCGGCGATCAGGTCGACAAGCGCCGGGCCCTCGCCCTTATACGGCACGTGCGTCAGTTGCACGCCGGCCATGGTGGCGAACATCTGCGCGGAGAGGTGCGAGGTCGAGCCGTTGCCCTGTGAGGCGTAGATCACTTTCCCGGGATTGGCCTTGGCGTAGGCGATCAGTTCCCTGACCGAGTTCGCAGGGAGGTCCAGCCGGGCCGAAATCACGTTCGGCACGATTGCCAGTACCGTTATCGGTACGAACCTTGCGGGGTCGTAGCTCAGATTCTTGTAGAGATTGTGGTTGATGGACAGCGGCCCCGGAGGGCTGGAGAGGAGGGTGTAGCCGTCCGGATCGGCGCGGTACACCACTTCCGCACCGATATTGCCTCCCGCACCTACGCGGTTTTCGACTACCACCGGCTGGCCCCACTTCTGCGACAGCTTCTCGCCGACTACGCGAGCGAGGAAATCCGCAGAGCCGCCCGCGGGGAAAGGCACGATCACGCGCACCAGCTTGTTCGGGTAACCCGGCTGGGCGAACGCCGTACCCGCATATAGCGCAACACAGCACAGCAGGATGCGGATCGTTTTCATTGCGCCTTTACATAATGCAGGGGATAGAGCTTCGCAACCACCTCGCCCTGGGTCGACCACGCCTTGCAGCCGTCGAGGAAATACGGCTTCGCACCCGGGTCGCCGGCCATAGCCACTGGCTTGACCTCTCCCTGCGCATCCTTCTCCTTGGGCCAGCTGCCCATGGTCTGGTAGGCGACAGTCGCCGCGGGCATCAACAGCTCCTTGAGGTGCGTGCAGCCCTTCGTGCCGCCGACGGCTTCGTTGACCGCTTTGCGCCATCCGCCGCCGATCTTCGCGCCAATCAGCCCCTTGTACGCGGAGGCGACCGTGAAGCACGGGTTGTACGGCGCCTCGTTGGTCGACACTTCGATGTCTTTCACCACCATTTCGCGGTTGAGCGTCAGGCGCAGCTCCATGTCGTGCACGTACGCGCCGGCCTCGCGCGCGCCACGGAAAGGCTCGACCGTGCTGTGCGTCTTGGTGTCGATGATGCGCGCCTCGATGTCCCACAGGCCGTCGTCGCGCTCGAAGCCTTCGCAGCGGATGGTGCGGGTGTGCAGGTGGCGGCGTGTCGCCGGTGCGGGGAGGCTCATGGGATGTATATCCTGCGTGGGTCAGTCGGGGGTGGCGCCGGAGTCCTTGACCACCTTCGACCATTTTACAATTTCGGAGCGTACCAGCCGCCCGAGCTGCTCAGGCGGCCCGCCCACGAGGTTGGCCGAGCCCTGCGGCGCGAGGCGCTCGCGCACCTCCTCGGTCGCAAGGGCCTTGTCGGCCACGGCATTCAGCCTGGCCACGATCTCGCGCGGCGTGCCTGCGGGCGCAAACAACGCAAACCACGCCGTCGCCTCGTAGCCGGGCACGCCCGCCTCCTGCATCGTCGGCGTGTCGGCAAGCGCGGGGATCCGATGCTCGCTGGTCACCGCCAGCGCGCGCAGCTTGCCTGCGCGGATATGCGCGAGGACATCGCCCGCCGTGGCGAACGCGAATTCGGTCTGCCCGCCGAGCGTCGCAGTGATGGCCGGGGCGCTCCCCTTGAACGGCACATGGTTGAATTTCGTCCCGGTCATCGTGCCGAGCATTTCGGCGCACAGGTGCACGGAGCTGCCCGAGCCGTTCGAGGCGTAGTTGATCCTGCCCGGCTGCGACCGCGCAATCTCGACCAGCTCCTTCACCGATTTCGCCGCGAAGCCCGGATAGGACACGAGCGCATTCGGTGTCATCGACACCAGGATGATGGGCGCAAAATCCTTCACCGGGTCATAGGGGAGCTTTGGGTACAGGCTGGAGTTGATCGCGTGCGGACCGATGCCGCCCATCATGATCGTGTAGCCGTCGGGCGCCGATTTGGCGGTGAGCTCGGTGCCCACGATCGCATTGGCGCCGGGGCGGTTCTCGACCACGAACGGCTGGCCGAGCGCCTCGGAATATTTCTGCGCGAGCACGCGCGAGGAAACGTCGTAATAACCGCCCGCCGGATACGGGACGATGATCCTGACCGCCTTGGCCGGGTAGCTCGTTTGCGCCTGTACAGCCGGGGCCAGGACGATCGACAGGAGAATTGCGCACAGCAGTTTCATCGGGAAGTCCCCTTGGGTTCCATGTCCATGAGCGCCGCGTAGTACGACCAGAAGCCGCGGATCGACACTTCGGAAGTGCGGAATTTGATCTCGTCGGGAATCGGACCCAGGCCACCCATTTCGAGGAGGCCGCTCTTTCCGCGCTCGCCCCTTGTCGCGCGGTGCACGATCTCGATCGCCTCGCCGTCCTCCATCGAGATATAACCCGCGGGACCGATCATGTTGGCCTGCGCGAGGCGCAGGTCGTGCATCTCCGGTGTGTCGTCGGCATAGCCGTAGAGGGTGAAGACGAGGTCGAACTCGTCCACGCCGCGCGGGCGCAGCTGCCGCGTCGCCAGGCAGTTGCGGATCTGCTGGAACACGGCGTTCGGGAACACCGAGGAGATCGTCAGCTGCTGCGCGTCGGCGAACTCCGGCCTGTACTCGAGCAGGCTCGGGTCGGCGAGCCGCAGGCGGTCGTTCGCCACGCCCGCATCCTTGTGCAGCTGCGAGCCGTCCGTGGCTTCGGTGGCGCTGCTGTAGGTGATGTGGTGACGGTGCCGCGCATCCATGCGCGCCCCGCCGACCTGCGTCACGCGGCTGATGCCGAAGGTGTTCTGGAATTCGTGTAGCAGCCCGCCGTGGTACGAGTCGCGCACGTTCTCCATGTACAGCTTCCAGTTGCCGAACACCGTCTGGCGCTGGTAGCCGAGGATCCGGATCGGTTTGTGCATGAGACGCTCGATGTGCGCGACCATGACCGGCCCGAGGTAGCCGGCGAGCGGCTCGACCTCGCTTGCGAAAGTGCCGAACACCACGCCTTTTATCGATTGCACGTTGAGTTTCTGCAGTCCGTGGTCCCCGGGATCGAACGAGTCGGGCATGCCGCCCTTGCCCCCGACCCCGCGCCGGAAAGGCACGCCGGTCAGGCTGCCGTCCTGCGCATAGCTCCAGCGGTGATAGACGCAGATGTGCTCTTTCGCGTTTCCATACGCTTCCCTGCGCACGATTGCGCCGCGGTGTGCGCAGCGGTTGACGAAAGCGGCGAGCGTGCCGTCTTCCTTGCGCGTGACGACCACCGGGGTCTCGCCCACCAGCGTGGTGCGGAAATCGCCCGGGTTGGCGATTTCGGCTTCGAGGCACAGGTAGCTCCATGTCGGCCCGCGGAAGATGCGCTCGAGCTCCTCGCGATAAAGCCCGGCGTCGTGATAGAAACGGAACGGCACGCGCGAGTAGTCCTCGGTCGGCCAGAGCGCCCTGAGCTCCTCGGTGATGACTGTCGCGCCCATCGGCTAGATCGGGACCGCAAGCAGCGCGGGAATCGAGAACGTGTCCACGACGACCTCCTGCCGCGCAAAAAGCGGTTCGGGGGCGAGCAGGATTTCGCCCTCGTAGATCCCGGTGCAGAAAAGCTTCGTGCGCCCCTCCTGGTCGGACTGGAAGACGCAGAAATTCGCTTCGTACGTAGCACGCTCCGCGCTCGACCCGAGGACCCGGATTGCGCTCACGATGTGGCGGTCGACGTGGATGTTATAGACCGCGGCCGTGCGCAGCACCGTGATGCGGTCCGCGATCATGCGCTTGTTGGCGAGGTGCAGGATCGCCGCGGGCAGGGCCTGCACGCGGTTTTCGCGCGGCACGATGCGATAGGCGCTGTCTTCGGCAAACAGGCCGCACCAGGCCTCGAGGCGATTCGCATCAAGGTGCGCGCAGTACTCCGCGAGCAGCGCGGTGACCGCTGGGACGGCGGCGGCGGGCGTCATCGGCGCCTAATCCGCCTGCGCGCCCGTCGCCTTGACGAGCTTCGCCCACTTGTCGGTCTCCGCGCGCATGAGCCTCGCGAATTCCTCCGGCGGCAGGTATGCGGGCTCGGCGCCCATCGAATCCATGCGCGCTTTCGCGTCCTCCGACCCCACCGCCCTCGCGGCTTCGCGCGCCAGCGTCGCCACGATTGCGTCCGGCGTGCCGCCCGGCGCGAGCACGCCGAACCACGAGCCCACCTCCACGCCCGGCACGCCTGCTTCGGCAAGCGTCGGCAGGTCCGGCAACGCGCGGGCGCGCTTGTTGCCCGCTACCGCGAGCGCGCGGAGCTTGCCCGAGCGGATGTGCGCAAGCACCGTGGGCAGGTTGTCGAACATGAGCTGCACGCGGCCGGCGAGCAGGTCCGACATCGCCAGCGCCGCGCCCTTGTACGGCACGTGCTGCAACTTCACGCCCTGCGAGAGCTGGAAGAGCTCGCCCGCGAGGTGCGGGATCGCACCCGAGCCGCTGGAGGCGAACTGCATCGGCGCGGATGCAGCCCGGGCCACCGCGACCAGCTCACGCGCGTTGTGCGCGGGAACAGACGGGTGCACGACCAGCACCACCGGGATCGTGGCGACCAGCGCCACCGGTTTGAAATCGCGCACCGCGTCGTAAGGCAGGGACTTGTAGATCGAAGGCGCGATCGTCTGGCTCGCGGTCACGCCAAGAAGTAGCGTGTAGCCGTCGGGCGGCGCTTTCGCCACCGCGTCCGCGCCGATCGTGCCGCCCGCGCCGGGCCGGTTCTCCACCACGAACGGCTGGCCCATCGCGGCGGAAAGCTTGTCGGCCATGACGCGGGCGAGCAGGTCGGCCGCACCGCCGGGCGGGAAGCCGGCGATGAGCCTCACGGGCTTGGACGGGTAGGGCTGCGCCGCGGCCGTCAGCGACGCGGCGGCAAGCGACAGGATGGCGAGGGCAAGGAAGGCGGGGCGGCGCATGGTTATCTCAGCCGTTTCTCAGCCGCCTACTCTAAGCCAAACCGCCGGTGCGGTCCGCTGCGTTTCGCATGCAAACGCGCGGTTTCCTGCCCCGGTGCGCGCGAGCTGTTCCCGCAGGAAAGTCAAGCTTACATTTTATCGGAATGTTTCCCGGTGCGGCCCGCGGGCGAATCGATATGCCTTAAATGGCAATATACCGGCTCAGCCGACATCCCCCGTGTCGCCCGGATCGAAGTCGTCGGCGACGTAGCCGCCGTCATCGGCCCCGCGTGAGCCCGAGCCATAATCGGTCTCGACGAGCGTGCCGCTGCCAGGCGGATTGGCGGTCGGATCGAAGGCTTTCTGCTGGTCGTGGTGCCCGCCGAACAGGCTGCCGATGCCCTGCGCGAGCATCGATCCGGCCACCACGCCTACGGCCGTGGAGGCCACAGTGCCCATCAGCCCGGAGCCCCACCTGCTCTGCGGCGCGGCCAGCGGCGCCTGACCGATCGGCGCCTGACCCAGCGGCGCCTGACCCATCGGCGTGGCAGGGTTAATCGCCCCAGGGGCCGCGCTGGGCTGCGAAGCCACCGGCGCGCGGCCCCACGAATTGGCATCGCCCACGAAGCTCCTGCTGCGCGCGGCCTCCCGCTCGGAGGCATCCTTGAGCGCGTGCTCGAGCTGCATCACCCGCTGCACGAGCAGGTAGGCGGCGTCGGGCTGCGCGGCAAACGCTTCGCGGATGAGCCGGTCCGCGTCGGGATCCTTCGGGCCGGCCTGCGCCTCGACAAGGAGCTGCAGGAAACGGGTCAACTGGTCTCGCTCTTCGTAGGTCATCAGGCCGCCTTCTGCTTTTGGTATTGCGGCAGCTCGCCGATGGCGTGCTTGACCGCGTCCTCAACCCGGTCGAGGAAGACGAACTCCAGCCGCGCCCGCGCATCCGCCGGCACGTCCTCGACATCCTTTTCATTCTTGCGCGGCAACATGACAGTCCTGATACCGGCGCGCAGGGCCGCGAGCACTTTCTCCTTCACGCCGCCGATCGGCATCACCAGGCCGCGCAGGGAGATCTCGCCCGTCATGGCGACGTCGCTGCGCACCGGCCTGTCCATGAGCAAGGACACCAGCGCCAGGTACATCGCCACGCCCGCGCTCGGGCCGTCCTTGGGCGTCGCGCCCGCCGGCACGTGCACGTGGATGTCCTGCTTGTCGAGCGCGTCGCCAACCAGCATCTTGGCCAGCGTGAGCGCCGCCTGCGCCGACTCTTTCATGACCTCGCCGAGCTGCCCGGTGAGGATCAGCTTGCCCGAGCCCGGCACCCTGGTCGCCTCGATGAACAGGATGTCGCCGCCCACCGGCGTCCAGGCCAGGCCGGTGGCCACGCCGGGCAGGCCCGCACGCTGCGCGATCTCGTTCTCGAATTTCTTGCCGCCCAGGATGGCGTGCAGGTCGGGCTCGTCGATCACGACGCTGGTCGATTCGGCTTCGGCGATCTTCATCGCCGCGCGGCGGAACACGCTGCCGATGCCACGCTCGAGATTGCGCACGCCCGCCTCGCGGGTGTAATCCGCGATGATCGACGCGAGGGCCGCGTCGGTGATCGACGCCTGCTCGGGCTTCAGGCCATTGGCCTCGAGCTGCCGCTTGACGAGGTACCGCCTGGCGATCTCGAGCTTCTCGGCCTCCGTATATCCGGGCAGCTGGATGATCTCCATGCGGTCCCGCAATGGGCCCGGAATCGTGTCGAGCTGGTTCGCCGTGGCGATAAACAGCACCTTCGACAGGTCGAAGTCCACGCCCAGGTAGTTGTCGCGGAACTTCGAGTTCTGCTCGGGATCGAGCACCTCGAGCAGGGCCGAGTACGGGTCGCCGTGGAAGCCGCCCGCGCCGACCTTGTCGATCTCGTCGAGCATGAACACCGACGTGCGGCTCTGCGCGCGCTTGAGCGCCTGGATGATGTTGCCTGGCATGGCCCCGATATAGGTGCGCCTGTGGCCGCGGAGCTCCGCCTCGTCGTGCACGCCGCCCAGCGCGACGCGCTGGAACTTGCGCCCGGTGGCGCGCGCGATGCTTATGCCCAGTGACGTCTTGCCCACGCCGGGCGGGCCGACGAAGCACAGGATCGGGCTCTTGCCTTCGGGGGCGAGCTTGCGTACGGAGAGCCATTCGAGGATGCGGCGCTTGATCTTGTCCAGGCCGTAGTGGTCCTCGTCGAGGATGCGGCGCGCTTCCGCAATATCGATCGCCGCGTTGCTGGCGACCGCGTCCTCCGCCTTCCACGGCAGCTCGGTGAGCCACTCGAGGTAGGTGCGCAGCATCGAGCTCTCGCCCGAAGCATCGGACATCCTGGACAGGCGCTTGAGCTCCTTGGTGGCATGCTTGAGCACGTCCTCCGGCATGCCGGCGGCGTCCACCGCTTTCCTGAGCTCCGCGATCTCGGCGGCGGTGTCGTCGGACTCGCCCAGCTCCTTCTGGATCTGGCGCATCTGCTCGCGCAGGACGTGCTCGCGCTGGCGCTCATCGAACGCTTTCTTGGTTTCTTCGCCGATCTTGGCCGAGATGCGCAGCACCTCCACCCGGTCGTTGAGGATCCTGAGCACGCGGTCCAGGCGCTCGCGCAGGTCGAAGCACTCGAGCAGCGACTGCTTCTCTGCGCCGCTCACGTCCATGAAGTTGACCACCAGGTCGGCAAGGGACGATGCCGAGGTCATGCCCGCGATGACCCCGGCGAGCTCGTCCGGCGCCTGCGGCAGCAGCCCGAGCGCCTCGGTCGCGCGCTGCTTCAGCTGGTGGAAGCGCGCCTCGATGTCGGGGCTTTTCTCGTCGCCGGTGGTGGCGACTTCGGCCACGCGCGCGACCAGGAACGGCCAGCCCTCGAGAAACTCGAGCACGCGCATCCTCGATTGGCCCTGCACGACCATGTGATGGGCGCCCTCGGCGCCGGTGATGTAGCGCAGGATCTGCGCGCTGGTGCCGACCCAGTAGAGGTCCTCGGGCTTCGGATTGTCCTCGCCTGCATCGCGCTGGAGCAGGAAGCCGATGCGGCGGCCCTCTTTCACCGAGTCCTGCGCGGCCGCGACCGAGGCCTCGCGCCCGAACGTGACCGGGGCGACGATGCCGGGGAACAGCAGCATGTTGCGCAACGGGACGATGGCGAGCGCGTCCGCCGGCAGGGGGTTATGGCCCGCGCCGGTATCGGCGCCAAGTGCGGTGGCTTCGATGGTTTCGTTGCCCAGCGTTTCGTTATCCATTCTCTCTACTCCTGCGCTGCGATTTTGCGGAAAGCCAGGGTGAGGCACCCGTCGATGAACGAGCGTCCCGCCGGTTCGAGGCTGCGTGTGGGGAGCGTGATGCGGCGGAAGAAGCGGCCGTACGGGATTTCCACACGGTGCAGCCGCGCGCCGCGCGCCGTCACCGGGAACCGGCGCACAGCCGAAACCGTCAGCGCATCGGATTCCAGGCCGACCACGATCGCCTCGCCCGATACGCCCGGCAGCGCCACGTGGACGAACAGCGCCTCGGACGTCTCGACAATGTCGATCGGCGGCTCCCAGCTCTGCTCGGCGTGGCTGGGGCGCGAGAAGGCTTTCTGCAGCTTTTCGGCCTCCTCGAGGAGCTGGAGGGCGTCGCCCCACATGAAATTGCGGATGTCACGGGATCTCATGGCCCGTAGATGAAGGCGCCCCGCCCGGATTCAAGGCCTTCGGGCGGGAGGGGTATTGCATGCAAATTTTGCAATCGCCTGAAATTGAAACATTTAATTACTTTCCATCGCTTCCCTTTGGCCCTCACCGGGAGTTAGCATGCCGTTACTGACAAGGCCGGGAAAACTGAAACCATGGTGAAAGCAAAAGCAAAGCCGAAAGCCCCTCCGAGCTCGCGCCTGCGCACGCAACTGCGTGCCCGCATCCGCGCGCGGATCGACGAGCTCAACATCAGCCGCTCGGATGCCGCGGATTTCATGGGGCTCTCCATCGCCCAGACCAGCCGCCTGTGCAACGACTACGACGCGTTCAGCCTCGACCGGCTGGTGGATGCGGCGGAGGGGGTTGGGCTGACTGTAGAGATGAGGGCGGTGAGGCCTTATTCAAAGGACTAAGGCGAATAAGGCCGGCAGGCTCGGTACAGGGGAACCAAGGTTCCCCCGTACCCCTTCCTTTCAAATCGTGTCGAGAGGGTAAATCGGCCTTCTCACCTTCCTGAAATCCAGCACGCTGTAGTCCGACGTGCACACGCCCACGCCGGCGCATTCCACCGTCGCCTTGGCGAGGTCGCCGAAACCGGCGCGCCAGTGGACCCGGCTCTTGAGCATAAGGTAGCCCTTTTTCGCCGGGTCGATGCCCTGGGAGGCGAAGCACTCCAGGTCGTTGGGTTCCTGCTGGCGCGAGATCACCACTATTTCCACGCGGCCTGTATCCAGCACCGCGGTCGGCCCCATGTCCATGAGCACACCCTTCGACATGGGCCCGCGGTTCCTGAACTGGCCGTTGGTGAGGTTCTTCACCTTGCCGCTCACTTCGAGCGGCTTGCCCGTGAGGCCGAGGCTGGGCATGTCGAGCTTGCCGCCCAGGCTCAGGGTCACGTTCGCGCCGAGGCCCGCCGCCTGCATTTGCCGTACCGCGGCCGGATCGTAGATCGCGAAAGCGCCGACGTTTTCAAGCCCCGCCGAAAGGATGCCCTCCAGGACGGCCATGGTGTCCATCGTTCCGCCTGAAGCGGCATTGTCGTAGTGGTCGAGGAGGACGACGGGGCGCGCGGCCATCGCTTTGGCCCGAACAAACGACTGCGCCAGCGGCTCGACTTCGTAGACCCATTTCGCGCGCTCCTTCCACGCCATGTCGAGCAGCTCGTTGGCCAGGCGCTGCGCGAGGGCCGGGGCGTTGTCGGTGACCACCACCGCCGAGAGGCCGGCGTTGACGATGTCGGCGTGCGGAAACCCGACGAAGAGGCTCGCGCACAGCGCGCCCTGCGCCTCCATCTCGCGACAGCGCGCCTGGATTTCGCGGTTGGGCGAATCGAGGCTCGACTGGCGCATGACGTGCGGCAGCATGGAGCGCTGGCCCCACGCCATCGCGGGCACCACCTTGCGCGAGAGCATTCTGAAAAGCGCGTTGCCCGCGCGCAATCCTGTCTCGTAGACATCGACGTGCGGGTAGGTCTGGTAGCCGGCGATGATGTCCGCATTGGCGACGATCTCCGGGTACATGTTGGTGTGCATGTCCAGCGCCACCGCGATTGGCGTCCTGGGCGCGATCCTGCGCAACCGGTTCAGGAGCTCGCCCTCGCCGTCCTCCAGGCTTTCGGTGACCATTGCGCCGTGCAGGTCGAGCAGGATCGCGTCGGGCTTGCCCTTGGCGACAGCCTCGCAGATGCGGCTTGCCATGTACTCGAACGCCTCGTCCTCCACCGGTCCGCTCGGCCAGGCGTTGCCGGCCACCGGCAAGGCGATGCGCGCGCCGGCTTTCTCCGCCAGCTCGATGAATGCGCCTATGGCCGAGCCCGTGCCGCGCAGCGCCGCGACCGCCGCCTCGCCCTCCAGCGGCATCGGCGTGCCGGCCGCGAAGCGCCCGATTGGCGTGGGCACCGGTGAGAAGGTATTGGTTTCATGCTTCATCTGCGCGATGACTACGTTCATTGCGTCGCTCCCGTGGAAGTCCGCCCTGCCTGTCGCCGAATTTCCTGTCGTAACGCTTACTTTACCTGCCCTCGGGACGAGGAGTACATTGGATTTCGCCATGGCCGAGCAAAAGAACATCAGCGTCTATTCCACGGAGAACCGCGAGGTCCTGCCGATCTACCCGCTCGATGTTTTCCGCACCAGCGAAAAGGGCGACGCCGAGACCGCCGCGAGCGCCACCGCCCTGTCCGCACAGGCGCTGCAGCTGCTGGTGCTCCTCGACGGCAAGTCCAACATCGGCGACCTCGAGCAAAAGCTGCCGCACATCCCGCCCGAATCGTTGCGCAACATGGTCCGCGCGATGCTGCGCGACGGCCTCATCCGCCAGCCGACGGTCGAGGAAGAGACGGGCCTGGACCTGACTTCGTTCTTTTCGGCCACGGCCGCGGCGCCCGAGCCCTCCGTTGGCGCAATCGCCAGCGCCGACCGTGAGGCCGCAAGCGGCGTGCCGGCCCTCGAGGCGGACGGCTACTACGTGAGCATCGCGCGGGCGCCGATGGCGGGACGCAAGCCCGCCCCCGGTGAGCAGCCTGTGGTGCTGCTGATCGACGACGACCCGGATTTCTGCGCGCTGATCGAGCGGCTGCTCTCCAGGGGTGGGTTCGCGGTGCGCATCGCAAAGGACCGGGGCGAGATCGTCGCCGCGCTCACCAGCGCCTCGCTGCCCGACCTCGTGCTGCTCGACGTGAACATTCCCGGCACCAACGGCTTCGACATCCTCGCGAAGATGAAGCAGGCCACCGCGCTCAAGGCGACGCCGGTGATCATGACGACTGCGGAAGCCACGCGCGAGAGCGTGATGCGCGGGCTGGTCGGCGGTGCCGACGGCTACCTCACCAAGCCGCTCAAGGGCGAGAACCTGCTCAAGGCGGCGCGCACCGTCCTCGGCCTCGCTTAGCGGGGGCGGGCCTGACCCTTACATGATCTGGTTCACCACCCCGCCGTCGACTTTCATCGCGGCGCCCGAGGTGCCCGAGGCGCCTTCGCCGCACAGGTAGACCGCGAGGTTGGCCACTTCCTCCGCGGAAGTGAACCGGTTGATGAGCGTAGTCGGCCGGTAAAGGCGGAAGAATTCCTGCTCGATCTCCGCCACCGTCTTGCCCGCCGCCCTTGCGCGCGCCTCGCGCATGCGGCTGGTGTTCTCGGTGGTGGTCGGCCCCGGCAGCACCGCATTGACCGTGACCCCGGTGCCCGCGAGCTCCATCGCCAGGCCGCGCGAGATCGCCAGCTGCGCGGTCTTGGTCATGCCGTAGTGGATCATCTCCTTCGGGATGTTCAGGCCGGACTCGCTCGAGATGAACAGGATCCTTCCCCAGCCTTTCTTCGCCATCGCTTGCGCATAACGGCGCGCGAAGCGCACGCCCGAGAGCACGTTGACCTCGAAGTAGCGCAGCCATTCGGCGTCCTCGATCTCGAAGAAGGGCTTGCGGTCATAGATGCCGAGGTTGTTGACGAGGATGTCGACCGCGTCGACGCGCGCAAAGACTTTTTCCGCGCCCTCGGCCGTCGCGCAGTCGGCCGCGATGCCCCCGGCTTTCGCCGCCGGGAATTCCTGCTTCAGCCGCGCCAGGGCGTCGTCCACCGAGGCCTGCGTGCGGCCCGTAATCTCCACCTGCGCGCCTTCGGCCGCGAGGCCGCGCGCAATCGCATAGCCGATGCCGGCGGTAGAGCCGGTGACGAGCGCGCGGCGTCCTTTGAGTCCGAGGTCCATGGCTACTTGCTGTAGTCGCCAGGCACGATCGGCGCAATAGGTGCGGCAGGCGCCGCCGGCGCGACGATGAGGCGCGTGCTTTGCTCGCTGGGGGCCCTGCGGCTCGCGCTGATCTCGAGCACCGCCGGGCGCCGGTAGTCCTCGCCGGGCCGGGCGAGTTTATAGCGCAGTGACGAAATCTTGCGGTCGACCAGCTGCACGTCCCTGTTCATTCCCTTGGCCTCCAGCGCGGAGCGCGTGCGCATGAGCCCGTCGATCTGGGCGCGCAGTTCGCGGTTGGGGTCGGCCTCCGGTGCGGGCCGTGCCGGCTGCGCGACCGGCGCGACCGTGATCGCCGGCTGCGAACGGATCGCCACCGGCCAGTCGCCCTTGGGCCGGTTGGCCGCGGCGGTGAACTCCTCGGCGCTGCCCACCAGCCGCGCGATCGACAGCCGCTCGTGCTTGAACGCCCAGTCCATCGCGCCCTCGCCGTAGTCGTTGCGGATGCGCCGGTCGGCGCCCAGGCCGATGAGCTGCTTCACCGCGGCCTCCTT
>JBBQNG010000022.1:0-27817 GCA_038329645.1 Burkholderiales bacterium
TCATACGACCGTGCGGACAAGGTGAAACTTGCTTCGGGCACCCTCCTCACCGCGGACAACCTGATCGATCCCGCGACCGGCACCATCAAGCTCAAGGCGCAGTTTGCCAATTCAGACAACGCGCTCTTCCCGAGCCAGTTCGCCAACGTGCGCATGCTCGTCGACGTCAAGCGCGGCGCCACGGTGGTGCCGAGCGCGGCGGTGCAGCGTGGCACGCCGGGCACGTTTGTATATGCGGTGGGTGCGGACAGCGCGGTGTCCGTGCGCAAGGTGAAGCTGGGACCCGCCCAGGGCGAGCTCGTGTCGATCGAATCCGGCCTCACGCCGGGCGAAGTCGTGGTGGTGGATGGCGCGGACAAGTTGCGTGAGGGTGCCAAGGTCGATGTCGGGGGCAGGACAGCGGCCCCCCCAGCGGGGAGCGGGGCTGGAAAAGGCGCCGGCAAGGGGGCCTGGAAAAAAGGCGGCGGTGCCGACAAGGCGGCGCAAGTCGCGGCAACGCCTGCGGCACCGGCGGCGGAGGCTCCAGCCGGTGCGACGCCCGCCGCGCCCGCCCCGCAGGCCGCTGCTCCCGCCGGCGGCCAGGGCGGGTTTGCGTCGATGACGCCTGAAGAGCGCGCCAAGCGCTGGGCGGAGACAAACGCACGCATCGACCGCGGCGAGTTCGGCGAGGACATCAAGAAGCTTCCCGAGGAGGAGCGCAAGCAGAAGATGCGCGAGCTGCGCCAGAAGCGGGGCGGCGGCACGGGTGACGGCGGCAGCACGAAGTAACGCGCTCACCGCCCAGCATGAACCCCTCCCGCCTTTTCATCCTCCGGCCGGTCGCGACGTCGCTCCTCATGGTCGCGATCCTGCTGGCGGGCGCGATCGCCTATCGCGTGCTGCCGATTTCGGCGCTGCCCGAAGTCGACTACCCGACCATCCAGGTGGTGACGCTTTACCCGGGCGCGAGCCCCGACGTGATCGCCTCGTCGGTAACCGCGCCGCTGGAGCGGCAGTTCGGCCAGATGCCCGGCCTGAACCAGATGTCCTCGACCAGCTCGGGCGGGGCCTCCGTGATCACGCTGCAGTTCTCGCTCGACCTCAAGCTCGATGTCGCGGAGCAGGAGGTGCAGGCCGCCATCAATGCAGGCAGCAACCTGCTGCCCAGCGACCTGCCGGTGCCGCCGATCTATAGCAAGGTCAACCCGGCGGATGCGCCGATCATCACGATCGCGGTCACTTCGAAGACGCTCCCGCTGCCCCAGGTGCAGAACCTGGTCGATACGCGCGTGGCGCAGAAGATCTCGCAGCTTCCGGGTGTCGGGCTGGTGAGCATCGGCGGCGGCCAGAAACCGGCCGTGCGCATCCAGGTCAATCCCAAGGCGCTCGCCGCGTATTCCCTTTCCCTGGACGATGTGCGCACGGCAATCGGCAACGCCAACGTCAACCAGGCGAAAGGCAGCTTCGACGGGCCGACGCGCGCCTCGACCATCGACGCCAACGACCAGCTCAAGAACGCCCAGGAATACCGCGACCTGGTGATCTCCTACCAGAACGGCCGCCCCGTGCGCCTCTCGGACGTCGCCGACACGAAGGACGCCGCGGAAAACGTCCGCCTGGGTGCGTGGGCCAACGATACCCCCGCGGTGCTGGTGAACATCCAGCGCCAGCCGGGCGCGAACGTGATCGAGGTGGTGGACGGGATCAAGAAGCTGCTGCCCCAGCTGCAGTCCACGCTGCCCGGCTCGGTCGAGCTGACGCTCCTCACCGACCGGACGACGACGATCCGCGCTTCGGTGCACGACGTGATGTTCGAGCTAGTGCTCGCGGTCGCTTTGGTGGTGATGGTGATCTTCCTCTTCCTGCGCAGCGCGGCGGCAACCGCGATCCCGAGCGTCGCGGTGCCGGTGTCGCTGGTCGGCACGTTCGGCGTCATGTACATCGCCGGGTTCAGCATCAACAACCTCACGCTGATGGCACTCACAATCGCCACCGGCTTTGTGGTCGACGATGCGATCGTCATGATCGAGAACGTCTCGCGCTACATCGAGGGCACCGAAGGCGAGCCTCCTTTGCCGCCGCTGGAGGCCGCGCTCAAGGGCTCGGAGCAGATTGGCTTCACGATTATTTCCCTGACCGTCTCGCTGATCGCGGTGCTGATCCCGCTGCTTTTCATGGGCGACGTGGTCGGGCGCCTGTTCCGCGAGTTCGCGATCACCCTGGCGGTGGCGATCCTGATCTCGGCGGTGGTTTCGCTCACCCTCACGCCGATGATGTGCGCCAAGCTGCTGCGGCACACGCCGCAAGACCGCCAGGGGCGCTTCTACCGCGCAAGCGGACGCTTCTTCGACGCGGTGATCGCGCGCTATGCGCGCATGCTCGACTGGGTGCTCGAGCGGCAAACGGCGACGCTGCTGGTGGCTGTCGGCACGCTCGTGCTGACCGTCATCCTGTACATGTTCGTGCCCAAGGGATTCTTCCCGCCGCAGGACACGGGCGTGATCCAGGGGGTGTCGGAGGCGCCGCAGTCGATTTCATTTGCGGCGATGGCGGAGCGCCAGCAGGGGCTCGCGCGCGCGGTGCTCGAGGATCCCGCCGTGGCCAGCCTGTCGTCATTCATCGGTGTGGACGGCGTCAACACGACGCTCAACAGCGGCCGCATGCTCATCAACCTGAAGCCGCTTTCCGAGCGCGGCGTAACGGCCACCCAGGTGATCCGTCGCCTGCAGGACCGCCTTGCGAATCATGAAGGCATCGCGCTCTACATGCAGCCGGTCCAGGACCTGACGATCGAGGACCGGGTGAGCCGCACGCAGTACCAGTTCAGCGTCGAGGACGCCGATCCGGTGGAGCTGGGCCTGTGGGTGCCGCGGCTGGTGGACAAGCTGCGCGGCCTGGCGCAGCTGACCGACGTGGTGAGCGATGTGCAGGACGAGGGCCTGCAGGCCTACGTGGAGATCGACCGCGCGACCGCCGGCCGGCTCGGGGTCACGCCCGCCGCGATCGACAACGCGCTCTACAACGCCTTCGGCCAGCGCCTCATTTCGACCATCTATACGCAGACCAGCCAGTACCGCGTGGTGCTCGAGGTGAAGCCCGAGTTCCAGGTCGGGCCGGCGTCGCTCGACGAGATCCATATCGGCTCGACCAACGGCCAGCAGGTGAAGCTCTCCGCGGTCGCGCGCGTAGTCGAAAAGCCCACCCAGCTGGTGATCAGCCACCTCGGGCAGTTTCCCTCGGCCACCCTCTCCTTCAATCTCGCTCCCGGCGTTGCGCTGGGCGACGCGGTGAACGCGATCCGCGCGGCGGAAAAGGAGATCGCGATGCCGCTGTCGGTGCAGACCCGCTTCCAGGGCGCCGCGGCCGCCTTCGAGGCGTCTCTCGACAACACGCTCCTGCTGATCCTCGCGGCCATCGTCACGATGTACATCGTGCTCGGCGTGCTCTACGAGAGCTACATCCATCCGGTCACGATCCTTTCGACGCTGCCCTCGGCAGGCGTCGGCGCGCTGCTCGCGCTCATCCTGTCGAGGAACGACCTCGGCATCATCGCGATCATCGGCATCATTCTCTTGATCGGCATCGTGAAGAAGAACGCGATCATGATGATCGACTTCGCGCTCGACGCCGAAAGGAACGAAGGCAAGAGCCCGCACGACGCCATCCGCCAGGCGTGCCTCTTGCGCTTCAGGCCGATCCTGATGACCACGATGGCCGCGCTCCTGGCCGCGCTGCCGCTGATGCTCGGCACCGGCGTGGGCTCGGAGCTGCGCCACCCGCTGGGCATCACCATGGTCGGCGGACTGATCTTCAGCCAGGTGCTCACCCTGTTCACCACCCCCGTGATCTACCTCGGGTTCGACCGCCTGTCGCGGCGCACCAAGGCGGCGGTGAGGAACAAGGCGGTGGATCCGGCATGAACATCTCCGGACCGTTCATCAACCGCCCCGTGGCGACCACGCTGCTTACGATCGGCATTGCGCTCGCCGGCGCAATCGCCTTCAAGATGCTGCCCGTGTCGCCGCTGCCGCAGGTGGATTTCCCGACCATTTCGGTGCAGGCATCGCTGCCGGGCGCCAGCCCCGAAACGATGGCCTCGACGGTGGCCACGCCGCTCGAACGCGCGCTCGGGACGATCGCGGGCATAACCGAAATAACCTCCTCGAGCTCGCTGGGGTCGACGCGCGTGACCCTGCAATTCGACCTCAGCCGCGACATCGAGGGCGCGGCGAACGACGTGCAGGCGGCGATCAATGCCGCGCGCACGCTGCTGCCCACCGGCATGCCGAGCAATCCCACCTATCGCAAGGTGAATCCGGCCGATGCCCCGATCATGATCCTGTCGATGACCTCCGAGACGATGACCCAGGGGCAGATGTACGACGCCGCGTCGACCATCCTCGCCCAGAAGCTTTCCCAGGTCGGCGGCATCGGCCAGGTGACGGTCGGCGGCAGCTCGCTGCCGGCGGTGCGGGTCGAGCTCAACCCGGCCACCCTCTACAAATACGGGATCGGCCTGGAAACCGTGCGTGCCGCGATTGTGGCCACCAACGCCAACCGGCCGAAGGGCCTGGTCGAGGACGACACCCACCAATGGCAGATCCTCGCCAACGACCAGGCGCGCAAGGCGGCCGACTACATGCCGATCGTCATCTCGTATCGCAATGGCGCCGCCGTGCGCCTTTCCGACGTTGCGAACGTAATCGATTCGGTGCAGGACGTGCGCAACGCGGGATCTGCGAACGGCAAGCCTTCCGTGCTCCTGATCCTCAACCGCCAGCCGAATGCGAACATCATCGAGACCGTCGATCGCGTGGTCGCCATGCTGCCCGTGCTGCGTGCTTCGATCCCCAGCAGTATCGACCTGCAGGTGGCGCTGGACCGCACGCCCACCATCCGCGCCAGCCTGCGCGACGTCGAGCGGACGCTTGCGATCTCGATCGTGCTGGTGATCCTGGTGGTGTTCGTGTTCCTGCGCGACTGGCGCGCCACCCTGATCCCCAGTGTGGCGGTGCCGGTCTCGCTCATCGGTACGTTCGGGGTCATGCACCTCGCCGGGTTCAGCCTGAACAACCTCTCGCTGATGGCATTGACCATCGCCACGGGGTTCGTCGTCGACGATGCGATCGTGGTGCTCGAGAACATCTCGCGCCGCATCGAGGAAGGCGTCCCGCCGATGCAGGCCGCGCTGCAGGGCGCTCGCGAAGTGGGCTTCACCGTCCTCTCTATGAGCCTGTCGCTGATCGCGGTGTTCATCCCGATCCTGCTGATGGGCGGCATCGTCGGCCGCCTGTTCCGCGAATTCGCGGTGGTGTTGTCGGTGGCGATC
Source organism: Burkholderiales bacterium (assembly GCA_038329645.1). GTDB lineage: Bacteria > Pseudomonadota > Gammaproteobacteria > Burkholderiales > SG8-39 > SZAS-79. The sequence goes on from JBBQNG010000022.1 coordinate 5,309, forward strand.
CTCATTTCGTTGCTCATATCGCTGACCACGACCCCGATGATGTGCGCCCGCCTGCTGCGCTCCGAAAAGGACCGCAGGCACGGCCGCCTCTACCACGCGAGCGAGAAGGCCTTTGCGAAAATGCTGCGGGGCTACGAAGTGTCCCTGGCCTGGTCGCTGCGGCACGCCCCGGTCATGCTCGTCCTGCTGGCCGCGACGATTTGCCTCAACGTCTACCTCTACGCCATCGTGCCCAAGGGATTCTTCCCGCAGCAGGATACCGGGCGCCTGGTCGGCAACATCCAGGCCGACCAGGGCATCTCCTTCCAGGCGATGCGCACCAAGGTGGCGGATTTCGTCACCATCGTGCGGCAGGATCCGGCGGTGGAAACTGTGGTCGCCTATACCGGCGGCGGGCAGCGCAACCGCGCTTTCATGTTCGTGACCCTGAAACCGCTCAAGGACCGCAAAGTTTCCGCCGACCAGGTGGTCGCGCGGATGCGCGGCAGCCTCGCGCGCGAGCCCGGTGCAAGCCTGTTCCTCGTGCCGGTGCAGGACATCCGCATCGGCGGGCGGCAGGCGAACGCGCAGTACCAGTTCACGCTCCAGGCCGACGACCTCGAGGAGCTGAGGACGTGGGAGCCGCGCGTGCGGCGGACGCTCGGGCAGCTTCCCGAGTTGGTCGACGTGAACACTGACCAGGAGGACAAGGGCATCCAGACCACGCTCGTCATCGACCGCGACACGGCTTCGCGCCTCGGCGTGACTCCGCGCATGATCGACGCCACGCTCAACGACGTTTTCGGCCAGCGGCAGGTTTCGACGATCTACAACCCGCTCAACCAGTACCGCGTGGTCATGGAGGCGGCGCCGGAGTTCTGGCAGAGCCCGGAAGTCCTCCCCTATGTATACGTGAGCACGGCGGCGGGCGCGCAGGTGCCGCTCTCGGCTTTCAGCACCTATGGCCCGACCAACACGCCCCTGGCCGTCAACCACCAGGGCCAATTCGCGGCCTCCACCATCTCCTTCAACCTGCCGCCTGGCGTATCCCTCTCCGATGCCACCGCGGCGGTCAGGAGTGCGCTCGACCAGATCGGCGTCCCCACCAGCGTGCATGGCACTTTCCAGGGCACGGCGCGCGCTTTCCAGGCCTCGCTCGACAACCAGCCGTGGCTGATCCTCGCCGCGCTCATCACGCTGTATATCGTGCTCGGCGTCCTCTACGAAAGCCTGGTCCACCCGATCACGATCCTTTCGACCCTCCCGTCGGCGGGCGTGGGCGCCTTGCTCGCCCTGCTGGCGTCGGGCACCGAGCTCAGCATCATCGCGTTCATCGGCGTGATCCTGCTCATCGGCATCGTGAAGAAGAACGCGATCATGATGATCGACTTCGCCATCGACGCCGAGCGCACGGATCGCCTGTCTCCGGAAGAGGCGATCTTCAAGGCGTGCCAGCTGCGCTTCCGGCCGATCATGATGACGACGATGGCGGCGCTGCTGGGTGCCGTGCCGCTCGCCATCGGCCTGGGCGAGGGCGCCGAGCTGCGGCGCCCGCTGGGGATCGCCATCGTCGGCGGGCTCGTGTTCAGCCAGATGCTGACCCTCTACACGACGCCGGTGGTGTACCTCTACCTCGACCGGTTCGGGATCTGGGCAAGGCAACGCTGGCCGAGGTTTTCGCGCCAGTCCTCGATGGAAGTCCAGACGCCATGAACCCGATTCGCTCCGCATTGCACTTTGCCGCGGCGGCCCTGCTCGCCGGTTGCACCGTCGGGCCGGACTACGTGCGCCCCACGGCCGAGGTGCCGGCCGCCTTCAAGGAAGGCAGCAAGGAACAACTGCGCTGGCAGCCGGCCCGCCCGAGCGATCACCTGGGTCGCGCCAACTGGTGGAATGCGTTCGGCGATCCCGAGCTCGATCGCCTGCTCGCGCAGGTCAACGTCTCGAACCAGACCCTCATCGCTGCCGAGGCGCAGTTCCGCCAGGCCAGTGCGCTGGCCGACCAGGCGCGCGCAGCCTGGTTCCCGACGCTCACGTTCGGCCTGCAGGAGACGCGCTCGCGTCCCTCGGCCACGACCGGTCCCATCATCGGCGCGACGACCAGCAAGCGCACCATCTATTCGGCGCCGTTCAATTTCTCCTGGGAAGCCGACCTGTGGGGCCGCATCCGGCGCTCGGTCGAGGCGGGCGAATCCACCGCGCAAGCGGGCGCGGCCGACGTGGAGAATGCGCGCCTGAGCCTGCAAGCGCAGCTTGCGCAGGACTACTTCCAGCTGCGCGCGCTCGATTCGCAAAAGCGCCTGCTCGAGCGCACGCTCGAGGCTTACGCGAAATCCCTCGAACTCACCAACAACCGCTACCGGGCCGGCGTCGCCGCGCGCATCGACGTCGCGCAGGCCGAGACGCAGATGAAGTCCACCCAGGCGCAGGTGCTCGACCTGGGTGTGCAGCGCTCGCAGCTCGAGCATGCGATCGCGGTGCTCCTCGGCCGGCCCCCGTCCGCATTCTCGCTGCCGGCGGCGGAGCATTACTCGCAGCCGCCGTCCATCCCCTTCACCCTGCCGGCCGACCTGCTCGAGCGCCGGCCGGACATCGCTTCGGCGGAACGCCGCGTTGCCGCCGCGAACGCACAGATCGGCGTGACCGAAGCCGCGTGGTTCCCGACCGCGACCCTGAGCGCGGCCTACGGCTTCCAGTCGGCCACCGCCGCGCAGTGGTTCACGCTGCCCAGCCGCTTCTGGTCGATCGGCCCGGCCCTTGCGCTTACCCTCCTTGACGGCGGGCGCCGGCGCGCCGTGAGCGACCAGGCGCAGGCGGCGTACGACGCGAGCGTCGCCAATTACCGCCAGACCGTGCTCACGGGATTCCAGGAAGTCGAGGACAATCTCGCGGCGCTGCGCATCCTGGAGGAGGAATCGCGCGTGCAGGGCGAGGCGACGGCCGCCGCGCAGCAGGTCCTGGAGTATTCGCTCAACCAGTACAAGGCCGGCATCACGACCTACCTGCAGGTGGTGACCGCGCAGGCCACCGCGCTGTCGGCGCAGCGCACCTCGGCCGACCTCCTTGCGCGCCGCATGACGGCAAGCGTGCTGCTCGTGAAAGCGCTGGGCGGCGGCTGGGAAGCCGCCGCGCTGCCTGCACGACGCCCGCCGGCCACTCTCTAGCCGGTCTAAGTCAGTGCGGCGTCCCCAGGTGCCAGGTGCAAGGCGGTCGCTTGCGCGCAGGTACGCACGCCCAGTTTCTTCAGGACGGATTCCAGCGGACAGAAGCCGCTGAAGCCGAACTGGAACAGGTTCGCGCCGACGAAGGCGGTCAGCCAAAGCCAGTAGTGGCTGTGGAACAGCGGGCTGGCATCGGCGCCGAGGGCGAGAGAAACCAGGATCATGGTGCCGGCAAAGATGCGGATGATGTTCTCGGTGGTCATGGCGGTCCCTTTCAGTGGGAAGGTTGGGAAGCAGCTGCCGGGGCGGCTTCCGGGGCAGGAGCGGCCCGGCGCCACATGACGGCGTAGTAGAGGACTGGGATGACGACCAGTGTGAGGAGGGTCGAGACCATGATCCCGAAGATGAGGGAGATCGCGAGGCCGTTGAAGATCGGGTCGTCGAGGATGAAGAGCGCGCCGATCATCGCGGCCAGGCCGGTGAGCATGATCGGCTTTGCGCGCGTGGCGGCAGAGTTCACCACCGCGTCCTGCAGGTCCATGCCCTGGTCCACCTGCAGGTTGATGAAATCGACCAGCAGGATCGAATTCCTCACGATGATGCCGGCGAGAGCGATCATGCCGATCATCGATGTGGCGGTAAATTGCGCTCCGAGCAGCGCATGGCCGGGCATGACGCCGATCACGGTCAGCGGGATCGGGGCCATGATGACCAGCGGCACGAGGTACGACCGGAATTGTGCGACGACGAGCAGGTAGATCAGGACCAGACCGACCGCGTAGGCAAGGCCCATGTCGCGGAAGGTTTCGTAGGTGATCTGCCATTCGCCATCCCACTTGAAGGCGTACTGCGCGTAGGGGTCGCCCGGCTGGCTGATGAAGTACTCGCCAAGGGCGCCGCCCTGCGGGGCGACGATCTTCGCTATCGTCGAGCGCATGCCGAACATGCCGTACAGCGGGCTGTCCAGGCCGCCGGCCATGTCGCCCACCACGTAGACGACCGGCAGCAGGTCCTTGTGGTAGATCGTCTGTTCGCGCTCTGCAGGCGTCACGAGCACGATTTCGGACAGCGGCACCAGCGTGCCGTCGGCCGCGCGCACGCGCAGCTTCATGATGGCGTCCAGGCCGCCCTGCTTTTCCGGCGGCAGCAGCAGGCGCACCGGTACTTCGTACTTGGCCGATCCGCCGTGGAGCGGCGTGACGTCATCGCCCGAGAGCGCGGCGCGCACCGTCTGCACCACGTCGGCCTGCGCAATGCCCATCGCCGAGGCCTTGGCGCGGTTCACGCGCAGCAACAGGCGGGGCGCGGATTCCTCCACGCTGGAATCCACGTCGACGATGTCCTTCGTGCCGGCGAACACTTCGCGCAACCGGGCGGCGGCCTTCTGCTGGCCGGCATAGTCCGGCCCGTACACTTCGGCCACGATCGGTGCGAGCACCGGCGGCCCGGGCGGCACTTCGACGACTTTCACGTTCGTGCCATGGCGCCGGGCGATCGCCTCGATGCCCGGGCGCACCGCGGCGGCGATTTCGTGGCTCTTGCGGTTCCGATGGTGCTTGTCCACTAGGTTGACCTGCAGGTCGCCGAGTTCGGGGAGTGCGCGCAAATAGTACTGGCGCACCAGCCCGTTGAAGTTGATCGGCGCGCTGGTCCCGGCATAGGCCTGGTAGTCGGTGACTTCCGGCACGCCCGACACGTAGACGCCGATTTCGTGCAGCACGCGCGAAGTTTCTTCGAGCGGCGCGCCCACCGGCAGGTCGACGACCACCTGGAATTCCGACTTGTTGTCGAACGGCAGCATCTTCAGCACGACCAGTCTGAAGCCCGCGAGCGATACCGCGAAGAGGATCAGCACCACGATCGCAATGAATAGTTTTCGCCGCGCGCCTTTGCCGCGCTCGCCCCGGAGGAAAGGAGAGATCAGCCGCTGCGCGATGCGCTCGAGCCGCGGGCTGCCGCCGCCGGCGTGCGCCGGCGCCGCGTGCGCGGCCAGCATCCTCGCCGCCAGCCAGGGTGTGACCACGAAGGCGATCGCAAGCGAAATCAGCATGCCCATCGAGGCGTTGATCGGGATCGGACTCATGTACGGGCCCATCAGCCCCGACACGAACGCCATCGGCAGCAGCGCCGCGATTACCGTGAACGTGGCGAGGATGGTCGGCCCGCCGACTTCGTCCACCGCCTCCGGGATCAAGGCGGCGAGCGGCTCGGAAGTCAGCGCCCGGTGGCGATGGATGTTCTCCACGACCACGATGGCGTCGTCGACCAGGATGCCGATCGAGAAGATCAGAGCAAAAAGCGATACCCGGTTGAGCGTGAATCCCCAGGCCCACGACGCGAACAGCGTTGCCGCGAGAGTGAGCATGACGGCGATGCCGACGATGCCCGCCTCGCGCCAGCCGAGCGCGATCCAGACCAGCACGATGACCGAAAGCGTCGCGAAGATCAGCTTCTGGATCAGCTTCATCGCCTTGTCGTTCGCAGTCTCGCCGTAGTTGCGGGTGATCGTGGCGTTGACGCCCTCCGGGAGCACGCTGCCCTTGAGTTGCTCGATGCGTCGGATGACTTTGTCGGCGACGTCGACGGCGTTTTCGCCCGCCTTCTTCGAGATTGCGATGCTCACCGCCGGAAACTCCCCGTCGCGCGTGCCGTGCCAGACGTAGCGTCTGGGCAGCTCGGGGCCGTCGTTCACGCGTGCGACGTCGCTGACATATACCGGCCAGTTCGACTGGCGGCCGACCACGAGCCCGGCGACTTCGGCTGCCGAGGCCAGGAAGCCCCCGGTTTCCACCAGCGTCTCGCGATTGCCCTGCACCAGGCCGCCGGCGGGCAGGCTGGCGTTTGCGCCGAGCAGCGCCGCGCGGATGTCCTGCGCAGTGACGCCATACGACTGCATGCGCTCCGGGTCGATCAGGATGCGCACGCTGCGCTGCGGCCCGCCTATCGTCTGCACGACGCGCGTTCCCGGCACGCGCTTGAGCTCGGCCTCGGCTGCATGCGCCACGCGTTCCAGGTCGTAGGCGCCGCGCGTGGAATCCGCGGTCCAGAGCGTGGCCACCACGATCGGCACGTCGTCGATGCCCATCGGTTTGATGATCGGCTCGCCGACGCCGAGGTTGGGCGCGACCCAGTCCTTGTTCGAGTAGAGGGTGTCGTACAGCCGCACCAGCGCCGACGTCCGATTCTCGCCCACCTTGAATTGCACCGTCACCACCGCCAGGCCCGGTTTCGAAACCGAAAACACGTGGTCAATCCCGGTGATCTGCGAAAGCACCTGTTCGGCCGGGATCGCCACCAGCGACTCGACGTTTTTGGCCGACGCGCCCGGGAAGGGAATCAATACGTTGGCCATGACCACGTTGATCTGCGGTTCCTCCTCGCGCGGCGTCACGAGCACCGCAAAGAGGCCCAGCAGCGCTGCGACCAGCGCAACCAGCGGCGTGAGCTGGGAGGAGACGAAGAATCGGCTGATCCGGCCGGAAACGCCCATGCCCTAGCGCACCTTGTCCTTGAGCTTGACGATGCCGAGCGCGCTCATGACGTACTTCTCGTAGACCGGCTCCGAAGTGCCTTTCTTCATCTTGCGCAGGAAGTATTTCTCGAACGCGACCTTGGCGAGATGCACCCATTTGCCTTCCGAGAACCAGTTGACGTTGCGCGGCGGGATCTGCGGCAGCGCCACGAACGCGATGCCGGTGTCGCCGAAATCCGCGAGGCACACCGCGTTCCAGGTCGCCTTGTGGGTGGGCGGCTTGCCGTCGAGCGCGTCGCGCAGGTTGAACGCGGCCGCAGTCACCATCGATTCGATCATGTACCCGGTCTTGGGCGCACCGGTGGGTACCGGCGTCGCCTCGACCGGTGGAATCGCGACGCAGACGCCGACGGCGTAGACGTTCTGGAATTTCGGGTTGCGCTGGTATTCGTCGATCAGGATGAAGCCGCGCGGGTTGGTCAGCCCGTCGATGCCGAACACCGCGTCGATGCCCTTGAAGGCCGGCAGCATCATCGAGTACTTGAACGGCAACTCGTGCTTCTTCTTCTCCTTGCCTTCCTCGTCGTGCTCCGTAACGTGCATTTTGCCGGCTTCGATCTTGGTCACCTTGGCGTTGGTGATCCACTTGACGTGCTTATCGCGCATCGCCGACTCGATCATGGTCTTGGAATCGCCCACCCCACCCAGGCCCAGGTGGCCGATGTAAGGCTCGGCGGTGACGAATGTCATCGGCACGCGATCGCGGATCTTGCGCCTGCGCAGGTCGGTTTCCATGATGAAGGCAAACTCGTAGGCCGGGCCGAAGCAGGAAGCGCCCTGCACGGCACCGACGACGATCGGGCCGGGGTCCTTGACGAATGCATCCCACGCGACGCCGGCACGCGCTGCGTGGTCGACGTGGCATACCGACTGCGTGTGGCCTTCGGGTCCGAGGCCCTCGATCTCGTCGAACGCGAGCTTGGGACCGGTGGCGATCACGAGGTAGTCGTACTTGAGCGTCGAACCGTCGCCCAGTTCCACCTCGTTCTTCTCGGGGTGCACGCGTCGGGCGCCGAACGGGTTGAACTCGATGCCTTTTTTGGCCAGGTACTGCGCGACCGGGAATTCGATGTCCTCCCGCTTGCGCCAGTTCACCGCGGCCCAGGGGTTGGAGGGCACGAAGTGGAAATTCGGCCCGTTGCCGACCACCGTGAGGCGGTCCTGCTCGCGCAGCTTTTCCTTCAGCTCGTAGGCCATCGGCATCCCGCCTATGCCTGCTCCGATCACGACGATGTGTGCCATGTCTGTCTCCAGATTAGGGCTATTGCTTTGCCCGTGTTTGCCTAAGGGCGGCGAGGGCGGCGACCGGATCCAGCGCCACCTTTTCGCCGGGGGTAATGCCTGCAAGAACCTCGATCCCGGCATCGCCGACGGGCTCGCCGAGGCGGAGCTGGCGCAGGCTGATTGCGCCGTTGGCGTCAACTACGTAGGCCCCGGTGACTTCGCTTCGGCGGACCACCGCCTGGGCGGGAATCATGAGTTTTTTCGCGGTTCCGATTGCGAAGTGCACCCGCGCGAATTGTCCTGGGAGCACGCCGGCGAGGTTGTTGGGCAGGTCAACGCGCACCTGCGTGGTATGGGTGCGAGGGTCGGCCGAGGGCAGGATCGTTACGCGCGCGGCGCCGATGCGCTGTTTGAGCGCAACGATCTCGACGGACACGCCGCCGTTGCCGCGAATGGCGGAGACGCGGTCTTGCGGCACGGAGGCGGCCACGCGCAAGTCCCGAGGATCGAATATCGTGAACAGCGGCCGGCCGGGCTGCGCCATGTCACCCAATTCCGCCAGCCGCTCCGAGACGACACCGGCGAACGGCGCGGTGATGACCGTATGGCTTTGCACGGTGATGGACTGTGAAATCGAGGCGCGCATCGCACCAAGTTGCGCACGTGCGGCGTCGAAATCGGCTTGCGCCTTGTCGAGCGCCGCCTTGCTGGCGAAGTTCTGGGCCACGAGCTTGCGAGTGCGCTCGAGCGTGACGGTGGCATTGGCAAGGTCGGCTTCGCCGCGAGCCGCTTGGGCCTGGTTCACTGCGACGCCTTCGGAGGCCTCGCGGGCGTCGATGCGTGCAAGCACCTGTCCCTTGGCGACCTTGTCACCGGCGGTCACGCGCATCTCGACGATCCGACCCGGCACCTGGGCGGCGAGCGTCGAAGTGCGGATCGCCTCAACGAGGCCATCGGCAGCGTACGTCAGCGTGACCGAGCGAAAGTCCACGATTGTGGTGGCGGGCACCTGCGCGGCGGCAAGCACAGGCGAAAGAGCCAATGCGAGAGCGATCGATGCGCCGAGAGTGCTCAAGGTTTTCATTTCGGACTCGGGCGCAAAGTGTCAGGCCGCGATGCGGCTCTCTACCCAATCGCGGAATTGCGCGGCCGGAAGGGCGCCGCTCATGCGGGCAATTTCGCGTCCGCCGCGGAACACGGCCAGGGTCGGGATGCTTCGGATGTCGAGGCGCCGCGCGAGGTCTTCCTCGATCTCGGTATTCACCTTAGCGAAGACCGCCTGGCCGGCGAGTTCGCCGGCCACACTCTTATAGGCGGGCGCGAACGCGCGGCAGGGTCCGCACCAGGGCGCCCAGAAATCGACCACCACTGGCAGCTCGAGCGAGCCGGTCAGGTCTGCGAAGCCGTCGCGGTCCAGTTCCAGGGGGCCGCTGGACAGCAGCGGCGCCTTGCAACGCCCGCACACCGGACCGTCGTTCGTACGGCCGGGCGCGACCCGGTTCGTCGTTCCGCACTTGCTGCAGGTCAGCTTCATCGCATTTCTCCGGTGTCTTGCCCGCCGGGGCTGGATTTCAGTTTCAATTATGATATAATATTCTCATTCATTATATTAGTCAATATATTAATAACGGCCTCCGGACTCCGCATGAAGCCGCAACAAATCGACGCGATGCGCGAGGCCGCCGACGCGGCCTGCGCGCTCCTGAAAACGCTCGGCAACCGCGAACGGCTGCTGTTGCTTTGCCAGATGATCGACGGCGAGAAGTCGGTCAGCGAACTCGAGGCCCTGCTCGACATCCACCAGCCCACGCTATCGCAGCAACTCGGCGTCCTGCGCACCGAAGGCGTGGTGGATACGCGTCGCGAGGGAAAGCGGATCTACTACAGCCTGGCGAGCAGCAAGGCGGCGGCCCTCTTGAACACGATTTACGGCATATTCTGTCCGGCCACGCCACAAAGCCGCCGGAAATCCGGCTAGGCACATAGGTAGATTCTGCGCGCCCCGCCGGATGCGGGGTTGACGCAGGTCAAGCGCGGGCCACGCGCCGCGAGCCTGCTACACCCAGACCTGCAGCACGTAGTCGAACGCAGCCTGCGCGTTGGTCATGTCGACGCGCTGCACCTTGATGCGGTAGCCGCTCGCGGTTTTTTTCAGCTGGTGCACGTAGCTGCCCGCGAAGTGCCGCACGTTGTCGCGGCGCAATTCCATCATGTGGAAGCGTGAACGCACGGTCACGTCGCCGTTGGCCGATTCCTTCTCGACAATGACGTTGCCGACCACGTGGTTGGTGCCCCACAGCGGCCGCTGCGACCATGCATCCGGGTGCAGCACGCGCTTCATCCTCACCGTCATGAGGTTCTTGTCCTCGGCGAAGATCGACGGGATGCCGTCCCAGTGCTTGTCCGCCGGGTCGGCCGGCATCCAGTAGACGCCGTCCGCGGTAAAGAGGTCGATGTAGTCCTGCCAGCGCTTGGCGTCGAGCGCCTCGGCCTGGCGGTAGAGGAACTGCTCGACTGCATGCTGGGTCGAGTGGCCGCTGGATTTCGGCGCGACGGCCTTTCGCACCGGCCTCTTCGCGACGGATTTTTTCGCTGCGGCGGTGCGGACGACCTTCTTCTTTGCCTTGGTTGCCATGTCTATGCCTTCGCCATGAATTCAGACCACGCTTTCATCTGGTTGCGCATGGGCGCCTCGGATGTGCCCATGCCTTCGCCCGTTTCCACCACGCCTTTTTTCTCGATGTCGCGGCCGTAATAGCGCGCGAAGCTCACCCAGTCGCCGCCATCCGACCCCAGGCCGGTCTGGATTTTCCAGAAATTCTCGAGATCGTCCGCGTTGATCAGCGTGGCCGGCGAATTGACGAGGTTGTAGTAGGCCAGGGCCCTGCGGTAGATCGGCTCCGGCGCGCCCTTGAGGCGGAAATGCCAGATCTCGGTCAGGGTCTTGTTGACGCCCAGGGGCCGCACCGCGCGCAGTTGCTGCAGCGGCGACTGTACCGACAGGCCCGGGTAGATCAGCACGTGGTGGATGTTGGTCGAGAGGATTTCTTCCTTTCGCTTTTCTCCGTAGGCGCGGGTCAATGTCTTCTCGTAGGCGAGCGTGTCCGGGTCCTGCGGCCGCAGGCCCATGTAGCCTGTCAGGATGCAGTGGCCGTACGGGTAGTTGAGCGTCTGGAAGTTGTCCCACTTGTCGATCGTGACGGTCGAGAAAGCCGAGAGCATGTGGTAGGAGAGCGGGATCTTGCCGGTCTTCTTCTCGATCTCGAGTTCCACATCCCGCGCGGCGCGGCCGGTGGACTGGTGCGTGACCGAAGGGTGCAGCGCGTCGAGCTGGTTCTCGAGGAAGATCTTCCAGTTGGAATTCTGGATCATGCGGAAGCAGGTCGGTACGACCTCGACCTCACCCTCCGGCGCGCGGTCGCAGATGTCGTCGAACGCGATCTTCGCTGCGCCGAGGAATTCGACCAGCGTCGGGCCTTCCTCGACGAGGCTGGCGAAGACGAAGCCGCGGTAGTTTTCGACCCGCGCGGCCTTCTTCATGTCGATGTCCGGGTTGTCGCGGTTCCAGTTCGTGCCCTGGTAGCCCGACTCCATCATGGGGATGTTCTTCAGCTTGCCGTCGAGATTGAAAGTCCACGCGTGATACGAGCAGCGGAAGAACTCGCCGGTGTTGCCGCTGCGATCGCCGCAGATCATCGAGCCGCGGTGCGGGCAGCGGTTGTAGAGCACGTTCACGCGGCCATCCGCGCCGCGCACCATGACCATCGGCTGGCGGCCGATCTGCACGGTGTAGTAGTCGCCGGCCTTCTTCACCTGCGTCTCGTGGCCGCAGTAGATCCACACCCGCTCATGGATGCGCTCCATCTCGAGCTCGAAGAGCTGCTCGTCGGTATAGACCGATTTGTGGACGCGGTCGGGCTCGACGAGCCGGGATACGTTCGGTACGGTTTCGCGAAGCATGGGATTTTCCTCCTGGGGTGCGTTCAGGCGGCGCGGGTGTCCTGGCTTTCCAGGCCCGTGTCGAGGTTGTGGCGCATTTGTTCGAGCGTCCAGCGCAGCATGCCGAGGGCCGACTCGGGCAATCCCGCGGCGGCGGCCTTGTTGAGGCGCTCTACCGTGGGCCAGACGCGCATGAAGAGCTTCTGCCCCGCGGCGGTGAGGGCAAGGCGCGTGACCCTCATGTCGCCCGAATCGGACAGCCGCGTCACCCAGCCGGCCTTCTGCATTCGGTCCATGGTGCGCGTGAGCGTCGAGCGGTCGATCGAGGCGAGGTCGGAGAGCTCGCTCATCGACAGGCTTTTCCTCGCATGGAGTGAAGCCAGCGCCCGCCATTCGGGCACGCGCAGCCCCTCGTCCTTGAGCTCGAGGGCGAGCTGGCGGTCGCGCGAGGCGATCACCTGCGTCATCCAGAAGAAGCTGTGGCTCTCGAGGTCGAAGGCGGGCATGGCGCAAAGCTACGCCGGGGTATGTGCATTTGCAAGCAATTTGCTTTTGCTGCGGGACCGCAAGTTCTTGCCGGCCGGCTTGAACATTCGCCGTAGAATGCTTGTGCTTACACGCAAAAAACCATGTCCCAGCATCTCTCCACAGACGTCCTGGTGATCGGGGCCGGCGGCGCCGGAATGTACGCCGCACTCGAGGCTTCGCGCTGCGGCGCGAAGGTGGTGCTCGCCGATCGCAGCCTCATCGGCCGCGGCGGCGCGACGATCATGGCGCAGATGACGGTGGCTGTCGCCGTGGGCGAGCAGGAGCCCGACCACTGGAAGCACCACTACGCCGATACGCTCAAGGCGGGACGCGGCTTGTGTGACCCTGCACTGGCGCGCTTGCTGTGCGAGGAAGGCCCCGAGGTGATCCGCGAGATGGATGCGTGGGGCGTGGGCTGGGCCAGAGAGAATGGGCATATGAAGCAGGCTTTTGCCCCGGGGCATGATCGACCCCGCTGTGTGTACGTGGATTTCCTCAATACCGGCCCGGCAGTTTCGAAGACGCTGCGCACGCGGCTCATCCGCACGCCCGGGATCCGCCGCGTGGGCGACCTGCTGGTGACCGAGCTGGCAATGGCGGAGGGCGAGTGCGTAGGCGCCTTGGCGCTGCACCTGCCCACCGGCGAGCCGTTGACGATCGCCGCGGCGTCCACCGTCGTTGCCACCGGGGGCCTCACCCGCCTCTACCAGCGCAACAGCGCTTCGGCCAACATGGGCGGCGATGGCTATGCACTCTGCCTGGCCGCCGGCGCGGAGCTCGTCGACATGGAGTTCGTGCAGTTCTTCCCGATCGGCCACCTCGCGCCGCGATTGATCGGCATGGACCCGATCATGTGGGACCCATTCCGCTACAAGCTGGGCGGCAAGCTGATCAACGGCAAGCGCGAGGAGTTCGTGCACAAGTACGGCGCGAGCGACGACGGCAAGTATGTCGTCACCCGCGACCTGGCCACCTATGCAATCGTCAAGGAAGTCGAAGCTGGGCGGGGCTCGCCGCATGGCGGCGCGTGGCTGTCGTTCGAGCATGTGAGCGAGGCGGACCTGCGCGCCGCCGCGGGACCGGTCATCGATCGCCTCGCGAAGAATGGCATCGACCTGACCAAGCAGGCCATCGAGGTGGCGCCGATCGCGCATTACCACATGGGCGGCGTCAAGGCGGACGTGGCGATGGCGACGCGCGTGCCCGGCCTGTTCGTCGCCGGTGAAGCGGTCGGCGGTGCAAACGGCGCGAACCGGCTCTCGGGCAACGCAATCACCGAGGCGCTGGTGTTCGGGCGCAAGGCCGGCAAAAGCGCGGCTGAGAGTGCATCCAGGCAGGGACCGCAACGTGCCGGGGCTTCGGCTTTCGACGCCGCGCGGGCGCGTCTCTCAGGCGGCATTTCTGGGCGTACCGCGAACCCGGCCGGCATGATCGAGGCGCTGCAGGCGCTGATGCAAAAGGATGTCGGCCCCTTCAGGACCGGTGCGGGCCTCGCCCGCGCGCTCGAGCGCATTCGATCCATGCAGCGCGAGCTTGCAGGCATGAAGCCCCCTGCGGGCAAGCCTTACGACACGGAGCTGGTCGACTGGCTGGACCTGCGCACGATGCTCGAGTCGGCGCGATGCGTCACGCAATCTGCCTTGTCGCGCACCGAGAGCCGCGGCGCCCATCAGCGCGAGGATTTCCCCGGCATGGACCCGGCGTGGGAGAGGAATCAGGTGATCGCATGAGCGACGAGGCGATCCTCAGGATCAAGCGGGGCGGCGCGGGTGAGGCGCAGCACGAGGAAATCCACGCGGTGCCGTTCGAGCCGGGCCAGTCGGTGCTGGACGCGCTGCGGTGGATCCGCGCGCATCGCGACCCGACGCTTGCGATCCGCTACTCGTGCACGAGCGCGAACACCTGCAAGGAATGCATGGTCATGGTCGATGGGAAAACGGTATACGCCTGCACGGCGCGGCTCGAGGCGCGCGAGATGCGCGTCGAGCCCTTATCGAACAAGGTCCTGATCCGCGACCTCGTCACCGAGATCGCGCCGCCGGACGAGCGGTTGTGAGTCCTGAGCGGTTCAGTCCTTGTGCTTGCCGCCGCCGTGCTTCCCACCGCCGCCGTGCTTGCCGCCGCCTCGGTCGTCGTCGTCTTTCCAGTGCTTTTCCTTCTTTTCCTTCTTGACCTTGACCATGCGCTCGCCCGAATCGCGCTCCCAGCGTCCTTCGTGGCGGTAGTAGCCGTTGCCGCGCTGCTCCCAGCGGTCCGGTTCCCAGCGGTAGCCCGAACGCTGCGCGATCGGCCGGCCGCGGATCCAGACGTAGCGGTCGCTGTGCCAGGTCCAGTAGCCCGGGGCCCAGACGTTGCCCGGCGGGATTGTCGGCACAGCTTCGTATTGGGGCGCCGGCGGCGCCATGCTGATGTTGACGTTGATCTGCGCAAACGAAGTGCCCGCCGCGCATGACGCGGCGAGCACCATCGACTGCAGCAGGCGCCTGAGGACGCGTGCGGATTGCATGCTTACTTGATGCGCATGTCGTTCTTGACCGACGTCACGCCCTTGATGTCGCGCGCGAGGCGGACAGCTTCGTTCATGGCCATCTGCGAGCTAACGAACCCGCTCAGCTGCACTACGCCCTTGAACGTCTCGACGTTGACTTCGGTGGCCTTGACGGCGGGGCTCTCGACCAGGACCGACTTCACTTTCGTGGTGATCCACGAGTCGGTGACGTATTCACCGGTGCTCTCGTGCGTGGCGGTGCCCGCGCAGCCGACGACGGCCAGCATCAGGGCGGCGAGGAAAACGGTTGCAATGCGCTTGAATTGGTTCATTTAATTCTCTCCAGTGTCAGGGGTGTGAAAAATACAGAGGCGATTGTGTTCGCAACCGGCCGCAGAGTCTGTGCGTTAGCGTACTAAGTACGGGGTTTACACGGTCGGCAAGGCTAGAATCCCGCTATGGTGACCCCTGTGCTGCGTACTGTCGTTACTTCCGTCCTCGAGGTTACGTATCTCGAAAGCGGCGCGAGCGGCGGCGTTCCCGTGATCCTGATGCACGGATGGCCTTCGGACGTGCACGACTTCGATGCGGTCGCATCCGCGCTGGCCGGCGCCGGCTACCGTGTCCTTGTTCCGTGGTTGCGCGGTTTCGGGCCGACGCGCTTCCTCGATCCGAAAACACCGCGCTCCGGCCAACAGGCTGCGGTCGGCGCGGACCTGCGCGATTTCATGGATGCGCTCGGGTTGCGCGGTGCCCTGCTTGCCGGATACGACTGGGGCGGCCGTGCGGCTTGCGTCGTAGCCGCCCTTTGGCCCGAACGCGTGCGGGGCCTCGTGACCATCAATGGCTATGCCCTCCAGGACATCGCAGGCTCCGTCGCGCCGGCGGACCCGTTGCAGGAGCAGCGCTACTGGTACCAGTGGTACTTCCACACCTCGCGCGGGCGGGCCGGGTTGGAGAACGATCGGCGTGGGATTGCTAGGCTGCTCTGGAAGCTATGGTCGCCCAACTGGACCTTCAGCGAAGCGGAGTTCGAGGCGACGGCGGCGAGCTTCGACAACCCGGATTTCGTCGACGTAACGATCCAGTCGTACCGCCATCGATACGGGAACGCAACGGGTGATCCAGCGTACGACGAATTGGAGAACAGGCTCGCCGCGCAGCCGTCGATTTCGGTGCCGGCGATTGTGCTGCACGGGGAGTGCGATGGCGTCGGCCCGCCCGAAACGTCGGCGAATGCGGCCAGGCATTTCACCGGGAGCTATGAACGGCAGTTGATTCCTGTCGCAGGGCACTTTGTATCGCGCGAAGCGCCGGACGCGGTTGTGAATGCGCTGCGCGCGCTGGACCGCTAGCTGTCCGGAATTCAGGCTTTGGAGGCAAGCGCGATCGCGCGTTCGATGCGCGCACGATCCAGGCGGCCTGCCACGCCGATGCAGGCTAGTCCCGTCGGGCCGTCCGTTCCCGAGAACGGAGTGACGTCCCAGCGTTCGCCGACCACCTGCAGCGTCTTGAGCGACCCGTCGAGATCCTCCAGGACGCCCTTGGCGCGGATGACGCCGCCGTCACACTGGGCGAGAGCGCGCGCGAGGTTGGTTACTTGCAAAGGAAGATCGGCGGCAAAGCTCGCGCTTTCGTAACGCGCATCGGCGTCTCCGGCCGGACGTATCGCGCCAGATGAGAACAGGCCCGCGGGGCGGCCGTGCTGCATCGAGGGGCCGAACAAGAGGTCGGCGCTCACCTCTGCGTTTGTCGCTTCGACCTGCGCCGCCTGCGGTGCGGCCGCCGAAAGCCAGTCCCGCAGCTCTTCGAGCGTGCCCGTCCCGACCAGGTCGGTCTTGTTGATGAGCACAATGTCCGCATCGTCGAGCTGGCGCGTAATGGTGTCCCCGACGAACCGGTCGGCCGCGCGCTCGCGAACGGTTTCGGCATCCACCAGCACCACCACGCGGCCTGGCGCGAACGCGTCGAGCAGGGCGGCCGAGCGCGCGACGCCTCCGGGCAGGGCGACGCCGCTGGTTTCGATCAGCACCTGGTCCGGACGCGGGGTGCGCTGCGCGAGGGATGCGAGCGCGCCCATCAGGTCGCTGCCGAAAGAGCAGCAGATGCAGCCGCCCGCAATGCTGATGAGGTCGCCGTCGCGCGCTTCGATCAGGCCGGCATCGATGGGCAGGGCGCCGAAGTCGTTGACCAGGACCGCGATGCGCATTCCCTGCGCGCTGCGCAGCACGTGATTGACCAGCGTCGTTTTGCCGGCGCCGAGGTAGCCGCCGACCACGCTGACCGGGATTTGCGCCGTCAAGACGCCGCCTCCGCGCGGAACACGCGGCCGCCCTGCACGGTGCCCCAGACCCGCACGTCCTTGAGGCGCTCCGGGGCGATCTTGAGCGGGTCGTCCTCCAGCACGGCGAAGTCGGCGCGCTTGCCGGCCTCGATCGAGCCGGTCTCGGCGTCCAGCTTGAGCGTATAGGCGGCGCCCAACGTGATCGCGCGCAAGGCCGTCTGCACGCCTATGCACTCGCCCGGCCCGAGAACCCGCCCGCTGGCGGTGCGCCTGTTTACCGCGCACCACGCCGTGAACAGCGGGCCGAGCGGAGTGACCGGCGCGTCGGAATGGATTGCCAGCGGCACGCCGTTGGCGAGCGCGGTGGCGCAAGCATTCATGCGCTGGGCGCGGGCCGGGCCCACGGTGGTCGTGTAGTGCTGGTCGCCCCAGTAAAAGACATGGTTGGCGAACAGGTTCACGCACATGCCGAGCGCCTTCATGCGGCCGAAATGCGCCGCGTTCGCGAGCTGGCCGTGCTGGAGGGTGAACCGGTGGTCGCGCGCCGGGTGTTTCGCAAGCGCCGCCTCGAGGCAATCGAGCATCAGGTCGGTCGCCTCGTCGCCGTTGGTATGGGTGTGCACCTGGATGCCGGCCTGCAGGGCCAGCTCGAGCGTCGTTTGCAGTTCCTCCGGCGTGACGTACCACAGGCCGTTGGGCGCGCCGTTGTGGTAGCCCGGCCACCCAAGGCGTGCCGAGAATCCCTGAATGGAGCCGTCCACCACGATCTTGATGATGCCCAGGCGCAGGCGGTCGGTGCTCGCCGCGCGCAGCTCTTGCACGCGCGCGACCAGCGCGGCGGGGGTGAGGTTCTGCAGCCGGCGCAGGGAGACCACGCGCACAGGAAAGCTCGGTTCGCCCGTGACGCGCAGCATCATGTTCACGGCCTCCTGCGGCAGCAGGCTGGCCATGTCGGCGGCCGTGGTGACGCCCTTGCGCACGCACACGGAGCCGAAATAGCGCAGGCCCAGCTCGTCGCAGGCGAGGATCTCGCGGTCGAACCCGACATGCGACCCGGCCAGCGTCATCGGCTCGGGTCCTTTCATTTCGCCGGTCGGCAGGCCGTCCGCACCCAACGGGATGCCCGGATGGTCGATGCCTTTGCGCAGGAGCCCGGCAAGCTCGAGCGCCTTGCTGTTGACGTTAAGCGCGTGGCCGCTTGCGTGTAAAACACCCACCGGGCGAGTCGTCGAGACCCGGTCCAGGTCTTCGCGCATGCAGCGTCGGCCGCCGTAGTAGATCGGATCGAGCGCCCACGCGGTCACCGGCTGCGCCGGATCAGTGAGCGCATCAGCCACGGCTTTCAGGCGGTCCACGACGGCGGCGATCGATCCGATCCCGCCCCACACGCACCCGTGCGGGTCCATGCGGTCGAAGTAACCGACATAGGTGTAGCGCCAATAGGTGCCTTCGGTCGTGTGGCTGTGGCCCTCGACCAGGCCGGGCATGAGAACCTTGTCCGCGAACGTGTCGTCGACGGCATGCGGGCCCCAGCCCTTCAACTCGTCGAGCGGGCCTGCACCCAGGATGCGGCCGTCCCGCACCGCGACGTGCGTGGCCTCGGGACGGCCGGCATCCATGGTGAGGATGCGTCTGGCGCTATAGATGACGGTCATGTTGGGTTTCCGAGGCTTGACTTTAATGCGCAGGGTTGTAGGATTGGATCCAATTTACACTATTCATAATCGAGCCGCCGATGGCCTCACCTGTTCCGAAGCCCGCTGTCACCCTGGGCCACGCTAGTCTGCCCGATCTCGCCTACGAGCACCTCAGGCAGGCGATCCTCGAGGGCAGCCTGCCCGCGGGCGCGCCTTTGCGCCAGGAGGAAATCGCCCTCCAACTGAGCATCAGCCGGCTGCCGATCCGCGAGGCGCTGCGGCGGCTCGATGCCGAGGGTCTCGCCGTGCTGCGCCCACGCCGCGGCTACGTAGTCGCCTCGCTGGACCGCGGCGAAATCAACGACGTGCTGGATCTGCAGGCGACGCTGGAGGCGCGGGCCGGATACTCGGCGACGCTCGCACGGAGCGACGCCGTACTGCGCCAATTGCAGGCGACGCTCGCCCAGCTGGACAAAACAATCGCCCGCGCGCCAGTCGACGTCAATGCATTCGCGGCCCTGAACCTGCAGTTCCACGACACGCTGTTCGAGTCGTCGGGCCGGCCTTTCCTGTGCCGCATGCTGCGCCTCTTGCGCGCAAACGCGGAACGCTACGCGCGTACTGCCGCCGGGATGCGCGTGGACCTGCGCGAATCGCAGCGCGAGCACCGCAGGATCCTCGACGCCTATCGCGCCGGGGACGCCGACCGCGTGGCCGACTTGTGCCGCGGCCACCGCGATGCAACGCGCACGCGCCTGATCGCCCACCTCGATAAGGTCGGCCTCGAAGGGGGCGCATAGATGGCAACGATCATCCGCTGTGGTTCGCTCTTCGACGGTCTCGGCGACAGCGCCTTGCCCGACCAAACCATCGTCGTGCAGGACGGCGCGATCGCTTTTGCCGGCCCCACTGCAAAAGCGCCCGCCCACGACAAGGGCGACGCGCTCCTCGACTACTCCGGGTTCTTCGTGCTGCCCGGGCTTGCGGACGTGCACACGCACCTGGCCTACGGCAACGCCAAGTCGGAAGAGAACATCGACATTTACTCGCCGATGGAATTTCGCGCACTGCGGGGGATGTTCTTTGCGCAGCAGGTGCTCGCCGCGGGTTACACGTCGATCTGCTCGCCGGGAGATGCGGGACGGATTTCGCTCTCGATCCGCAATGCCGTGGAGGCGGGACTGTTCCCCGGGCCGCGCGTGATGGCGGCCGGACCCTATATCACCAGCCGGCAGGGACTGGCGGACTGGTATCCCACCTGGATCGGCACGCCCGAGACCGGCGTCGGCCACCTGGTGAAGAGCCTCGACGAGGGCATTGAGGAGGTGCGCCGCCAAGTGAAAGAGGGCGTCGACTGCATCAAGATCGCCATGGACGGGCGCATGAAGCGCGCCGACGGCGAGTTCATGGCCGCATTCACGCAGCGCGAGACGAGCGCCATGGTCGAGGAAATCCACCGCCTGGGGCGAAAGGCGATCGTCCATGCGCGCGGCCGCGAAGCGATCCTCTACGCGGCCCGCGCCGGCGTGGACCTCATCTTCCATGCGTCGTACATGGATGAGGAGGGCCTGCAGGCGGTGATCGAAAACAAATGCGCTATTGCGCCGACGCTCACTTTCCTGCGCCACGACATCGACTTCACGCAACCCACCGACCAGGCGTTCAATCACGGCCGCCGCGCGGCGAGCGAGGCCGAGTTCGACACGGCCTGCAAGATCCTCACGCGCGCCTTCAAGGCGGGCGTGCCGATGCTGCCCGGCACCGATTCGGGCTTTGCGCTCACGCCGTACGGCGAATGGCACGCGAAGGAGCTGGCGATCTTCGTAGAGGATCTTGGAATGACGACGGCCGAGGCGCTGCGCAGCGCGACTTCGCTTGCCGCCGGGTTTCTCACGCACGGCAGCCGCACGGGTACTGTAGAGCCGGGCAAATGGGCCGACCTGGTCGTGGTCGACGGCAACCCGCTGCGCGATATCGGCGTGCTGCTGGAGAGGAAGCGCATCAAGGCGGTGCTGCTGGCGGGCGAGCTCATGGACTTGCGCCCGCGCACCTACGATCCGACCAAAGTCTCGGATTTCTCCCACCAGTGGTGGAGTACGCTCTACACGCGCGAGCGCGTTGAAGCGCTGCAGGGTGCATCGCGGGCAGTTGCATGACCCGCGATACGCCGGTCCTCGTCGTCGGCGGTGGGCCGATCGGCCTGACCCTCGCGATGGACCTCGCATGGCGGGGCATCCCGGTGATCGTGGCGGAACTGCGCGCAGCCGGCACGCCCCCGAGCGTGAAATGCAACCACACGTCCGCCCGCTCGATGGAAATCTTCCGCCGCCTGGGCGTCGCGCAGAAGCTGCGCAACGCGGGCCTGCCGGCCGACTACCCGAACGACTGCTCGTACCGCACGACCACCACCGGCATCGAGCTCGCGCGCATCCCGATTCCCTGCCGCAAGGACCGTTACACCGCGAAGGAGGGTCCCGACACCTGGTGGCCCACACCCGAGCCGCCGCATCGCATCAACCAGATCTTCCTCGAGCCGGTCCTCAACGAGCACGCGCTCGGCATGGCGGGCCTGCAGATCCTGTACCGCACTTCGATCGACGACTTTACCCAGGACGACGACGGTGCCGTTGCGACGGCAAGGAACCTCGACACCGGCGAGGTGACCCGCATCGCCTGCCAGTACCTGGTGGGCTGCGACGGTGGCCGCTCCGATGTACGCCGGAAAATCGGCGCGGTGCTCGAAGGCACGCCCATCGTGCAGCGCGTACAGTCGAGCTACATCCGCGCGCCGAAGCTTCTCGGCATGCTGCCCGGCAAACCGGCGTGGGTGATGTTCTCGCTCAATCCGCGGCGCAGCGGCAACGTCATGGCCATCGACGGGCGCGAGACGTGGCTGGTGCACAACTACCTGCGCGACGATGAGGAGGATTTCGAGGCTATCGACCGCGACTGGTCGATCCGCACCATCCTCGGTGTGGATGAGGACTTCGAGTACGAAGTGCTCGCCAAGGAGGACTGGATCGGTCGGCGGCTGGTGGCCAACAGGTTCCGCAAGGGGCGGGTGTTCATCTGCGGCGACGCCGCGCACCTTTGGGTGCCCTACGCAGGCTACGGGATGAATGCGGGCATTGCCGACGCGGCGAACCTGGCGTGGATGCTTGCGGCGCGCATCAAGGGTTGGGGCGGCGAGGCCTTGCTCGAGGCGCACGAGGCCGAGCGCCTGCCGATCACCGAGCAGGTTTCCCACTTCGCCATGAACCATTCGCAGAGCATGGCCAGGCAGCGCCAGGCCGTGCCGGAACAGATTGAAGATGCCGGCCCCGCGGGCGAGGCCGCGCGCGAGGCGCTGGGCAAGGCGGCCTATGGGCTCAACGTGCAGCAGTATTGCTGCGGCGGGCTGAATTTCGGCTACTACTACGACGCCTCGCCGGTGATCGCCTACGACGGCGAAGCGCCGCCGCCGTACACGATGTACGACTTCACGCCCTCCTCCGTGCCCGGCTGCCGCACGCCGCATGTCTGGCTGAACGACGGCCGCTCGCTCTACGACGCAATGGGGCCGGACTACACCCTGCTGCGATTCGACCCTCGGGTCGATGTGGCGGCCTTGCGCGACGCAGCCGCGACGCGCGGGATGCCGCTCGCCGTTCTTGATGTCGCCTCCGATGAAGCGGCGGAGATTTACGCGCACAAGCTCGTGCTCTCCCGCCCGGACCAGCACGTCGCGTGGCGGGGCG
>JBBQNG010000023.1:0-27385 GCA_038329645.1 Burkholderiales bacterium
TCCGCGTCGGCACGCCCAGCCGCTCAAAGTTGCGGGTGTTGCGGGTGACCACCGTCAGGCCATGGACGGCCGCCGTGGCCGCGATCATCGCGTCCTCGATGAGGTGGTCGGGCTGCCGGTGCATCAGCCGCGCCCCGAAACGGAACGCCTGTGCATCCATGGCAAGGACATTGTAGGTCTCGGCGACCTCAACGAGCCACGCCTCGATCTCGCCTGCCCGCTCGGGGTCGCGTTCCCGGGTCGCTTCGATTCCGGACTGAATCTCTCCGATCGTAACCGCCGAGAGATGCAGGTCCTCGTCACGCACGCTCCTGAGCCAGGCGAGGACCGCGCCGTGCGGGCGGACCCGGCGGAGTTCCGACACGACGTTGGTATCGAGCAGGTACATGCGCCTATCCCAGCGCCGCGACCTTGCGCCTGCGGGGGGGCACCCGCGGCGGGGTCAACAAGTCGGTTCGTCCGACCTCCGACAACAACAGCTGCTTTAGCGAGGGATGCGCCGTTGCCTCGAGCCGCCGCCAGGCGTCGACCGGCACCAGCACTGCGGCTTCCACTCCGCGTTTGGTCACCATTTGCGGTCCGCTCGTAACGCACGCTTCGAGGAACTCGCTGAATCGGGCTTTTGCGTCCTGAACTGGCCAAGACTTCATTTTTGATCCAATATGACTAGTCATCTGACTAGTCTAGTTAAACTCCCGGAAAAGATCAAGGTGAGCACCGCTGTCAGGAAGTTTTCCAGAGAACGGCTCAGGGACTGGATGATGTCACAAACAATGTCAGTAGCTTCGGGGTGCGCCTTTCTCCGCCAACGCTTCGATCAGCGCACCGAAGATCGCCCCGCGCTCCGCGAGGCTGGCAATGATGATCTTTTCCCGCCGGCTGCACGTGTCGTAGCAAATCGGCCCCAGGCCGTCGAGCGTGGGACGGCCCAAAGCGCCCGCAAAGCTCCCGTCGGATCCGCCGCTCGACACCACCGGCTTGATCGGCGCGCCGATCTCGGCGGCAAATCCCTGCGCCATTGCGTACAACGCCTTGCTCGAGGACTCGGGGAACAGCGGGCGCGACCAGCCGCCTTCGATCCTGACCGTGACGCGGGGATCGCCGGTATCCGCAACGATTGCGCGCACATCCGCTTCGAGCTTCGGGATTTCCTCCGGATAAGCGGCGCGTAAGTCCACATGCATCTCGGCTTCGTGCGGCACGACCTGGCGTGCGGCGCCGGACTTGAGGATGCCGACGTTGACCACGCGCTCGCGCGACAGGTCGGTAAGTTTTTCGAGGGCGAGGACTGCGCGGCAGGCGGCGCGCAGCGCGCTTGCGCCTTCTGCGGCGTTGACCGCCGCATGCGCCGAGCGCCCCGTATAGAAAGCCTTGATCGCTCCCACTGCGCGCCGGCCGACGACCACGCCGCCGTTGGGCCGCGTCGGCTCGAGCACCAGCACCGAATCGGCATCGCGCACGCAGTCCTCGATCCACTTGCGTGAGCCTACCGAGCCGATCTCCTCATCCGGGACCAGAACCATCATGAGCTCGGCGGGCAGCGCTTTTTTCGCCTTGACGAGGGCGTCGACGGCGAACCACGCCATCGCCAGGCCGCCCTTCATGTCGCCGACGCCAGGGCCGTACGCGAATTCGCCGTCCTCGCTGAAGCCCCAGTCGGGTTGGCTGCCGGCCGGCCACACCGTATCGGCATGCCCCAGAATCACCAGCTTGCCCTTGCCCGCGCCTTTCAATTGGAACGAGCGCTGCGGCCCGCGCCCTTCGAGCGGCTGTTGCTTTTCCGCGAAGCCGAGGCTCTTCCATCGCGCGCCGAGCACCTCGCCTACTTTCGCAACCTGCGCCGCATCGTAGGAGCCGGCTTCGATGGTGACGAGTTCCTTCACGAAGGCCAGAATCTCCGCTGTACGCGGCCGGAGCGCCGCGAGGAGTTCCTTGCTCGCGCTCATTGCGGAACCTTGCCTTTTTCACCCAGATCCCAGAACACCCCGGCCATGATGCGCAGCGCATCGCGCGCCACCGAGGCCAGCATGTGCTCGTTGGGTGCGTGCTGCGAGCACGCCGCATACGAATGCGGGATCCACACGGTGGGCAGGCCGAGAACATCGGCAAAGACGTCGTTCGGCAGCGAGCCGCCGAGGTTGGGCAGGATGGCGGGCTTGCCGCCCGTGGTTGCCTCGATCGATGCGGCAGTCCATTTCACCCACGGGTGATCGGGGTCCAGCCGGGTAGCGGCGAAGTATCCGTCGCGCGCGGGCGCAAGCTTGACCATTTCGAATCCATTCGCGTCCAGGTGGCGCCGAAGCGCCGGCAGGATCGCGCCCGGGTCGACGCCGACCACGTAACGCAACTGGCAATGGGCGCTGGCGCGGGGCGGGATCGCATTCACCGGCTTGTCGGGATTGCCGGTGACAAAAGCCAGCACCTCGAAGCTGCACCAGCCGAACACGCGCTCGGCGGGGGTCAGCCCCGGTTCGCCCCACTCCGCATCGATCTCCGGTCCATCTTCTCCGCCTTCGATCACCAGCCCTTCCAGCGCTCGCTTCACCGAAGGCGTCAGCGAGTTCGGCCGCCATTCCGGGATGCGGATTGCGCCATTGGCGTCGGTGATCGAAGCGATCGCATGGGCCAGCACGATGCCCGGATTGCGCAGCAGCCCGCCCCAGTTGCCGGAGTGGTGCCCGCCCTTGCGCAGGTCGAGCGTGAGGTCGAAATTGTAGGCGCCGCGCGAACCGAGGAAGATCGTCGGCCTCCCGGGCTGGAGACGCGGGCCGTCCGAAGCGATGAGCACATCGGCGGCAAGCAACTGCTTCTGCTCCGCGCAGATTTCTTTCAGCCCGGGCGAGCCGACCTCCTCGCCGGTCTCGATCAGCACCTTGAGGTTGAAGCCCAGGCGGCCGCGCTGCTTGAGCACGGCATCCATCGCTGCGAGGTTGATCGTGTGCTGGCCCTTGTTGTCCGCGGTGCCGCGGCCGTACAGGCGGTCGCCTTCGCGCGTGACTTTCCAGGGCGACAGGCCGCTGCGCCATTGCTCGTCCTGGCCGCGAATCACGTCGCCGTGGCCATAGGTAAGCACCGTCGGCAAGGCGGGATCTTCCATCCGCTCGGCAACCAGGAACGGCCCGCCCTTGCCCGAGGGATTGGGCAGGATCGTGCACTTGAAGCCCTGCCGCTCGAGGCCCGGCTGCATCTCTTGCCTGAGGTAGGACGACAGTGCAGCGCCCCGCTCCGGGTTCTGGCTTTCGGTGGGGATTGCGACGCGGCGCGAGAGATCCGCCATGAAGCCGCCACTGTCGAAGTAGCGCTCGATGGCGGCGAGGGTTGCGGCACGGCTCATTTCAGATCTCCGGAAATTTCGTGGATACTGCCACAGATGGCGCCGCACGATCCGACCATGAAAGCGTACTACGCGGCGCGCGCGCGCGAATACGAGCGCATTTACGCCAAGCCCGAGCGGCAGGCGGATCTGCGCAGGCTCGAAGAGGCGATTCCCGCCCATTTCGACGGCCGCCGCGTGCTCGAAGTCGCTTGCGGCACCGGCTACTGGACGCAGCACATCGCGCGCGCAGCGCGGCGCATCCTCGCCACTGATCTCACTCAAGAACCCCTGGAGGTGGCCCGCGCCAAGGATCTGCCCGCGGACATGGTGACCTTCTCAATCGCAGACGCCTTCGCCCTGCCGACCGACAGGGGACCTTTCGACGGCGCATATGCCGGCTTCTGGTGGTCCCACCTGCGGCACGCCGAAGTCCGCCGGTTCCTGGAGTCCCTCAAGCCGTGTCTCGCGCCCGGTGCAGTCGTCGTCCTGATGGACAATCTCTTTGTCCAGGGCAGCAGCACCCCGATTTCGCGCACCGACGCGGAAGGCAATACCTGGCAAACGAGATCGCTCGACAACGGCACGACGCACGAAGTCCTGAAGAATTTCCCGACCGAAGCGCAGTTGAGGGCGCAGGTGGAAGGTTTCGGCGTCAATTGCCGCTATATCGCGCTGGACTACTACTGGCTGTTCTCGTTCGAGGCGCAATAGGAGAAGAAGGGCTGCCGCCCCTCCTCAAACCTCCCCGCTAGAGCTTGAGCTCCCAGTATTCTCCGACCAGCTCGACGCCAAAACTGTTGTGCGGCTCGGTGGTGACCAGGCGAAACCCCGTTTCCTTGTAGATGTGCCGCGCCGCGAGCAGCGTGCTCTGTGTCCAGAGGGTCAGCTTGCGGTATCCGACCTTCCTTGCCTGCGCGACGCATACGCCCACCAGGCGCTTGCCCAGGCCGTATCCGCGCGCTTTCGGGTCGATGATCAGCAGGCGCAGCTTCGCGACCGTCTTCGACTGCCGCACGAGGAACACCGATCCGACCGGCTCGCCGTCCATCTCGGCGATCCAGCAGCGCTCGATTTCGGGTTTGAACCTGCGGATGAATCCGACCGCGATCTCGGCCACGAGCGCTTCGAAGTCCTCGTTCCAGCCGTATTCCTGCGCGTAGAGTGCGCCGTGCGCCGAGATCACCCAGCCCATGTCGCCGGGACGGTGCGCCCGCAGAGTGAAAACCGGCTCGGACTTTTTTTCGCCCAGCAGCACCTCGACCGAACGCATCGCGGCCACTACTTTCCCCTGGCCTGCGGCCGGAAGGTACGCGAGCATGGCCGCAACCTCATCATTGGTTGCCCGCTCAAGGGGCTCGAAGGTATCGCGCCCTTTTAACGTAAGCCACAGGTGCGTGCGGCGGGCGTCGTCCTTGGAACCGGCGGTGGCAAGTAGGCCCTCCTTGCGAAAGCGCCGCAGTATGCGGCTCAGGTAACCGGCGTCCAGCCCAAGCGCGGCGCCGAGCTCGCTCGCGGTCGGCTTGTCGCCGTGCGCAAGTTCGTACATCACGCGTACTTCGGTGAGCGAAAACGGGCTCTTGAGAAGGCCGCCTTGCAGCACCCCGATCCGGCGTGTATAGAACCGGTTGAAGCGCCGCACGGCCGAGATGTGGGCCGGGCTTGTCATGAAGCGCATTCTGGAATAATTACTTGACGGAGTCAACCAATGGACCTGGACACCTTCAACAAGCACCTGGCCGGGACCCTGCCCGAGCTCCTCGGCATGCGCTTCGTCGTCCTCGAGCCCGACCGCGTGGTCGCCGAGCTCACCATCCGCGACGACCTGCGCACGGTGGGTGGCGCGCTTCACGGGGGAACCCTGATGGCGTTCGCCGACACGGTGGGCGCCGCCGCCACCATCGTAAACCTCGCCGGGGGCGCGACCACCACCACGCTCGAATCGAAAACCAATTTCTTCGCTGCGGGCCGCACGGGAGTGGTGCGCGCGGAGGCGACCCCGCTGCACAAGGGGCGCCGCACGCATGTGTGGCAGACGCGCATCACCGACGAATCGGGCCGCATGCTGTCGCTGACGCTGCAGACCCAGATGGTGCTGGAAAAGAAACCCTGAGCGCCGGAAAAAACCTTACTTGGCGCCGAGCTCTTCCCAACGGGTGAGCGCAGCAATGAGCGCGTCTTCGATCTCGGCGTTGCGCTTCTGCAGCCGCGCCGCTTCGTCGGGACGGTCCGCATAGATCGCGGCGTCCGACAACTTTGCGGTGATCCCGGCCTGCTCTACTTCAAGTGCGTCGATTTTTGCAGGCAGCTCCGCCAGCTCGCGGCTCTCCTTATAGCTGAGCTTGGCCTTGGTGGGTTTTTTCTGGGCGCCCGAGGCCTTCTTCTCTTCACGCTTCGCCTCTTCCTTCGCCTCGGCCTTGCCCGCCTTGCTGACCCGCTGCCAGTCGCTGTAGCCGCCGGCGTATTCCTTCCAGAGGCCCTCGCCTTCGCTGGCGATGGTCTGCGTCACCACGTTATCGAGGAAGGTGCGGTCGTGGCTGACGAGGAACAGCGTGCCCGAGTAGGACTGCAGGAGGTCTTCGAGCAGCTCCAGGGTCTCGATGTCGAGGTCGTTGGTCGGCTCGTCCAGCACCAGCACGTTGGCCGGGCGGCTGAACAGGCGCGCGAGCAGCAGGCGGTTGCGCTCGCCGCCGGAGAGCGACTTCACGGGCGCCTTTGCGCGCTCGGGCGGGAACAGGAAGTCGCCAAGGTAGCTGATGACGTGCTTCCTCACGCCGTCGATCTCGACGAAATCGGCACCGGGATTGATGGTGTCCCAAAGCGTTGCTTCCTCATCCAGCGCCGCGCGGAACTGGTCGAAATACGCGATCGCTAGCTTGGTCCCGAGCCGGACGCTGCCGGAGTCGGGCGCGATCTCGCCCAGGATGAGCTTAAGCAGCGTAGTCTTGCCGCTGCCGTTGGGGCCGATCAGGCCGACCTTGTCGCCGCGCAGGATACGCGAGGTGAAACCCTTCACTACGTCGTGCCCGCCGTAGCTCTTGCACACCGCATCGAGCTCAGCGACCAGCTTGCCGGAGCGTTCGGCTTCGCCAAGCCCGAGCTGAACCTTGCCTACCCTCTCCCGCCGGGCCGCGCGCTCCACCCGAAGATGTTCCAGGCGCAGCACGCGGCCTTCGTTGCGCGTGCGCCGCGCTTCGACGCCCTTGCGGATCCAGACTTCCTCCTGCGCGAGGAACTTGTCGAACTTGCGGTCGTGGATCGCCTCGGTCACCAGGTCATCGGCCTTCCTGACCTGGTAAGCGCTGAAGTTTCCCGGATACGCGGTGAGGTGCCCGCGGTCTAGCTCGATGATCTCGTTGGCTACCGTGTCGAGGAAGCGCCGGTCGTGCGTCACGAATAGCACGCTGCCCGCGTACGACTGGAGCACACCCTCGAGCCATTCGATCGAGGCGACGTCGAGGTGGTTGGTCGGCTCGTCGAGCAGCAGCAGGTCGGGCTCGAGCACCAGGGCCCGCGCCAACGCAACGCGCTTCTTGAGGCCGCCCGAGAGTTCGTCGACCTTGCGGTCGGCGTCGAGCACGAGTCGCGTGAGCGTGGTGTCGACCTTGTGCTGCAGGCTCCACCCGTTCGTCGCATCGAGCTGCTCCTGCAGCTCGTGCAGGCGGTCGGCGAGCGCGGGATCCTCGTGGTTCTCCGCAAAGTCGTGCGCGGCGGCGTGGTAGTCGACCAGGAGCCGGTTGCCCTTGCCCAGGCCTTCGGCCACCGCCTCGAAAACGCTTTGGCCCGGCTCGAACAAAGGCTCCTGCGCGACGCTTGCCAGCTTGAGGTCCGGCGCGCTCCAGACCTTGCCGTCGTCGGGGTTCTGCGTGCCGGCAATGATGCGCAGCAGGCTCGACTTGCCGGTGCCGTTGCGGCCGATCAGGCCGACGCGCTGCCCCGGCTCGATGACGAGGTCGACGTGGTCGAGCAACGGCACATGGCCGAACGCGAGCGAAACTTCGGAGAGCTGGATCAGTGGCATCGAGGACTACTGCGAGCGCAATACATCGAGCTTGCGGTCGAGGAAATCGAGCCGGTCCTGGCCCCAGAACCTTTCGCCGTCGACGAGGTAGGTCGGTGCGCCGAACACGCCGCGCTCGACGGCCTCGTCGCTGTATTGGCGGTACAGCGCTTGCACCGCCGCAGTGGTTTCGGCTGCGACGAGCGCTTCGCCGTCAATGCCGTTTTCGTTCGCCACGGCACGGCGGACTTCCGGCTTCGACGTGTCGCGCTCCTCGGCCCACAATGCGCGCAGCAACGCGTGCGAAAGCAGCGGCGCATCGAGCCCCGCCTCCTGCGCGGCGATCACCATCCAGCCCGGCGGCTTGTTCCAGCCCGCGGGTTTGCCATCGGCCGGGTAGTGCCTCGGCTCGAGGTTGAGCGGCATGCCCAGGTATTTGCGCCAGCGATCGAGCTCCAGCGCGTGATAGGTCCGGCGCGGTTCCGGGCGCGTGCGGATCGGGACGCCGCCGGTGATGGGCGCCACTTCCTGGAAATCGTAAGGCTTTAGCACCAGCTTCACGCGATGCCGGCGCACGATGTCCTGGATCTTCGGCCCGGCGAAATACGCCCAGGGCGAGGACAGGCTGTAGTAGCAGGAAACTTCGATCATGGAACGGATCTCGCGCAGTTTGGACAGGCATTAGGCGGGATAATCACGCCTTGTGGGGCTCGGGGGGCCAGAGTTTAAATGAATGACGGACTAAAAGCGGGTCTTGCAGCGCTGGAAAGCGAAGTAAAACGCGACCTGCAGCGGCTCAGCTGGCCCGCGGCCAACTGGGTCATCCCCTCGCGGGCAGCGGACGGGACACCGATCCTGGATGCGTTGATCATCGGCGGCGGCATGTGCGGCCTGACGGCGGCCTTTGCCCTCATGCGCGAAGGCGTGCGCAATTTCCGCATCGTCGAGCGCAAGGCCGCCGGGCTCGAAGGCCCGTGGGCGACATTCGCCCGCATGGACACGCTGCGCTCGCCCAAGCACCTCACGGGCCCCGACCTCGGCGTGCCCTCCCTCACCTTTCGCGCCTGGTACGAAGCCCAGCACGGCGCAAAAGGCTGGGAGCCGCTCTACAAGATTCTGCGGCTGGATTGGGCGGAATACCTGCTGTGGGTGCGCAAAGTCCTCGGATTACCCATCGAGAACCTTACCGAGGCCGGGGACCTGCAACTGGACGGGCCGATCGTGCGCGAGAGGCTCAGCGGGCCGCGCGGCGGTGAAACCATCCTTGCCCGCAAAGTCGTGCTGGCGCTCGGGCGCGACGGAAGTGGTGCGCCACGCTGGCCGCGTTTCGCTTCGTTCTCCCCGGATGCGGCGCACTCCAAAGCGCGCATTTTCCATTCCGCGGACGACATCGACTTCGCCGCACTCAAGGGCAAGCGGATCGGCGTGCTCGGTGCCGGTGCGTCGGGATTCGACAATGCCGGCACCGCGCTCGAGGCCGGTGCCGCCGCCGTGACCCTGTTCGCGCGACGCCCCTACCTGCCCCAGGTCAACAAATCCAAGTGGACTTCGTTTCCGGGCTTCCTGCGCGGGTTCTACAGCCTCGACGACGCGCAACGCTGGCGCTTTTTCACTTACATCTTCGCGGAGCAAGTGCCACCGCCTTTCGAATCGGTGCTCCGCTGCGAAAAGCACGCGGGATTCTCGGTGCGCCTGGGCGAGCCCTGGACGGCTTTGTCGGCCGGTGACGGTGGCGTTGTGGTGACCTCACCCAAAGGGACGCATCGATTCGATGCCGTGATCGTGGCCACCGGGTTCGATGTCGACATGATGGAGCGGCCCGAGGTCGCCGCATTCCGCGAGCAGGCAGTGGTCTGGGCTGACAGGGTGACGGCGCTGGAGGCGCGTGCGCATCCGGAGGAATCGCGGTTTCCCTATCTTGGCGATGGATTCCAGCTGCTTGAGAAGACAACCGGCACCGCCCCCGGGCTGCGCAACGTCCACATCTTCAACTGGGGCTGCACCATGAGCCACGGCGCGTTGGCCGGAGATATCCCCGGCCTTGCGATCGGCGCCAACCGTTTGGCCGAAGCGATCGTTCGGGATCTATTCGTAACCGATACGGACCGCCATTTCGAGGCCTTGCTGGCGCACGAGGAGGAGGAACTCAAAGCCACCGGACAGTTCGTGTCGAAAGAAAAGCGATAGATCCTACTGACATTTTATTTCTTAAGTCCACTCTGGAAGCGGGTCTAAAAGTAACTTCGTGACATCCGTCCTCAGTCCACGTTCGCCCCGGAAGCCTCCACGCCGACGGCCCATGCCGCGCGGTCCGCCTTGATCGTCGCCCGGAACCGCTCCGCCGTTTACTTCCCACGGCAAGGCGCTGCCTCACCGATGCCGACCTCGCCGCCCGCTCGCCTGCCTGCCCGCCGAATAAATCCTTGCCAGATCCCAGGGCGTCGGCTTTTTGTCCTTGCGCGCGCGCGATGGCGTCTTGCAATCCCCGACGCAAGAATTCGCTCTTGCTCAAGCCGAGCGCGCGGGCCGCGGATTCCAGTTCGCGCAGCGCATCCCCATCCGCAAGGAAACGCGCCAGCGACGCAGCGAACGCGCTCATCGGCTCCGAAGATTCTCCAGGCAAGTCAAAGCCAATGGGCAACCGTCGGCGAGCGTAATCCTATTGCGGCGATCCTATTTTCCTTTCGATGATGTGGTAGACGGGCGCCTTCTCCGTATCCCACTTGCCGGTATTGCGGTCGTAGCGGGACAAGGTGAAGCAACCGCTACCGGGTGGTGAACGAAGAGTCTCCATCGTCGCCGGTCTCCTTGTACTCTTGTCGTACTGCAATCGCTACCTTGTCGCGGCACGCGCCCTGCGGCACCTTTGCATTGCCATTGGTGTCCTCGCTGATTTATCCCGCAGTCGCATTGCCGTGAGGTAGTCCCGAACATTGGACTTGACCGGGTTGCAATCGGACGGGCGCGCGCGCACCATTGCTCCGGGCGCAAAGTCCGGCGAAACGCTAAGGGGGGCAGATTGAATATCCTATCGCTTAAAAAACCTGTCCACCTGTTGAACTTCGCGCGCAACCTGGCTGCGATTCTCGCAGCCGGCACCTTGGTGATCGCATGCTCCGGCGGCGGCGACAGTGGTGGAACGCAAGCCAACACCATCGGCGGCGCCGTCACCGGTCTTACGGGTATCGTAGCGCTCCGAAACAACGGCGGAGATGCGCTCTCGGTTGCGGCGAATGGCAACTTCACGTTCGCCACGGGTCTTGCCAGCGGCAGCGCCTACAACGTCACTGTGCTGACCCAGCCGACACGCCAGATTTGCACTGTGACGAACGGCGCGGGGACTCTCAGCGGCGCAAACATAACCAATGTCGCGGTGACCTGCACAGCCAGCGTGGCGAACTTTGCCTATGTCGCCAACTTTAGCGACAACAGCGTCTCAATCTACGCCGTGGATGCCGCCACCGGGTCCCTTAGCGCTGCGGCGGGCGCGGCCGTGGCGACGGGTTCGGGTCCCAACTCCCTCACCGTGGATCCGAGCGGAAAATTCGCCTACGTGGCGAATAGCGCCTCCAACAATGTCTCGGCCTACAGCATCAACGCCGCCACCGGCGCCTTGAGTGCCGTGGGCGCGGCGGTAGCGGCGGGCACGAACCCTGTCTCTATTACCGTGGACCCGACCGGTAAGTTCGCTTATGTGGCGAATTTCATCTCCAACGACATCTCGGCCTACAGCATCAACGCCGCCACCGGGGCCTTGAGCGCCGTGGCCGGGATCGTGGTGGCGGGCGCGCGTCCCCGCTATGTTGCCGTGCACCCGAGCGGAAAGTTCGCCTACGTGGCGAATGAGGTCTCCAACGACGTCTCGGTCTACAGTATCAACGCCGCTACCGGCGCCTTAAGCGGCGTGGGCGCGGCGGTGGCGGCGGGTACTGGTCCCCGCGCCGTCGCCGTGGACCCGAGCGGAAGATTCGCCTTTGTTGCGAATGCGACCTCCACCGACGTCTCGGTCTACAGCATCAACGCCGCCACTGGCGCGTTGAGCGCCGTGGGTGCGGCCGTGAGCATCTTCCCGTCGGGTACGGACCCCGTTTCCATCACAGTGGATCCGAGCGGAAAGTTCGTCTACGTGGCGAATTCCGGTTCGAACAATGTTTCGGCCTTCAGCATCAACGCCGCCACCGGGGCCTTGAGCAGCGTGGGCGCGGCCGTGGCGGCGGGTGCTCGTCCGGTCGCCGTCACCGTGGACCCGAGCGGAAAATTTGCATACGTAGCGAATTCCATTTCCAACAACGTCTCGGCCTACAGCATCAACGCCGCCACCGGCGCCTTGAGCGCAGTGGGCGGGGCGGTGGCGGCGGGCACGTTTCCCGCCTCTGTCACCAGCACCAACACCCGATAGGTCGATGATCTTGGGAGGCCTCGCGGCCGCGCCGCGACAACAGGGTCCAAGCTTTCCGGTTTGATCCGCAGCACTTCAGATAACCGATAGGAAAACCAATCCCGCTTCTGATGCATCCGGCCCACCGTGGCGGTTGCGCATCGATTCTGGGCTCGCGGTTGTCGTGCTTGGGAGCATTTTTTGCCCCTGCGTTCGCCCGATCCGCAATGCTCGTTACGTCAATTGGCCCGATTCGCGCTCGCCGCAACGCAACTGCGTGGCGCGACGCGATGTCTGGCAGAGGGTGATACGTCAGGGGGATGCCAAACCCGGCGTCAATAGCCAAATTGCCTTTGGGATGACGTACGAGCACCGCCGTCGCCGCAAGATGCCGAGTCGTTCCATCCGCCACCGCGAAAAGCCAGGACTGCGGGGCTTTTGTAAGAACCGGTCAGTAGCGCGCTGGTCGACATGCCTGTGGCGGGCGAAGCGATCGGAAGGGCGCCGACGTTCACCGAGGGCAGTGCAAACCGCGCAGGGGCAGGACGAGGAACTCAAAGCCACCGGACAGTTCGTGCCGAAAGAAAAGCGATGGATCCTACTGACATTTTATTGCGTAAGTCCAGGCTGGAAGAGGATCTACAAGTAACTTCCTGACATGCACTTGCACTTTTATCAGGCTTGCTTCAGCGCTTTTTCGCCACAGGTCCGGCACGGCCCCAAAGCAGCGGCACCTTATAGCGCCTGAATTCCCTGTCGATCGACACAAGCGTAAGGCCCTCGATCTGTGCCTGTGCAATGAGCATGCGATCGAACGGATCCTTCAGCGGGCCGGGTAAGGCGCCTGCGGCCAGCGCATGGTCGAGGGTAATCGGCAGTACTTGCATTTGAGATGCGCTCAGAAGCCCAGCGAGATTGCTCACCGCCTCCTGCGCGTGAGGCAGTTTTCCCAACCGCGATTTGATGGCGAGTTCCCAGCCCGTCGCGCTGCTCACGTACGCCTGGGAGTCCATATCCCCGATGGCCTCGCGCACCGGGCGCGGCAGTCGCGGGTCATCGAACAGCCACCACAGCAGCGCGTGGGTGTCTAGCAGCAGCCTCAGCGGTACCACGCTGCGATCTCATCGGCCGGCAGCGGCTCGAAGAATGCCTTGGTCAGGCGTCCCTTGACCAGCCCGGGCTTGCGTTCCCGGGGCGGATCGAACGCCGTCAATTTCGCGACCGGCTTGCCCGCCTTGGCGATCACGATCTCTTCGCCCCGGCTAGCGCGTTCTACGAGCCGCGAGAGGTGCGTCTTCGCCTGGTGCATATTGACCTGAGTGCCCATGAATCCTCCCGCCACGCGAATTAGACTAAGTTAGTGGACTAAGCTAAGTATAGCGGAGGAGCAGGAATCCGTATGCCATTATGTCAAGGCCGGCCCGGTCGCGCCCTGCCTTGATGGCGTGGCGCGCAGGTTGGTTCGCAAACGGAGGCTGAATTGCTGAGTGCTGACGAAAACACCAGGCTGACCCGGACGGGACCGGGCACGCCAATGGGGGAAGTCTTTCGCCGTTACTGGATCCCGGTGCTGCTCGCCGAGCAACTGCCGGAGAACGACGGTCCGCCGCTGCGGGTAAAAATCCTTGGCGAGGAACTCCTCGCCTTTCGCGACACCAATGGCCGCATCGGGCTGATCGAGCCGCGCTGCCCGCACCGCGGCGCCAACCTCTTCTTCGGGCGCAACGAGCAATGCGGGATCCGCTGCTCGTTTCACGGGTTCAAGTTCGATGTCGACGGGGAATGCGTCGACATGCCGATCGTCGAGCCGGTGCATTTCGAGCGCATGCGCTCGAAGGCGAAGATTGTCGCCTATCCGACCCGCGAGTGGGGCGGCCTGGTGTGGACCCGCATGCGTCCGAGCCGAGACGCGAGCGACCCGCTTCCCGGGTTGCCGATGATGGAGTTCGCGCTCGTGCCGCCGAGCCACCGCCATGTTTCGAAAAAGCTCCAGGAATGCAATTGGGCACAGGCGGCCGAAGGCGGCGTGGACACCGCGCACTTCTCGTTCCTGCACCAGCCGGTTGGCGCCTACGACGAGGCGTTCGGCGAAAAGGCGGCGCTCGCGGTTCGTGGCTATGCCAAGGACACCATGAACCAGGACCATGTGCGCTGGATGCGCGACGACCCGCGGCCGCAGTTCACCATCGTCAAGCACGATGCCGGCATGGTGTTGGGTGCATCCCGGCAGGCGGGAGAGGGCAAACTCTACTGGCGCATCGCCCAATACCTGATGCCGTCCCACGGCTACACGCCGAGCGCCACACCGGGGGAGACCTACCACGGCCAGACCTGGGTGCCGATCGACGACGAAAGCTGCTGGGTGTTCCTCTATTCCTGGAATCCGGACCGGCCGCTGACCGATGAGGAACGCGCTGCCTATCGCACCTCCGGCGCGGTCTACCCGGAGATGGACCACAACTGGATGCCGGTGCGTAACCGCAGCAACGATTACCTGATCGACCGAAAACTGCAGAAGACCGAAAATTTCACCGGCATCATCGGTGTCTCTGAACAGGATGCTGCGATCCAGGACAGTCAGGGCCGGATCCTCGACCGGACGCGCGAACTGCTCGGCCCTACGGACATCGGCGTGGTGCAATTGCGCCGCATGATGCTTGAGGCCGCCATGCGCGTCGAGGCAGGCGGCGAACCGATTGGGGCGGACACTCCGCAGAGCTACAGTGTGCGTTCCGGTGGCATCGTCGCGCCGGAAGCGCTGCCTTTTGCCGAAGTCATGTCCGAACGCTTCGGCGACCCGATAGGCCGCGTGGCCGCAGAGTGAATCCCCTTTGCGATGCCGAATGGGAATGCCAGCGGCTCCTGCTGCGCGTGTTCCATCTTCTGGACGAATTCGATTACCGCGGGCTGGCCGCCTTGTTCACACCCGACGGGCTGTGGGAAAGGCAGGGCAGGCTTTGCCACGGCCCCGATGAGATCGTGGCGGCGCTCTCCGAGCGCTCGCCGGAGCAGCGCGTACGCCATGTGATCACCAATGTGATGGTCGATATTCTCGGCGACACTGCGTCGGCCATCGCTTACAACACCGCATACCGGCACCTCGGGGCTCGGGCTGACATCGGCCCGGCACAGATTCGCGCACCGCTCGGCCTGTGGATATCGCGGGTCGGCTACAGGAAAACGCCGCAAGGATGGCGGATCGCGCTAATTCGCCAAGAACAGCAGTTCGCCTTCGAGTAGACCAACCTGTCATTCGGGTTGAATCCCGGCTTCATTCACCAGCCGAGCCCATTTCTGGATCTCGATTTTCACGTACTCACCGAGTTCTTCGGGCGTGCTCGTAAAGCCATCGATGCTCAGGTTCGCGAGCTGCTGCTTAACGTCCGGCCGGGCGACCACCCTGGCGACCTCCGCGTTCAGGCGCCCGATGACCTCCCTCGGCGTGCCGGCCGGTGCGAACAACCCAAGCCACGCCGGGATGTCGAATCCCTTGAACCCCAGCTCGTCCATCGAGGGGATATCGGGTGCGAGCGGGGAGCGCTTGAGCGTCGCTACCGCAAGCAGCTTCGCGCGGCCCGATTGCACGTGCGGGCGGCTCACCGAGAGATCGACCATCATGAAGCCGACCTGCCCGGACACGACATCGACGATTGCTTGCGGCGTGCTTTTGTAGGGCACGTGGGTCATCACCGTGCCGGTCTCCTTTTGCAGGATCGCGCCCGAGATGATGCCTACGCTGTTGCCCGAGCCGTAGGACACTTTGCCCGGCTGCGCACGGGCCGCTTCGACGATGTCCTGCACCGACTTGTAGGGCGAACTGGTGGCCACAGCCATGAAGAAAGCGACTCCGCCGAGCTTGGTGACCGGGTCAAAGTCCTTCACCGGGTCGTAGGTCATCTGCTTCATGAGGCTCGGGTTAGCCGCGTGCGTGGTGTTGGTCGTGAAGAACAGCGTCAGGCCGTCTGGCTTGGCCTTAGCGACCTGCTGCGCGGCAATCGAGCCATTGGCGCCCGGCCTGGGCTCGACCAGAAAAGTCTGGCCGAAAGCATCTGACAAGTGCTTGGCCACCAGCCGTGCATATACGTCCGTCGCGCTGCCTGCGGCGAACGGGATCAGCATCTTCACCGGACCGGAAGGGTAGGACTGGGCTTGCGCGCCAAGGCAGAACGCCGCGGCGCAAAGCGTTGCCGACAGCGGCAGGATCGATCGCATCTTGTCTCCCCGTTTTTGATCGGCAAGGATAGCCGAAACCTTGCCGAACGCTATTCGGGTTGAATCCCGGCGTCGCGCATCACTTCGGTCCAGCGGGGGATGCCGACGCGGATCATTTCGGCCATGACATCAGGTGTGCTGCTGATCATTTCCATGCCGGCGCCGACGAACTTCGCTTTGAAGTCCGACCGCGAGACGATCGCGGCCGTATCGGCTGCGAGCCTCTCGAGGATCGGTCGGGGCGTGCCGGCCGGTGCGGCGATGCCGAACCACGACACCGCTTCGTACCCAGGCAGTCCCGATTCGGCGATCGTCGGGATGTCGGGAAGCTGGTCGGAGCGACGCGAGTCCGTCGTGGCGAGCACGCGCAGCTTGCCGGCCTTCGCGAAGGGCAGCGCCGAGGTACCGCCGTCGAACATCAGGCTCACACGCCCCGCCATGATGTCGGTGAGCGCGGGAGCGCTTCCCTTGTACGCCACATGCACCATCTCGACGCCGGCCATCTTTTTGAACATCTCGCCGGCGAGGTGCACGGTGCTGCCCGCACCGATCGACGCAAACGTGAGCGTGCGCGGATTGGCCTTGGCGTACGCGATCAGCTCCCTGACGTTTTTGACCGGCAGCTCGGGATTGACGACGAGGTAGAGCGGCAGGTTGAACACCAGCGATACCGGCGCGAAGTCCTTCACCGGATCGTAGGGCAGGCTCTTCTTCGCACCGACCTGAAGGATCAGGCTGGAGGTGCTGCCCAGAAACAGCGTATATCCGTCGGGGGGCGACTTGGCCGTCGCTTCGGCGCCGATCGTCTGGCTCGCGCCGGGC
Organism: Burkholderiales bacterium; assembly: GCA_038329645.1. Taxonomy (GTDB): domain Bacteria; phylum Pseudomonadota; class Gammaproteobacteria; order Burkholderiales; family SG8-39; genus SZAS-79. Next base: position 16,726 of record JBBQNG010000023.1, read on the forward strand.
TTGTTGTCCACGATCACCGGCTGGCCGAGGCGTTCCGCGAGCTGGCCCGCGTAGAGGCGCCCGAACGTGTCGCCGACGCCACCGGGCGGATAAGGCACGATCAGCCTCAGCGGTCGATTGGGGAAATTCTGCGCCGAGGCGGCATGCCACGGGCCGATGGCCACGAGCGTGACCAGCGTCGCGGCGAAGATCCGGGCGATGCTCATGGCGTGCTGCTCCTCTCAGTGGATTCCGGGGCGGTCGCAACGGCCTGGTCGCCGGCGTCGCGCTTCGAATCGATGCCGACATGCCCGAACGAATCGCCAAAGCGCTCGGTCATCACCTCGGCAAGCCGCTTGTCCTCGCTCGCCACCCAGCCCCCCGCGCGCACGAGATATGCCTCCGGCGTCGAGGCCGAGGGCGGTTCCCGGCCACGTGCGAGTTCTTTCGCGGCGTCGATCATCAGCTTGCGAAAGCGCACGATGCCGATGTCCGTGGGGCCGAGGTTTTCGGTCGTGCGGTCCGAGATGAGTCCTTGGCTGTCCTGAATGCAGGCATCCTGTTCGGACACGCCGGTGATGCCCGTGAAGCTAAGGGTCTTCTGCTCGGCGCGGTCGATCAGGTAGTCGTTGGAGCGGTTGCGTATCGGCACCCAGTTGGCATCGATGTGAGCGTGGATGGTGTGCCCTTCGGCGTACCTGGCGCGTTCGTCCTCGGTCAGTGGCCGGTCCGGATTCCATGTGAAGCAATAGATCCAGCACGACTCATCGGTGATCGGCACGAACGTCTGGCAGTGGAAATTCTCGCCGGGAAAGGTGCTCGGTGCGAGTGTGTGATTCGGCATCAGGAACTGGCTGATGCGCCAGTAGAGGTCGCCCGGGCCGGCCCTGCGCGCCGCGCCCACGGCCAGGCCCGCGCCGTGCGGCGCGACGGTAAATTTCGGGATCGGGTCGTCGCGCAGCCAGCGGATGCGATCGTTCTGCACCTGCTGCACGCCCGCCTCGGCGCGCGACATCAGCCGCGCAACCTGTTCCTCGTCCTTCGCCACTGGCATGTGAAGGAAGGAAAAGTGCGCGGTGTCGAGCGCGCCGTCGCACGCCTGCGCCCAGTTGCACTCCTGCAGTTTCTTCGAGACATACCGGTGCGCGGGCGGCACCAGCGCGAACTCGAGCATCGGCAACTCGGGGATCTTCCCCGCCGGCCCGAGCAAGGCCCAGACTGCGCCGCCCCATTCGCGCGTCGGCCATGCATCGATCCGGACGGTTTCCTTCATTCTGGAGCCTTCGGGCACCGAGGGCATGTCCACGCAACGGCCATCGACGTCGAATTTCCATCCATGAAACACGCAGCGCAGGCCACGCTCCTCGTTGCGGCCCCAGAAGAGGTCGGCGCCGCGGTGCGGACAGCGGGGCGCCACCAGCCCGACGCGGCCTTCGGTGTCGCGAAACGCGAGCAGGCTTTCGCCAAGGATGCGCACTCGAAGCGGCGGGCCATCGTTGTCTGGGAGTTCCTCGGAAAGCGCGACCGGCATCCAGTAGCGCCTGAAGAGCGCGCCCATGCCCGTGCCGGGACCGCTCCGGGTCAGCACTTCGTTGTCTGCAGCGCTCAACATTTCGCGTCTCCCGCCCGAGAAGGCCACAACCCCGGGGAACTGCATTTAAGGGGCCGCGCAAGAATATCCGCAATGCTCGTTAGGACTTGCTGCGTCGCGCTGCCACTTGCCGATTTGGCGCCTTGATTGTGCCGCCAGCGTGAGGCTGCTTGGCCGTCCTGCTCAAGTGAGCCACGTAGGCTTTCAAGTCGCCGAAGCGTTGGACGTTCAAGTCTTTGACTTTCCAAAGTTCGGCCATAACCGGGTCGGTGGTTTTCATCGTGCGCCCTCCAAAATTTCTTCCGGTGTTGCAATTGTGGGAACAAACTGATCAAGCTCGGCCAGGGCACGCTCGATTTTGCGGCGGGCGAGCGGCCCCGCGATGTGCCGAAAATTCCAGCTCGCAATCAATCGTACTTCGTGCAACGCCGCGATTGCAATGTGCATCGCATCCGTAAATGCCTTTGCCGGCACTGCGTGTTTCGCCACCAACTGTTCGGCCAGATGGAGGGCGCCGGCGGGTAAATCCAAACGGGGCAACGCCTTGCAGAACACAAGCCGACTATCGGCGGCTTGCGCATCGCCAACGGCGGCCTCCATCAAAACCGCTTCGGATATCACCAAGCCCAGCCGGTCACGGTTTTGCCAAAGTTGATACGAAAAATACTGGCGCGACGCGTTCACCGCATTGTAACTGGGACGCGCGGCCAGATAGCTGATGACAGATGTTTCAAGGTAGATGCGTGCAGCCATTCCGGGATTGTAGGACAGATGGGAAAATCAATCGCGCTCCATTCCGTCACGCCCGGCTGTGGCCGCCTGCTTGAACCCCAACGGCGAATCCTGCGCATCGATTTCGGAGGGTGTTGGCTCCTGATACCGCAGGATTGTCGATGCCGGCTACTCCGCCCCCCCCCCCGCCAAGACATTATTTTTCCATATCTAGAAAGATAAAGTACTGAAGAATGGCTTGGGTGGCTGATCTTCGACAGATAAAGTCAATCTTTCTTTCTCAATCCACGCTCGCCCCCGACGCCTTCACCACCGCGGCCCAGCTTGCCCGGTCGGCCTTGATCGTCGCCTTGAACTGCTCCGGCGTCTCGTAGCGCGGCGTATTGCCAAGCTCGGCCAGCCGCTGCCGCACCGCGGGCGTCTCGACCGCCTTCTTCACCGCTGCATTCAGCGCGTTGACGATCTGCGGATCGAGACCCTTGGGGCCGTGCAGCCCGAACCAGATATAGCTCTCATAACCCGGCACACCCGCCTCGGAAATCGTCGGCACGTCGGGCACAGCGGCGACTCGCGCCTTGGTGGTGACGCCGAGCAGGCGCACCTTGCCGGCCTTCCATTGGCCGAGCACCGACTGCACCTGGTTGAAGATGCAGCAGACGTCGCCCTTTACCACGGCGGTGAGCGCTTCCGGCCCGCCCTTGTAAGGCACGTGCACCATGTTCAGGCCCGCCCGCGCATTGAACTCGGCAAAAGCCAGGTGCGTACCGGTGCCGTTGCCGGTCGAAGCGAAGTTGTACTTGCCGGGGCTGGCCTTCACCTTGGCGATGAATTCCTTCACCGTGTGCACATCGATCACGTCCGGGTTGATGGTGAGCACATTGGAGACGTCGACGAGCGGCGCGATCGGCGTGAAGTCGTTCTCGACATCGAACGGCAGTTTTTTGTAGAGCGCGGCGTTCACCCCGTGGGTTGCCGCCGTGCTCAACAGCAGGGTGTAACCGTCCGGCTTGGCGCGCGCGACGACTTCGGAGGCGATGTTGCCGCCGGCCCCGGTGCGGTAGTCCATGACGAACCTGGCGCCGAGGGCCTGCTCCATGGGCACCTGGAAAAGCCGCATGACGATGTCCACGCCCGAGCCCGCGGGAAATCCCATGACGATCGTGATCGGCCCGCCAGCCGGCCAGTTCTGTGCGCTGGCAGGCGCGGCGAGCAGCGCGGCAACGAGGCTGAGCAGGATGCGTTTCATAGGACGGCTTCTCGCTTGAAAGGATGAAATAAGCTTACGCGGAAATGCACGCTGGGATCAATTGGCGGCGGCCAGCCCGTTCCTGCGCAGGAAATCGGCGAGGAGCGCATTGAACCGCTCTGGCTCGTCGACAAACAGCGCGTGCCCGGCCGTCTCGAAGACGTCGATTTCGGTGCCCGGGCGGTTCTGCTTGAGACTCAGCGCCTGCCCGGCGTATTGCGGCGTCACGACGTACAGCAACGGCTTGCCGAAACGGTGGACCGCAGCGAGCCAACGTTCGCGCGGGATTCGGCTGCCCGGAAAGATCGACAGGCTCGCCTCCAGCGGCATGCGCATCGCTCTTTCGCGCAGGCCGACGAACATTTCCTCGGGATGCGGCTTCTTGAAGATCGCGCGCACGAAATCGTCGAGTGCCTTGGGCCGGTCGAGCTTCAGCTCCTCGGTGAAACTCAACCGCGGTCCCGGAGGCGCAGGCGGCTCGGGCGGCGGCGGATTCTGCAGCATGACAGGCAGGGAGTCCTCGGCGACCGAGCTGTCCACGATGACCAGGGCGCGCAGCCTCGATTCGCCGTAGACGTGAATGCATTGCAGCGCCTCGAGCGAGCCCAGCGACCATGTGACCAGCGCTACCGAGTCGTACTGCTCGATCAGCTCATGGAGGTCCTGCGCACGGCGCTCGGTCGTGTACCCGAAGCGGGGGATCTCGGATTCGCCCTGCCCGCGCGGATCGATGGCCGCGACGCGGTGGGTTTTAGACAGCACCTCAAGCTGGGGCATCCAGATCGACGCCGGCATCGACCATCCCGGCACGAAAAGCACCACCGGCTGGCCCGGCTTGTCCCGACCGGCCTCAATGACGTGCAGGCGCACACCGTCGGAGGTAATGAGACTGGTGTTGACAATATTCACGGGCGCAGCGTGCAACGCAGGAACCGCGGTTGCAAGCGCCAGCGCGAGTACAGCCGAGTGAATCACATTACTGGAGACGCTTTGCCGACGATTTGAGGACGATGCCCTTGCCGCGCCGGCGCCCGGCCGGCTCCGCGGACGTGTCCTCGGCCTGGGCGGTCTGCAGCGGACGCTGGCCGACCATCACGTTGGAGCGCTCGTCGCGCGCATCGTGGAACTGGTAGCCGAACGTAAACGGCAGCGGTGAGGACAGCTGCGACTTGTAGGCCCGGTCGAGCGAGGCCTGGAAGGCCCCCTGGAAAGGCGGGATCGGCACGCCGTACTTGCCGTAAAGGTGCATTTTCCAGCCGCGCGCCTCGAGCATCGGGTACGGCAGGCCGGAATCGTCCTGGACCAGGTACCCGCTCACGTCGAGGAGCGCCTTGCGCATCTGGCTGAAGCCGTTGCTGTGCAAAAGGTAGGAGGCGGACTTGATGAAGGTCGTGGTCGGCCCGAGCGAGAGCACATAAGCCATGAATTCCGGATAGTGCGCTAGCCCCTTGTCGGTCGCATCCACGGTGAAGTAGTTCACCCGGCGCGTAACGGCCGAGCCCGGCGTACGGAATTCGATGGTCATCCCCTTGAGCTGCCGCATCGGCTTGCCCTTGGCCATCGCGACCGTGCGCGCCATCGCGGGAAACTCGAACGGCCGGATGCGCAGGATATCGACGCCGGCCAGGGCCATGGGGATCATGAACAGCGGGATCACCCCGCGCAGCTGGGCGGTGCGCAGCTGCCGCGACATGTTCTCGGTGATGAAGTAGTTGCGGCTGAAGAAGTCAGTAGTCGCGGTACGCACGTCGGCGAGCAGGCGGGCGAACTGCTGCTCGTTCATGCGCTCGAAGTCGGGCACGTCGCCGATGTGCTCCAGGCCGAACATGACGAACGTTTCGCAGTCGGGGAACAGCCAGTACGCGTTGAAGAAGTCCGGCCCGCTGAAAGGATAGAGCAGCGTCTTGCCGAGCGGGCAGGTCTTCGAGACGGCGGTGTCGCGCCACGCGGTCATGGTGGCGACCTGCTTGTCGTTCATCTTCGCCCAGGCCGCCTTCATGAAGGCGCTGTGCTCCTTCCACGCTTCGGTCTCGGAGAAGGAAATGTGCCCCGGGTAAACCGGCGGCAGGCCCGACAACAGCCTGGCGCTCGAGTTGACCTTCCACTGGGCGCCGAGGTCCTGGTCGGTGCGCAGGCCCTGAGCCTGGGCAGCGGGAGCGAAAAACGAGAGGAGGAAAAGGAGCGCAGTGAGGCAGGCCGCAGGGCGGCTCTTGTTGTTCTGGGCCATCAGATTCCGGATTCCGCCGGGGGGCCGGCGTCGCTTGTAAATGAAAGCGATTTTACCTTATCGTCCCCCCGAAATGAGCAGATTCGCTCCGGTCATGTAGGCCGCCTCGCCCGACAGGAGCCATATGATCGCTTGCGCACATTCCTGCGCGGTCCCGATACGGCCCATGGGCACCTGCGGGATGACCTTGGCAAGCCGGTCCGCCACGCCCGCCTCGGCGTGGATTTCGGTGTCGATGAGGCCGGGCATGATGGCGTTCACGCGGATGCCTTCGGACGCAAATTCCTTGGCCGCGCCGGTGGTGATACTGTTGACCGCACCCTTGGCTGCCCCGTAAGGAATCCACTGATTGGCCCCGCCAAGCTGCGCGGCGACCGAAGACACGTTGACGATCGCGCCGCCCTGCCCGCCCTGCTTGGTCGACATCCGCTTCACGGCTTCCTGCGTGCAGAGCAGCGTGCCGATGACGTTGACTTCGAGGATTCGGCGCATGGTTGCCGCGTCGAAAGTCTCCAGCCGCCCTGCGCGGCCGGTGATCCCGGCGTTGTTGACGAGCGCCGTGAGGCGGCCGAGGTCCGCGTCCACGCGTTCGAAAAGCCGTTTGACGTCCGCCTCCTTTGCGGTATCGGCCTGAACGGCGATCGCCTTGCCGCCGCCGGCGCGGATCTTCGCAACGACCGCCTCCGCGCGATCCGCCTTACTCACATAGTTGACGCAAACCGTCCAGCCCTTTTCGGCAGCGAGCAGCGCGCTCGCCTCGCCTATGCCGCGGCTCGAGCCGGTGATCAGAACGATGGCTGCCATTGCGTGCCCCTCAATCCAGCGCGATGCCGAGTTCCTTGATCAGGGGGCGGAACTGCGCCACCTGTTTCCTGAGCACCGCATCCTGGTCGGCCGGCGACGATCCGACTGGCTCGGCGGCGAGCTCGCTCAGGCGCTTGACGGTGTCCGGGTGGCGGATCGCTGCGGCCGCCTCGCGCGACAGGCGGTCGATGACTTCGCGCGGCGTCCTGGCCGGCGCGAAGAGGCCGTTCCATCCCTGGAACTCGAGGCGCGCGAAGCCCTGCTCGCGCACGGTCGGCACGTCGGGGAGCACGGCTAGGCGTTCCGCGGAACCTGTGGCGAAGGCCTTGAGCTGGCCTTTCTTCACCTCGGCCAGCGAGCTGGACAGCTGGTCGCCGCCGAATTCGATGCGCCCGGCGAGCAGCTCCTGCTTGAGCGGCGCGGCGCCCTTGAACGGAATATGGGTCATCTCGATTTTGCCGTCGCGCTTGATGAGCTCGCCGAACACGTGCATCGCCGATCCCGGCCCGGTCGAGCCGTAGTTGTACTTGAGCGACGGGTTCTTCTGCAGCAGCGCAACCAGTTCCTTGAGATTGTTGGCCGGCACTTTGGGATTCGCGGTAAAGATGAACGGCACGTTGACCGACACGCCGATGCCGGCAAAATCGTTGTCGATGTCATAGGGCGCGCGGCTGGCCATCGCCAACGCCGCCGAGGCGAGCGGGAAGGTGATGTTGTGCATGAGGACCGTGTAGCCGTCCGGCGGGGCCTTGGCGACCACGTCCGCCCCGAGCGATCCGCCCGCACCGCCGCGGTTCTCGACCAGCACCGGCTGGCCCATGGTTTCGGTCATGCGCTGCGCCACCAGGCGCGCCACGACGTCGGTCGTGCCGCCGGCGGGAAACGGCACCACGATACGGATCGGCTTGGAAGGATATCCCTGCGCGAGTGCCGCCGCCGACAGGACTGCGCTGGCCAGCGCAAGCGCGGCGCACGATACGAACGAATTGGCATTTTTCATGTTGCCTCCCTTGTTTTCACTGCTTGTGCATTGCCCGCATGGCGACATTCGCCTTTCTACCCTCTTCCAGCCCTTCTGCAAGGGGCAGGTCGACCACCTTGTGAAACAGTTGCTTGATTGCGAACAGGGCGTCCGGCTCGAATGCGGCCAGGGTGCCGGCCAGCGCGACCGCCTCGTCCAGGAGGCTGCCGTCCGCGACCACCTTGTTGACGGCCCCGAGCCCATAGGCGCGTGCTGCCGTGAGCGGCTCGCCGCGCGTCACGAGCTCGAACGCGGCCTTACGCCCGATCTGCCGCACGAGGTTGGTGAGTACGATCGCCGGCAGGATGCCGTGCCTGATTTCCGGGTAGCCGAGCTTCATGGTCTCCGACGCCACCACCATGTCGGACGCAAGGGCCAGGCCCGCGCCGCCGCCCATGGCCGCGCCGCGTACCGCGGCGATCACCGGCTTCCTGATCTGCGAGAAGACGAGGTGCGACTGCATGGTGAGCTGGGCGCGATGCTCTACGCGGGCGGCCTGGTCGGGCGACAGGTCCTTGAATTCGCCGATGTCGGCGCCGGCGCAGAAAGCGCGTCCCGCGCCGGTGAGCACGATCACCGACACGGACTCGTCGCGGTCCGATTCCTTCAGCCAAGCCACCAGCGCCTCGGTCAGCGCGGTATTGAGCGCGTTGAGTTTTTCCGGCCGGTTCAGGGTGAGGATCCTCACCCGCCCGCGGTCTTCGCTCATCATCACATCGTCGGTCATGGGATCACCTCGTCATTTCTCTGTAACCTTGTCGGCGGATTCGAGCGCACGCGCCTGCTCGGTAAGACGCCCGAGCATGTCCATGAGCGCCGCCCCCTCCGCCTCGGAGAGCACCGACAGCCAGGCGTCGCTGCGCGCAATCGCGTCGTCGAAGACCGTTCGGTACAGCGCCTTACCGGCACGCGTGAGCTCGAACAACTTGCCGCGGCCGTCACGATCATCGGGCGTACTGGCGACAAGGTTGCGCTTGATGAGCCCGGCGACGGTGCGGCTCGCGTAGCTCTTTTCGAGGCCGGCGCCGCGCGCGAGCTCGTTCAGCGATTGTGGCTCGTAGCCGCCGAGCAGCGCCATGGCGCGCCATTCGAGCAGCTTGAGGCCGAAGCGCTGCTGGTAGCGCGCCTCCGCCCAGCGTGCCGACAGGTTGGCGAGCACATGCAGCCGGTACGAGATCAGGTCCTTGATTCCGGACGGCGCTGAAAGAGGTGAAATCACCGGAGATTGGCTCTGGGAGCGGGCTTGCGGATAGATAGTTGACAACGTAAACTAATTGGCCTGGATCGTCAACGCGCGCCCTACCGTCCCGATGCCCAACGTAACCCTGTGCGAATGCTTCGCCCGCGACGGGCTGCAGCACGAGCCTGCTTTCATCCCGACGCCCATCAAGCGCGATCTGATCGAGCGCTTTGCTGCGCTCGGGTTCAAGCGCATCGAGGCGACGTCCTATTCGAACCCGAAGGTGGTGCCGCAGTTCGCGGACGCGAGCGAGCTGCTGCGGACCCTGCCCCGGGCCGAGGGAGTCCACTACAAGGCCACATGCGCCAACTTGCGCGCCGTGGAGCGCGCCGTCGCGGACCTCGATGCCGGCTTCGGCGCGAACGAGATTTCGCTGCTCGTCTCGGCCACCGAGTCCCACACCCAAAGGAACCTCAAGCGCAGCCGCGCCGAACAGTGGCAGAACGTGAAGGAAATGGCGGATACGGCGCAAGGCAGGTTCCGCCTGGTCGGCACGGTATCGGTGGCCTTCGGCTGCCCTTTCGAAGGCGCGGTCGACGCCGTCTCGGTGGTGGCGGATGTCGAACGCTTCGTCGAGCTGGGCGTGGAGCATGTCGCGCTGGGCGACACCACCGGCATGGCGACGCCGGTCACCGTGCGCTCGTTGTTCGGCAGGATCGCGAGCGAAGTCCCCGGCGCAACGCCGATCGCGCATTTCCACGACACGCGCGGCACCGGGCTGGTGAATTACATCGCCGCCTACGAGGCCGGCGTGAGGTTCTTCGACGCCTCCATCGGCGGGGTCGGCGGCCACCCGGCGAAAGTAAAATACGGCGGCGGGTTCACCGGCAACGTATGCACCGAGGACCTCGTCAGCCTGTTCGAGTCGCTCGGCGTGACGACCGGCATCGACCTGGGGCGGTTGCTGGAAACCGCCGAATATTGCGAGCAGGTGCTTGGCCGTGAGCTGCACGGCCGCGTGACCCGGAGCGGGCTGCACCCGCTCCTCGATCGAAGAAAAGCGGGCGCCCTGTGAAACCACCGTTCAAAGCCGACCAGGTCGGCAGCCTCCTGCGCCCGGCAGAGCTGGGCCAGGCGCGCGCAAAGTTCAAGCAGGGCGCGATCGACGCGGCTGCACTGCGCGCCGTCGAGGATCGCTGCATCCGCGCCGCGATCGAAAAGCAGGAAGCGATCGGACTGCAGGCCGTTACCGACGGCGAATTCCGGCGCGACTGGTGGCACGTCGACTTCCTCGCCGGGTTCGACGGCGTCGAGGGCTACGCCGCACCGCTGGTGGTGGGCTTCAAGGACACCGAGGAGCAGCCGCCGATGATCCGGGTCACCGGCAAGGTCCGCCGCACCAAGCCGATCTTCGTTGATTCGTTCAGGTTCATGAAGTCGGTGGCCAAGCAAACGGCGAAACAGACCCTCCCCGCTCCGGCCATGCTGCATTTGCGGCCGGGGCGCTCGGGAATCAGCAAGACGGCCTATCCCGATCTTGGCGAATTCTGGAGTGACGTGGGCCAGGCCTACCGCGAGGAAATCCGCGATCTCGGCGCGGCCGGCTGCACCTACCTCCAGCTCGACGACACGAGCTTCGCCTACCTGTGCGACGAGAAATTTGCCGGCGCCCTCGCCCAGCGGGGCGACGACCCGAAGAAGCTCGCGTACACCTACGCGGACGCGATCAACGCGGCCGTGGAGAACCGTCCGGCCGGCATGGCGATCACCATGCACACCTGCCGCGGCAACTTCAAGAGTACCTGGGTGGCCTCGGGCGGCTACGAGCCGGTGGTCGAAGCGCTTTTCTCGGCCAACCTGGATGGCTTTTTCATGGAATT
>JBBQNG010000024.1:0-27137 GCA_038329645.1 Burkholderiales bacterium
CATCGACGCGCAAAGGATCAATGACAGCAGGAATACGCTGCCCTTGAACGCGCCGGGCAGAAGGTGCCTATCGGGCCGGCGCCAGAGTGCGGTCGCCAGCAGGGCGACCCAGACCGCGACGCCGATGAACGGAAATGCGTCGGACAAATGGCGAAAGCGCACGTTGACGACCACATTCGCCCCGATAGCGGCGACCAGGATCACGGCCACGATCGCGACCCGCGCCCAATGGACGGTCTCGCCGGCCGGCGCATCCTTCACGATCGGAGAGTATTTATGCTGCTGGATCGCAGCGGGGATGCCGAAGATGAACATCGCTACGCCGGCGGCGACGAACGCTTCGACCACATCGAGCGGGCTCACGCCATCGATCCACATCATGGTGGTCGTCGTGTCGCCGACCACGCTGCCCGAGCCTCCGGCGTTGGACGCGGCCACGATTGCCGCGAGATAACCGATGTGGACCTTGCCGCGAAACACACTGCCCGCGATCGTGCCGCCGATGATCGCCGCGGCGATATTGTCGAGAAAGGACGAAAGCACGAAGATCATCAGCAGCAGCACGAATCCGCCCTTCCAGTCGTCGGGCAGGAAACGGGGCAGGATTGCGGGGATGCGGCTTTTCTCGAAATGGTTCGAAAGCAGCGCAAAGCCAAGCAGCAGCAGGAGCAGGTTGCTCAGGATCACCCACTCGTGCACAAGATGGGTCGCGAGACCGCTCAGGCCCGGCCCCGCCTTGAACCCGGTGAACCCGAGCTTGTAGAGCGTGATCACGGCAAGACCGGTCAGCGCGACCCCGAGCGTGTGGTGGTGAAAGACCGCGACACCGGCAAGAGTGAGCGCGAACAGGATGAAATCGAGCGGGACGCCGAATACTTCCATGTCAGTAAATTCCCCGAAGAACGGCTATTGGCGCGGGGTGTGCGCCAAAAATGGCAGCAATGGCATGACCCGCGAGCTCAGGTACGCAAGGCGGCAAACACCTCGTCCAGCATCTTCTTCGCATCCCCAAAGAGCATCCGGTTGTTGTCTTTGTAGAAGAGCGGGTTGTCAACCCCCGCATAGCCCGAAGCCATGCTGCGCTTCATCACGATCGAGGTGCGCGCCTTCCAGACTTCGAGCACCGGCATCCCCGCGATCGGGCTCGTGGGATCGTCCTGCGCGGCGGGGTTCACGATGTCGTTGGCGCCGATCACCATCGCCACGTCGGTGGCGGGGAAATCGTCGTTAATCTCGTCCATTTCCATGACGATGTCGTAGGGCACCTTGGCCTCGGCCAGCAGCACGTTCATGTGCCCCGGCATGCGGCCGGCGACCGGGTGGATGCCGAAGCGCACGTTGACGCCCTTGTCCCGAAGGAACTTGGTGATTTCGTAAACCGTGTGCTGAGCCTGGGCCACCGCCATGCCGTAGCCCGGGACGATGATGACGTTCTTGGCGTCGCGCAGCAGCTCCGCGGTCTCGACCGCGCTGATCGGGACGACTTCGCCCGCGGGTTGCGCGCCGCCGCCGGCTGCGGCGAGCGTGCCACCACCGGTGCCGAACCCGCCCGCGATCACGCTGATAAAGTGGCGGTTCATCGCCTTGCACATGATGTACGACATGATCGCACCGGAGGACCCGACCAGCGCGCCGGTGACGATCAGCAGGTCGTTCGACAGCATGAAGCCGGTCGCCGCCGCCGCCCAGCCGGAATAGCTGTTCAGCATCGACACCACCACCGGCATGTCCGCGCCGCCGATCGCCATCACCATGTGGATGCCGAAAAGGAGCGCGATGACCGTCATGATCACGAGCGGCGTCATGCCTTGCGGGACCGAATGGGCATTGAGGAACATCCGCCCGACAAAGATCACAACGAGCAGGCCGGCCAAGTTGAGCCAGTGCCGGCCGGGCAGCAGCAGCGGCTTGCCGCCGATCTTGCCGGAGAGCTTGCCGAAGGCGATCACCGAGCCCGAGAAAGTCACCGCGCCGATGAGGATGCCGATGTAGATCTCGATCTCGTGGATGGTTTTTTCGGTGCCGCTGAACCCGGACGAGGAAGTCGGGTCGATGTAGCTCGCGAACCCCACCAGCATCGCCGCAAGGCCGACCAGGCTGTGCATCAGTGCCACCAGCTCGGGCATCTGCGTCATCTGCACGGTGCGCGCGGCGTAGAGGCCGATACTGCCGCCGACGACCATGGCGCCCATGATCCAGCCTATCCCCGCCGGCGCGACACGCGGCCCGAAGATCGTCGCCACGACCGCGAGCGTCATGCCGATCATGCCGTACAGGTTGCCGCGCCGCGAGGTCTCAGGGTTCGACAGCCCGCCCAGGCTCAGGATGAACAGGATCGTCGCGCCGATGTAGGAGACGGTGGCCATTCCTTCGGACATGGTCGCCTCCCTATTTCCGGAACATCGCCAGCATGCGCTGGGTCACGGCGAAGCCGCCGAACATGTTGACGCTGGTGAGCACGATCGCCACCACGGCCAGCCACAGGATCCAGTCGCTCGCGCGCACCTCGCCCGGCGGCGCGATCTGCACCAGCGCGCCGATTGCGATGATGCTGCTGATCGCGTTGGTCACGCTCATGAGGGGCGTGTGCAGGGCCGGCGTGACATTCCAGACCACCATGTAGCCGACGAAGCACGCGAGCGCGAACACCGTGAGGTGCGCGAGGAAGGCCGGCGGCGAGTTCACGCCGATGAGGCAGAACACCACCACCCCGACGGCGAAGACGATCGCGGTGCTCTTGGCCGAGGCCGGCCCGCCGCCTTTGCCGTGCCCGTGCGTCTTGGCCTGCACGACGGCGGGTTTGGCTGCAGCCGGCGGCGCCGCGGAAAGCTTCGGCGCGGGCGGCGGCCACGTCACCGTGCCGTCCTTGACCACCGTCGTGCCGCGCAGGACTTCGTCTTCCATGTTGACGTTGATGACGCCGTCCTTGGTCTTGCACAGCTCCTCGGCCAGGCGGAAAAGGTTGGTCGCGTACAGCGTGCTCGCCTGCTTGGCCAGGCGGCTGGGGAGGTCGTTGTAGCCGATGATGGTGACGCCGTGCCTGACCACCACCTTGCCTGGCTCGGTGAGCTCGCAGTTGCCGCCCTGCTCCGCGACCATGTCGACGATCACGCTGCCGGGCTTCATCGACCGCACCATCTCTGCGGTGATCAGCTTGGGGGCGGGCTTGCCCGGGATGAGTGCGGTCGTGATGATGATGTCCACGTCTTTCGCCTGCGCGGCGAACACTTCGGCTTGAGCCTTCTGGAACCCCTCGCTCATGACCTTGGCATAGCCGCCCGCGCCGCTGCCTTCCTCGGTGTACTCGACCGGCACGAACTCGCCGCCGAGCGACTTGATCTGGTCGGCCACCTCGGGCCGCGTGTCGTTGGCGCGCACGATGGCGCCCAATCCGGCCGCCGTGCCGATCGCCGCCAGCCCCGCGACGCCCGCACCGATCACGAACACCTTGGCCGGGGGCACCGTGCCGGCAGCGGTGATCTGCCCGGTGAAGAAACGCCCGAACTCGTGCGCGGCCTCGATCACCGCGCGGTACCCGCCGATGTTCGCCATCGAGGAAAGCGCATCCAGCTTCTGCGCGCGCGAGATGCGCGGCACGCTGTCCATCGCGAGGACGGTCGCTTTCCTGGCCGCGAGCTTCTGCATCAGGTCGGGGTTCTGCGCCGGCCAGATGAAGCTCACGAGGGTGCCGCCTTCACGCATCAGGCCGACTTCTTCCACGCCCGGCCCGCGCACCTTGAAAATGATGTCCGACGACGACCAGAGATGCGCGGCGCTGTCGACGATTTCCGCGCCCGAAGCGCGGTAGGCGTCGTCGCTGAAATTCGCGGCTTCGCCCGCGCCCGATTCGACCGCGACCCTGAAGCCCAGCTTGATGAGCTTCGCGACGACCTCGGGTACCGTGGCCACACGCTTTTCGCCCGGCCAGGTCTCCTTCGGGACCCCTATTGTCTGCGGCATGCCATTTCCTGCCCTTGCTGCTGGATATTTGCGTACAGGTGCGCAATTGTACGGCATCGCCTCTGTCCGGAGAACATTTCCAAATATGGAAAATAAATAGCCGTATTAGTAAATAGCAGAGCCATTCTACGGAATTTAAAGTTCAAGATTGTTGGCGCGCCTGTGCCATCCAGCCGAAGCGGCGTTCGCCGAACTCGAACGCCGCCTGGACCAGCAACGCCAGCGCAGCAGCCGGGATCGCCCCCGAAAGCAGGGTCACGCCGTCGTTCAGCGCGAGCCCCGCGGCAATGCGCTCGCCGTAACCGCCCGCACCGATGAACGCGGCGATGGTGGCCGTGCCAACGTTGATCACTGCGGAAGTCTTGATGCCGGCAAGGATCGAAGGCAGCGCCAGCGGGATTTCGATCCGCCACAGGCGATCCCGCGGCGCGAGCCCAAGCGCCATTGCGGCTTGCCGCATGCCCTTGCCCAGGCCGGTAACGCCCGCATGAGTGCTGCGCACGATGGGCAGCAGCGCATAAAGAAACAATGCAATCAGCGCAGGACCCATGCCGATGGTCCCCATGGCCGCAATAAGGAAAGCAAACAGCGCCAGCGACGGGATGGTCTGGATGACGCCCACGGTGCCGAGGATGAACTGGGCGGCGCGCGGCAGCTTGGCCGCCGCGACACCAAGCGGCACGCCGATCGCCACCCCCGCAGCCAGCGAAGCGAACACCAGCAGGAGGTGCTGCCCGGTGAGGCGCCAGAAGTCTGGACCGAACAGGGCGCCGAAAAAGCTGCGCGAAGCAGCGGGACCCTTGCCAGCGCCGCCGTCCATCAGCGCGGCGGCCTCGGCAAAGCTTCTGCCCTCGAGCTCGGCCGCGGCATTCATGCGGATCATGCGCTGCGCATCGATTTTCCCTTCAAGCCTGGCGATGGCGCGCCAGGCCTCTGGAAAGCGCTTGGGAACCTCCAGCCGGTACAGCAGGATCGCGTCGTAGCGCGGAAAAACCCTGCGGTCGTCCTCGAGCACGCGCAGCTTGTAGCGCTCGATCTTGGCGTCGGTCGTGTAGATGTCCATGAGGTCGATCTTGCCGGCGGCCAGCGCCTCGTAGGCCAAGCCATGATCGAGGCCCGGCGGGGTCGCGAAAGCGAATCCATAGCCGGCCTTGAGCGCAGGCCATCCATCCGCGCGCCCGATGAACTCCTGCGACAGGCCCGGCTTGACCTCGGGGTGGCGCACGAGGTCCGAAAGGGTGCGGATGCCGAGCGCCTGCGCGCGCTCCTCGCGCATCGCCAGCGCGTAGCCGTTGTTGAAACCCAGGGGCACCGCCACGCCCACGCCGAGCGGGGCCAGCTCGCGGTTGAGGCGCTCGAGCCCGAAATCGCCTTCCAGCTTGAGGATCTCCCGCGCGATCGTGCCCGTGTACTCGGGGTAAAGGTCGATCGCGCCGGCCTTGAGCGCCGCCAACACGATGCCGGTGTTGCCCAGGCCTGGCCGGTGGAGGGCATCGCCCGCTTGGCGCGTGAGAATCTCGCCAAGGATGTAGGACTCGGTGAAGCGCTTGGAGCCGACCTTGAGGGGCTCGGCCCGTGCCGCGTTGAAAACGCAGGCCGCCAGGATCGCGGCCAGCAGCGCCAGCTGGGATCGCATCGCTAGCCTGCGACCGGCTGCGGCACGCCCGGCCCGATGAACTGCAGCGCCGCGAGGTTCGCATACAGGCCACCCTGAGCCATCAGTGAAGCGTGGGTTCCCTGCGCGACGATGGCGCCCCGATCAAGCACCACGATGCGGTCGGCATGCTGGACGGTCGCGAAGCGGTGCGCGATGACGAGCGTGGTGCGGCCGCGCTCCAGCGCCTCGAGGGCCTGCTGCACCATGCGCTCGCTGGCCGCATCCAGCGAGCTGGTGGCCTCGTCGAGCAGCAGGATCGGCCGGTCGGCAAGCAGCGCCCGTGCGATCGACAGCCTCTGGCGCTGGCCGCCCGAGAGGGTCACGCCGCGCTCGCCGAGCTGGGTGTCGAGCTTTTGCGGCAGACGCTCGATGAACTCCATCGCGAATGCCTGGCCGCATGCGCGCTCGGCCTCCGCGCGTGTCGCGCCGGGCCGGCCGTAGCAAACGTTCTCGAGCACGCTCGCCGCGAAGATCACCGGGTCCTGCGGCACCACCGCGATCGCTTCGCGCAAGGCGCGCGGGTCGAGTTTGCGGATGTCGACCCCGTCAACGCGGATTGCGCCGGCCTGCGGGTCGTAGAACCGCAGCAGCAGCGACAGCACTGTCGACTTGCCCGCGCCCGAGGGTCCGACCAGGGCCACCCTTTCGCCGGGCGCAATCCCGAGGCTGAAATGTTCCAGGGCGGCCAGTTGCGGCCGGGCGGGGTACGCAAACGCCACCGAGTCGAATTCGATCCCGCCGGCGCCGCCCGCGGGCAGGACGGCGGGCGACGCGGGCGCGACGATCGTCGGCTCGGTGTGCAGGAGCTCGACCAGGCGCTCGCTGGCGCCGGCCGCGCGCTGGAGATCGGTGAGCACCTCCGAGATCGCCGCGACCGAGCTTGCGGCGATCGCGCTGTAGAAGATGAACGCGGACAGGTCGCCCGCCGTAAGGCTGCCGTCGAGCACGTCGTGCCCGCCTTTCCAGAGGATCACCCCCACCCCGCCGAACACGATCAGCATGATGATGCCGACAAGCATCGCCGACTGGCCGATGCGGCTGACGGCGACACGGTAGGCGGCCTCTACGCTCGCGGCGAAATCGCGCCGCGTGGCGTCCTCGTGGACGTACGCCTGCACGGTGCGCACCTCGTGAAGCGCCTCGTCGATGAGCGCACTCACGTCGGCGACGCGGTCCTGGCTCGCGCGCGAGGCGCGGCGCACCCGGCCGCCGAGCAATACGATCGGCAGCACGATCAGCGGCCCAAGCGCCAGCACGATGAGCGTGAGCCTGAAATTGGTCACCAGCAGCATGCCGAGCGCCCCGACCAGCAGGAGGACGTTGCGCAGCGCGAGCGAAAAGCCGTACCCGACGACCGCCTGCAGAAGCGTCGTGTCGTTGGTGAGCCTGGAGATCACCTCGCCCGTGCGGACAGTCTCGAAGTAGCCGGGCGCAAAGCGCAGGATGTGGTCGAACACGGCGCGACGGATGTCGGCGATCACGCGCTCGCCCGTGGTCAGCATGAGAAAGAAGCGCGCATAGGTCGCCGCCGACAGCAGTACGGCCAGGCCGATCACGGCGACAAGCGCGCGATCGAGGACGGCCGGGCTCGCCGCGGCGAAACCCGCATCGATCACGTAGCGCAGGCCCTGGCCCAGCGCGAGCACGCATGCCGCGGCCACGAGCAGCGCGACGATCGCCGCCGCGATGCGCAGGCGGTAGGGCGCGAGAAAGCGTGCGAGGCGGACGAACTGGGAGAAGTCCCGGCTGCCCGGGCGATCGGGCAGGCGGTCGTTGAAGACTGACATGAGCCCGCACTCTACCGCAGGCGGGAGGCAGGCGCGCCGGAGGGGGCCTACCTGCCGTAGAACCGGTAGTTGTTGCGGCCCAGCTTCTTGGCCCGGTACATCGCGACATCGGCGTTGCGCAGCAGCGCTTCGCCGTCGCCGGCGTCGCCAGGGAACAGGCTGATCCCTATGCTCGCGCCGATAGTGAACGTGCGCCCGTCCACGCGGATCTCCGGCACCAGAGTGCGCAGGATCTTCTCGGCAACCACCGAGCAATCGGCCTCGAGGGCAAGGTCGGGGATCACGATGACGAACTCGTCGCCCCCCTGGCGCGCGAGCGTGTCGGCCTTGCGCACGCACCCCATCAGGCGGTTGGCGATTTCGCGGAGCACCGAGTCGCCCGCCTTGTGCCCGGCCGAATCGTTGACCACCTTGAAATTGTCGAGGTCGACGACCATCACGGCCAGGCCGGCATCGCGGCGCTGCGCGGCGAACACGGCCTGCCTCAGGCGGTCCTCGAGCAGGCGCCGATTGGGCAGGCCGGTGAGAGTGTCGTGGTAGGCGAGGTAGCGCACCTCCTCTTCCTGGCGCTTCCTTTCGGTGATGTCCTGCGACACGCCGATCACGCGGGATGCGGCGCCGTTCGCGTCGAACACCACGTTGCCCCGCGCCGCAAGCCAGCGGACCTTGCCGTCGCGCCCAACGATGCGGAATTCGCATGCAAGAACCTCGCCAGCGCGCAATGTGAGGCTGCATGAATCCTCGTAACGCTGCCGGTCGTCTGGATGGATCAGCCTGCGGAAATCCGGTGTCACCGACACGCCGAGGGGCAGCGGGCCCAGCAGGCCCGCAGGATCGCGCCCCCACGTGAACGAATCTTCGCCGACGTTCCATTCCCAGTAGTAGAGGTCGGCGGCATCCACCGCCAGGCGCAGCCGCTCGACGCTCTCGTAGAGGGCCGCCGCGGCGAGCTTCACTTCGGTGATGTCGCGCGCGGTCCCTGTGGCGCCGACGATCTCGCCGGCCTGGTTGCGCAGGGCTAACGCGTTGAACGAAAGGTCCACCGGCATTCCGTCGCGGCGCAGGTGCCGCGTTTCGTGGTTGAACAGCGGCTCGCCCCGGAAAATCGCATTGAATACCACCTTGTCGCGCTCGCGCACTTCATCGGCGAGCGAGTCGGAGAATGGCCGCCCGAGCATGTCGGCCGCCTCGCCGCCCCAGATGCGGCGCACGGCCGCTGCGTTGAGGTAGGTCCAGCAGCCCGTGAGATCGATCGACCAGATCAGATCGTTGGAGGTCTCGACCAGGCTGCGGTACATCTCCTCGCTTGCGCGCAGCGCGCGCTCCGCGGCACGCCGGTCCTCGGCGTCCGAGAACGCAAAAATGGCGGCGCTCTCCGGGCGCGCCGCATCCAGCGCCCGGCCGAGACTCCGGCACCACACCGGCGTGCCGTCCTTGCGCACCATGCGCGTGTCGGCTTCGAGGATGCCGCCGCCGGCAAGCCTTGAATAGGTGTCGGCGCCTACCGTTTCCCACGACTTGGCCGAACCGTACAGGAACCGGGTCGGCTTCCCGGCCAGTTCCCCCGGGGCATACCCGAGCATCAGCTCGAGCCTGCGATTGCAGCGCACGATGGTGCGGTTCTCGACGAACGCGACCCCAACCGGGAGGATGTCCAGCACGAGGTTCTCCTCCGCCAGCACGGCCTGGTATGCGGCCTCGGCGCGCTTGGTTTCGGTGATGTCCGTGAATACCCCGACGATGCCGCCGAGCGGCGTGCGTACCGTCTTGCCCTGCAGCCAGCGGCCGTCGCGCGTGCGGTACTGGCGCAGTTCGCCCTTGCCTGCCAGGTGGCGCTGCGTACGATTGCGGATCCACGCCTCGCGCTCCGCAGCGTCGGCCTGGCTCACGAATTCGGCGTTGTCGAAGGCCGTTTCGGCAATCGTCCGGAACGGCGTGCCGGGCAGGTCCTCGGGCCGCCTCCCCGGCGCGTACAGCGATGCGTACTCGAAATTGCACGCAACCAGCCGGTCATCCTCGTCGTAGATGGCGATGCCGTCGGGCGAGCTGCCGATCGCGTCGCGCAGCCGGCTCTCGCTCGCGCCCAGCCTTTCGACGAGCGCCGCGTTTTCGATGCGGATTTTCAAGGTGCGGCATACGGACCGGTGCAATTTGGCGAACACGCCGATCATGGCGCCCGCAAATACCAGCACCATCGCCGCCATGCCGGTGTAGACGTCGATGCGCTGCGCGAGAAGCGCCCAGGCAGCCGACAGCGCGGGCAGCGTCACGAAAGCGCTGAAGGCCAGCCAGCTGGGCGCGTAAATGCCGGCGGCCCCGATGATCATGCCTCCGAGGACGAACATCATCGCGATCCTCTGCAGGGGACCGCCGGATTCGAAGAACAGGGCCGGCAGCAGCGCCCACACGGCGCCGGCGGCGAGAGTGCCGAGCGCGAAGCGCCGCTCCCACGCGAGCGCCGCGGAGTTGCGCGTGCCCGAGCGCAGGTAGGCCAGATGCATAAGAGTGCGGCCCCCGGTCACCCCGACCAGGCTGAGCAGCCAGGCCACGATCACCTCGCCCGAGACCGGGCTCCACAGGAAGAACGCGAGGATCCCGGCGTTCAGAGGCGTCACCACATAGGCCGACCCGGCCAGGCCGAACAGTTCGGCCACGCGCTCCTGGTCGTAGCGCGCGGAGCCTTGCGCGGCGACGACGATTGAAGGTGAAACGGGTTCGCTCAAGGCGCTGGATCCGTGGTCGCGATGGGTTGCCGAAAGTTACGCGGCCCCTCTCTGCGCATGCATCGATTCCCTCACACGAAACACAATCTCTTGCACAAAGGCCAACGCCGGACAGACCAGTGGCGCCTGCGGGCCGACGAACGTTGCGCGCGCAGATGCGGCAATGGAATTTATTGCGCGAACACCTTGTCGAGCAGCTGGATCCAGTGCGCCACGCGCGTCCGTGTGCCGGATGCGAGATGCGTAAGGCAACCGATGTTGGCCGTTGCGATTTCATCCGGGCCGCCAGCCTGGAGCGCGGCAAGCTTGCTGCCGCGCAGACGCATGGCGAGCTCCGGCTGCAGGATCGAATAGGTGCCCGCCGAGCCGCAGCAAAGGTGCGCATCGGCCACGGCAGCGAGCTCGAATCCTGCCGCTTCGAGGAGCGCTTCGACGCTGCCGCGAATCTGCTGGCCGTGCTGCAGGCTGCACGGAGAGTGGAACGCGATTTTCCTCTTCGAGCCCGCCTCCCGGGCGGCCAGTTTCTTCAATCCGGCCAGCTCGGCGCCCAGGACTTCGCACAAATCCAGCGTCATCGCCGAAACGCGCGCCGCTTTGGCCGCATAGACCGGGTCGTGCCTGAGCAGGTGCCCGTAGTCCTTCACCATCGTGCCGCATCCGCTGGCGGTCATCACGATCGCCTCCGCGCCGGCGTCCACCTGCGGCCACCAGGCATCGATGAGCGCACGTGCGTCCGCCTTGCCTGCCTCCTGGCGATTCAGGTGGAACCTGACCGCGCCGCAGCACCCCGCGCCGTTCGCTTCGACGAGCGAAATCCCGAGCCGGTCAAGGACCCGCGCGGCCGCGGCGTTGATCGCCGGCGCAAGCGCCGGCTGCACGCAACCCCCCAGCACAAGCATGCGGCGGGCGTGGCGCGGTGGCGGCCAGGCGCCGGCCGCGTCGGCTCGTTCGGGCACTTTTTCGGCAAGCGCAGCCGGTAGCAAGGGCCGCGCCACGCGACCCATCGCCAGCAGGGCCGAAAAGATTTTCGTGCGCGGCAGGACCGCGGACAACACCGAGCGCTGCAACGTTTGCCAGGGCCCGCGCGGCACAAGCTCCTCGACCACCTTGCGGCCGATATCGGCAAGGCGCCCGTACTCGACGCCCGAAGGGCAGGTCGTCTCGCATGCGCGGCAGGTCAGGCAGCGGTCGAGGTGCAGCTGCGTCTGCGCGGTGATTTCGCTGCCCTCCAGGGTCTGCTTGATCAGGTAGATGCGTCCGCGCGGACCGTCCAGCTCGTCGCCCAGCAGCTGGTAGGTTGGGCAGGTCGCGGTACAAAAGCCGCAGTGCACGCACTTGCGCAGGATGGCGTCGGCTTCGATGCCTTCGGGCGTGTCGCGGATGAAATCGGCGAGGCTGGTCTGCATCAGTGCGCCGTGCCGTTGGCCGCGATCACCATTCGGGATACAGCCGGTGGCGGTTGAACACGCCGGCCGGGTCGAACACCGCCTTCACCTTGCGATGCAGGCGCGCGACGACGGGTTCGAGCGCAGCGAAGGCACCCGCGGATTTGTCTTCGCCGCGAAACAGCGTCGCATGACCGCCCGCCGAGCGGGCGGCCTTGTGCACCGATTCGCCGCGGGCGTCGGTCTTCTGCCAGCGCAGAGCCCCGCCCCACTCCACTAACTGGCTGCCCGGGAGCGAAATCGCGGCGGCAGCCGGCGGCACCGACAGGCGCCACAGCGCCCCCGGTTGGGCGAAAAACGGGTCGGTATGCTCGCGCAATCCTTGCCAGAACAGGGTAGCGGCGGCATCGTCGATAGGCTCGCCGCCCAGGCTTGCGCGCGCCGCATCCACCGCGGCCGCTGCGCCTTCGAGCCGCACGCTCAGCGCGCCCGCACTCCATGCGCTCGCGCTGATTGGCAGGGGCATGCCGCCCCATTCGTTCAGTCGGTCGAGTGCCTCGGCCTCGCCCATCGCCAGGCGCAGGGTCGCGCGCGCCACCGGTTGGGGCAGCACCTTGAGCGAGACTTCCAGGATCGGGCCGAGCGTGCCCATCGATCCCGTCACCAGCCGCGACACGTCGTAGCCCGCCACGTTTTTCATCACCTGGCCGCCGAAGCGCATCGCGTCGCCGCGCCCGTCCATCAGTACACAGCCGAGCACATAGTCGCGCACGGCGCCGTAGTACAGCCCGTTCGAGGCACGGCGCGGTCCCGCCAGGCCGGCCGCGACGCAGCCGCCCAGGGTGGCGCCCGCGCCGAAATGCGGCGGCTCGAACGAGATCATCTGCCTGTGCTCGCCCAGCACCGCCTCGAGCTCGGCAAGCGTTGTGCCGCAGCGTGCGGTGACCACCAGCTCGCTCGGCTCATAGCTCACGATGCCTGCGTAGCCGCGCAGGTCCAGCGGATCGCCTTCGAGCGGCCCGCCGTAGAAATCCTTCGTGCCGCCCCCGCGCAGGCATAGCAGCTTGCCGCTTGAGGCCGCGGCACGCACCCGATCCGCATAGCCTGCGAGGACCGCGTCCATGTCAGAACCGGGGCAGACCGGCGAAAGGCAGTTTTCCCGCCCGCACGTGCATGCGCCCGTATTCCGCGCAGCGATGCAGCGTGGGGATGTTCTTGCCGGGGTTGAGCAGGCCGTGCTCGTCAAACGCCCGCTTGAGGGCGAGGAAGAGTTCGATCTCCCGGGTGCCGAACTGGATGCACATCTGGTTGATCTTTTCTATGCCAACGCCGTGCTCGCCGGTGATCGTCCCGCCGACGGCGACGCATTTCTCCAGCACCTCGGCGGCGAACGCCTCCGTGCGCTTCAATTCGCCGGCGTCGTTGGCATCGAACAGGATCAGCGGGTGCAGGTTGCCGTCGCCGGCGTGGAAAACGTTGGGGCAGCGCAGGCCGTACTTGGCTTCCATCTCGGCGATGAAGCCGAGCATTTCGCCCAGGCGCTTTTTCGGGATCGTGCCATCCATGCAGTAGTAGTCCGGCGAGATCCGCCCCACCGCCGGGAACGCTGCCTTGCGCCCGGCCCAGAATTTCATGCGCTCGGCCTCGTTTGCCGAAACGCGCAGCTGCGTGGCGCCGGAGCGGGATAGAACCGCTTTCATGCGCGCGATCTCCTCCTCGACCTCGTGAGGCGTGCCGTCGGACTCGCACAACAGGATCGCGGCGGCCTCGAGGTCATAGCCCGCGTGCACGAATTCCTCGACGGCGCGGGTGGCGGGCCGGTCCATCATCTCGAGGCCGGCCGGGATGATGCCGGCGGCGATCATGTCGGCCACCGCGTTGCCCGCGGTCTCGACTTCGGCGAACGAAGCCATGATCACGCGCGCCGTTTCGGGCCGCGGCACGAGCTTGACCGTCGCCTCTACAGTGACCGCGAGCATGCCCTCGGAGCCGATCGCAAGCGCAAGCAGGTCGTACCCGGCGGAGTCGAGCGCCTCCGAGCCGAACTCGACCGCGTCGCCCTCGACCGTATAGCCGCGGACCCGGAGCACGTTGTGGACCGTGAGGCCGTACTTGAGGCAGTGCAGCCCGCCCGAGTTCTCGGCGATGTTGCCGCCGATGGTGCAGGCGATCTGGCTCGACGGATCGGGGGCGTAGTAGAGCTTGTGGACGGCCGCCGCTTCGGAGATCGCTGCGTTGCGCACCCCGGGCTGCACGCGCGCGGTGCGCGCGCGCGGATCGACCGAGAGGATCCGGTTGAACTTCGCCATGCCTAGGAGCACGCCCTCGCCCGAGGGCAGCGCGCCGCCGGACAATCCCGTACCCGCCCCGCGCGGCACAACCGGCACTTTCATGCGGTGGCAGGCGCGCAGCACACCGACGACCTGCTCTTCGGTTTCGGGCAGCGCGACGACCATGGGCAGCTGGCGGTAGGCCGACAGGCCGTCGCATTCGTAGGGCCGGGTCTCCTCTTCGCGATGGAGGACCGCGTGCGCCGGCATGAAAGCGCGCAGCGCGGCGACCACTTCGCGCTGGCGCGCGGCGTCTATGCGCTCTTCGGTCAGGTCTTCGGCGCCCATTCAGGCTTTCAGGTAGGGCGCGGCCCAGGCAAGGCCGCGGAGGGTATCGCCTGCCGGATTGTATTCGCAGCCGACCGCGCCCCGGTAGCCGAGGCGGTCGATCTCCGCGAGCAGGAAGCCGAAGTTGAGCTCGCCGGTTCCCGGTTCGTGGCGAAGCGGGACGTCGGCGATCTGAATGTGGCCGATCCGCGGCAGCAGGCGCTCGATGGTCTTCGCGATGTCCCCCTCCATAATCTGCATGTGAAAGAGGTCGTACTGGATGAAGGCGTTGTCGGCACCGACTGCGTCGAGGATCGCGACGGCTTGCGCGGAGCCGGTGAGGAAGAACCCGGGCACCGTGCGCGTATTGATCGGCTCGATCATGAGCGCAATACCCGCCTTGGCCAGCTCGCCGGCTGCGAAGCGCAGGTTGTCCACGAAAGTGGCGCGATAGGGCGCAAGCGATGCCCCTGCGGGCACCAGGCCTGCGAGGCAATTGAGCCGGGCACAGCGCACGGCGCGCGCGTACTCGACGGCGCGCGCGACGCCTTCGCGGAATTCGCCGACACGCTCCGGCAGGCAGGCGATGCCGCGGTCGCCCTTGGCCGGATTGCCCGAGGGAATGTTGTGCAGCACGACCTCGACGCCGGCCTCGCGCGCCTTCTGCGCGATCGCATCCTTGTCGAATTCGTACGGGAACTGGTATTCCACACTGTGGAATCCGGCCTGGGCAGCCGCGCCGAAGCGTTCGAGAAAATCCCGCTCGGTGAACAGCAGGGAAAGGTTTGCGGCAAGTTTGGGCATTGCAGTCGATAGGGGGTTGTCGATGCAGGGCTGGTGCGGTCAGGATATGGATCGCGCTTGCGAGCGTCAATCGATTGCCGCAAGCCGAAGGCATGGGACAATGCGGGCACAGGAATTCGTTTTCACAACCGCCTGGAAACCCCCGCTTGACTACTTCCGTTTCGCCTGCCTGCTGGGTTGCGCGCGGCCTGCTGATCGCGCTGGCGGCGGGCGTGCCCGACATCGCGTTCGCTGCGGAAAATCCGGCAAGCGCAGCTCTGGCCTGGTGGGTGTGGCCCCTCGTGCTCTTCGCGGTGACCCTGCTGCTCGGGATCGTGGCGATCCTCGGGGGCGTAGGCGGCGGGGTCCTCTTCGTGCCGATAGTGAGCGGGTTTTTCCCGTTTCACCTTGATTTCGTACGCGGCGCCGGCCTGCTGCTCGCGCTGTGCGGCGCCCTCTCGGCAGGTCCCTGGCTCCTGCGCAGCGGTCTCGCGAGCATGCGCCTCGCGCTGCCGCTTGCGCTGATCGGCTCAATCACTTCGATTTTCGGCGCGCTCATCGGGCTTGCGCTGCCCGCCAGCGTGGTGCAGACGGCGCTCGGCGTGGTCATCCTCGGGATCGTCGCGCTCATGCTCCGCACGCAAGGACGCGCCGCGCCTGCCGCGCCCGGGTCCGATGCGATCGCCTCGGCATTGCGCCTGCACGGTATCTATCACGACCCGGCGCTGGGCAGGGACGTCGAATGGCAGGCCAGGAACACCGCGGCCGGGCTTGCGACCTTTGCCGCGATCGGCGTGCTTGCCGGGATGTTCGGTCTGGGCGCGGGATGGGCGAATGTGCCCGCGCTCAACCTGCTCATGGGCGTGCCGCTCAAGCTGGCCGCGGGGACCAGCAGTTTCCTGCTTTCCGTGATCGATACGTCGGCCGCATGGATCTACCTGAATCGCGGCGCGATGCTGCCGATGCTCGTCGTCCCGTCGTGCGTGGGAATCATGCTCGGCGCACGGATCGGCGCGCGGCTGCTGCGGGTCGCGCCCACCCAGGTGATCCGCAGGACGGTGATCGCGCTACTGGTGTTCGCGGGGGCCCGCGCATTGCTGAAAGGACTCGGCCTGTGGACCTGAAGCGCGAACTCGTATCCCCGGAACAGCTGCGCTACGCCGACTGGCTCGATGGCGGCACCAAAATCGGGTTGTGCCTCCTGCTCGTTTCCTTCGCCCTGTACGCAAGCGGCGTGGTCGAACCGCATATCCCCTTGTCCGAGCTTCCGGCCCTCTGGGTTTTGCCGGTAAGACAATACCTCGCCGCCACCGGACTGCCTTCCGGATGGGGGTGGCTGCCCATGACGGGGCGCAGCGACATGATGAATTTCCTCGGCATCGCGTTCCTCGCGCTCGTCACCGTGGGGTGCTATGCGCGGCTGGCGGTCACCTATGTCCGGCGGGGCGACAAGGCCTGCGCGTGGATCGTGCTGGCCGAGATTTGCGTGCTGATTCTCGCGGCATCGGGGCTCGTCGGCGGCGGGCACTAGCGCACCGGACGGACGACAAAGATGCTTTTCGGAACAGGGTTATATCGGCCAAACGGCTTGTGCTAGACTAAATTTCGCTCAGGGCTCATCCCCACGGGGTCGAACCCCTATAACAAAGAAAAGGAGTCATCCATGGGTGCGATATTCCAATCATTGGGCCGAACGGTCACGGCGGGCGTCGTGCTGCTGGTCGTCATTCTTGGCCTCGCGAGTGCGCTCACCGGCGGCATCGCGGTCAGCCTCAGCCACGGCTGGTATGCATTCCTGTTCCGCTGGTTCCACGTGCTCTCGGGCGTGATGTGGATCGGCCTCCTGTGGTATTTCAACTTCGTCCAGATCCCCTCCATGCCGAAGATCCCGGACGAGCAGAAACCCGCGGTGAGCAAGGTCATCGCACCAACGGCCCTGTTCTGGTTCCGCTGGGCTGCGTTGGCCACCATGGTCACCGGCCTGATCCTCGCCGGCATGAACGGCTATCTCGTCCAGGCCCTGTCGTTGCAGAAGGGCGTGCACACGATCGGGCTCGGCATGTGGATGGGGCTGATCATGGCTGCCAACGTGTGGATGATCATCTGGCCGAACCAGAAGAAAGCGCTCGGGATAGTGCAGGTCGAGCCCGCGGACAAGGCCAAGGCGGCGCGCATGGCGATGCTGGCGTCGCGGTTCAACACGATGCTCTCGATCCCGATGCTGTATTGCATGGTCGCGCAGCAAAACGGCGGCCTCTGATCCCTTTCAAGCCAGCTTGACTCCGGGGCCCCGCGCGGGCCCCGAGTTTTTTTCCGGAGGCCGCATCAGGTAATCGCATGAGCCCGGCCCACATCCGATCGGTCGCAGGCGCGCTCGCAGCAGCCGCGCTGTTCGGCGCGAGCACGCCGGCGGCAAAACTGCTTGGCGCAGACCTCAACCCATTCGCACTGGCCGGACTGCTGTACTCGGGAAGCGGGCTGGGGCTGCTGGCCTGGATGGGCGTGCGGCGATTGTCCGGGCGCAATGTTGCCTTGGGCATTTCAAATGCCGACCTTCCCTGGCTGGCCGGCGCGGTCCTCGCCGGCGGAATCGCCGCCCCCGCGCTGTTGATGTTCGGCCTGGCCGCCAGCCAGGCAATGATGGCCTCGCTTCTGCTCAACCTCGAAAGCGTTTTCACCGCGCTCATCGCGTGGTTCGTGTTTCGCGAAAATTTCGACCGGCGGATCGCCCTGGGCATGGCGCTGATTACGGCCGGGGGAATCGTGCTTTCGCTGATGCCGGGTAATTTCGGAAATGTCGACGCGGCCGCGATGCTGATCGCGGCCGCCTGCCTGTTCTGGGCGATAGACAACAACCTCACCCGCAGGATATCGGCCGGCGATCCGATCGCGATTGCGGCGATCAAGGGTTGCGTGGCGGGGGCCGTAAACCTCGGATTGGCGGAAATGACGGGCGTCATGTGGCCGTCCGCGGGAACCGTCGCGGCCGCGCTGGGCGTCGGTTTCGCCGGCTATGGACTGAGTCTCGTGCTGTTTGTAGTGGCGCTGCGCGACCTCGGCGCGGCGCGCACGGGGGCTTATTTTTCGACCGCGCCCTTCGTCGGCGTGGCACTGGCTATCGGTGCGCTCGGCGAGCCGGCCGGAGCGACGTTCTGGGTGGCTGCCGCGCTGATGGGCGGTGGCGTATGGCTGCACGTCAGCGAGCGCCACGAGCACCCCCATACCCACGAACCGATCGAGCACGCCCACGCCCATACGCACGACGAGCATCACCGGCACACCCACGACCCCGGCTGGGACGGCGCGGAGCCTCATACGCATGAGCACCGGCACACGCCGCTGACGCATCGCCATCCGCACTACCCCGACATCCACCACCGTCACAAGCACTGAGCGGCGGGGCGGCGGGCTACTGCGGGGGCTTGTATTTCTCCAGTCCGCGCAGCTTGGCGCCGGGCCGCAAGCCTTTCGAGGCGAACCACCCAACGTTCATTTCCAGGGCGAACCTCACCGGCTTCTTCGTGCAGTGCGAATCCTCGGTCTGCGGCTTCATGTCTTCGATATTGACGATCGACCCGTCATCGGCGATGTAGGCGACCGAAAGCGGGATCAGGGTGTTCTTCATCCACATGCACTGGATACTTGGTTCGTCGAAGATGAAGAGCATGCCTTCGTTGGCGCCCATCGTGGGACGATGCATGAGGCCCTGCATGCGGGTCACGAAATTGTCGGCGACTTCCGCCCGGATCAGGTGGACGCCGGCCGACAGCTCGGTGCGCGGGAGCTGCTGGGCGCCGGCTGCGCCGGACAGGAGTGCCAGGAATCCGATGGCGATGAGTTTGCGCATTGGTTTTGCGTTGCTCCAATAAAAAAGGCAGGGAACCTTACCCTGCCTTTCACTCGAAGTGAAGCAGACTTACTTCTTCATGTCTTCCTTCTTCTCCATCGCCGCGCCCTTCTTTTCCATCGCCGCGCCCTTCTTTTCCATCGCCGCGCCCTTCTTCTCCATCGCCGCGCCCTTCTTCTCCATCGCCGCGCCCTTCTTCTCCATCGCGGCTCCCTTCTTTTCCATGGCAGCTTCTTTCTTTTCCATCTTCTTGTCGTCTTTCGCGGCGCCGGCGTGCGAGGCGGCAAACGCGGAGACGCTTACGGTCGCGAACATGGCGGCGATTACGATCGACAGCAGCTTATGCATTTTGATTTCCTTCAGCAGGGTTGTTATGACTTCGGCCGGCAAGCCGGCCGAACCCAGATAACGCGCCTTGGGGCGTCCGGTTGACATCCTGCGTGAGCTTTTACATGGTCGTAGGACGTTCAATATCCTGTTAAATATCATTTACTTACCGCCAAAAAAGAAAAGGCATGGCGCGTGCCATGCCTTTCCCGGTAACGGACGGAAGCTTACTTCTTCATGTCGTCCTTCTTCATGCCGTCCTTCTTCATGCCGTCCTTCTTCATGCCGTCCTTCTTCATGTCGCCTTTCTTTTCCATTTTCTTGTCATCTTTTGCGGCGCCGGCATGCGAAGCGGCCATGGTGCTGAAGCTGACGGCCGCAAACATGGCGGCGATAACAACGGACAGAATTTTGCTCATTTGTTGCTCCTCGTTAGGTTTATGTACGGGTGTGGCGCCACGAGTTCGCGCTTCCCAAACCGCTCCTGCCGGCTGGTCTGCCTGGTGGGCCGGTTGACCGGCCTTCGTCCCGTCTTGCCTCCCTGTGAGTTTCCCCACGGGGGGCATTCTAAGTCATGAGGATCGGGTTTAACAATAGTGATAACCTCTTGTTTTAACTGTTCGGATTCATGTCTTTGCGCCCTCTGTGGCTGGTCCTCGCCGGCCTTTCCTGCACCATCCTTTCGGTCTCGGTTTCGGCCGCGCCCTACACCCCCGCAAGCGATGCGCAGGTCCTGGAGCGCCTGCCGTTCCGGCCCGCAGATCCGGTAGCGCGCGAATTGCGCGAGCTGCGTGCCCGACTCGCAGCCCGCCCAGACGACGCTGCTCTGGCCGATACGCTCGCGAGACGGTATTTCGACCTCGCGATGGCCGAAGGCGACCCCCGCTACATCGGGTACGCGGAAGCTGCATTGCGGCCTTGGGGCCCCGGCAAGCCCATCCCGCCGGGCCTGCGCGTAATCCGTGCGCTGCTCGCCCAGTACAAGCACGACTTCGCCGGTGCGCTCAAGGACCTCGCAATCGCCGCCGAAGCCGAGCCGCAGAACGTGGAGGCGCACGCTTGGCGCGCGGCTATCTTCATGGTCCAGGCCGAGTATGCGCAGTCGAAGGCCGAATGTGAGGCGCTCGCCCCGTACGCGGGCGAGTTGCTGGCCACCGGCTGCATTTCGTACGTAGATGGCACGACCGGCAACACCCGCAAAGCCTACGAACGCCTCTCGGCCGCACTCCTGGGCAGCCCGAACGCCTCGCCGGGGAACAGGCTGTGGAATCACACGCGGTTGGCGGAAATGGCCCGCCGGCTGGGCGACCCTCCCGGCGCGGAAAAGCATATTCGCGATGCGCTCGCCCTCGGCGTGACCGACAACTTCCTGCTCGCGGCGTACGCGGATTTCCTGATCGATGAGAATCGACCCGCCGACGTTATCGCGTTACTTAAAGACTGGGCGCGCTCCGACACGCTGCTGCTGCGCCTGGCGCTGGCCGAAAGCCGCTTGCAACTGCCGACCGCGGCACAACGCATCCAGACGCTCGCCGACCGGTTCTCCGAAGCCGCCCTGCGGGGCGAGCAGCTCCACCTCCAGGAAGAGGCGCGATTCCGCCTCCAGCTAAAGAACGATCCGCCCGGCGCACTGAAGCTTGCCGCCGAAAACTGGCAGGCGCAGCGCGAGCCGCGCGACGCCGCCATCCTGCTGGAAGCGGCGCTGGCAGCGCGCAATCGTCCCGCCGCGCTGCCGGCGCTGGAATGGCTCAACCGATCAGGTTATGACGACCCCGCGCTGCATCGAACTGCAGATGCGGTTAAGGCGCTCCCGCAGTGAGGTTCCTGCTCGCCCTGGCGCTGGCCCTGGTTGCCCCGTCGGGATGGGCGCATAAACCCAGCGACAGCTATCTCGCGATCCATGCCGAGCGTGAGGACTTGCATGGTCAGTGGGATATCGCGCTGCGCGACCTCGACTTCGCCCTCGGCCTGGATGCGGACGGCAATGGCGAGATCACCTGGGGCGAGGTTCGCGCGAGGCATGCCGACATCGCCGCCTACGCCCTCACCCGCCTGGCGTTGTCCGCCGATGGGCGCAAATGCGCGCTGGCGCCGACCGGGCATCTCGTCGATGAGCACAGCGACGGCGCCTACGCGGTGCTGCAATTTTCGATCGAGTGCGGAACCCGCCAGGCGCCGCGCAGAATCGAAGTCGGGTACAGCCTGTTCGCGGACCTCGATCCCTCGCACCGCGGGTTGCTTCGCGTCCAGCACGGTGCGGGGAACCTCACCGCGATCCTAGGCCCGGAGCGGCCGCACCAGTCGTTCGAGCTCGCGGCGATGTCGAGGCTCGGCCAGTTCCTGGACTACGGCCGGGAAGGGGTCTGGCACATCCTGATCGGCTTCGACCACATCCTGTTCCTGCTTTCGCTCCTGCTTCCCGCGGTGTTCCTTCTGAACGGCGGCAAGTGGGCACCCGCGGATCGTTTCGCACCCGTGTTCTGGGACGTGCTGCGGATCGTGACCGCCTTCACGCTGGCCCACTCGATCACGCTCAGCCTCGCTGCCCTGTCGGTGATTTCGCTGCCCTCGAGACTCGTCGAATCGACGATTGCCCTGTCGGTAGCGCTGGCCGCGCTCAACAACCTGTGGCCCGTTGTGGGCGGAAGGCGTTGGGCGGTTGCTTTCGGCTTCGGCCTGATCCACGGTTTCGGCTTCGCCAGCGTTCTCGCCGACCTCGGCCTGCCGCGCGACGCCCTAGTACTAGCGCTCGTCGGGTTCAATCTCGGGGTGGAGGTGGGCCAGCTGGCGATCGTGGCCCTGTTCCTGCCGGCGGCCTACGGGCTGCGACGGACATGGGCCTACCGGCGTATCATTTTCACCGGCGGCTCGGTGCTGATTGCACTGGTAGCCGCGGTCTGGCTGGTGGAACGTGCCTTCGTGCTCAAACTTTTTCCGGCCTAGCGTCGGACGGCTCACTCTCGAACTCTTATATAATATAGCTTTTAGGCACCCCGCCTCAGGCCGGCCGGGGGTCGCCCCCCCCCCGGAATCCCAACTTCAAGGCTCCCGCCCCCATGACCCAAAAACTCGATTTGCTGAAGATCGCCCAGGAAGAGCAGAACGGCGACCTGTTCAAGCTGCTCGACAGTATTTACCAGCGCTCCAAAGTCCAGCCGCGCGGATACACCGACGCGATCATCTGGGAGGGCGGCAGCTTCACCGGCGGCGTCAAGCCCGTGGCGCATGCGTTCACCGACATGTTCGCCCTCAACGGCACGCTGATGGCCCTCGACGCGCTCGGCCTGCCGTTCCTAGGCGTGCCGATGATGGCGCAGTTCCGCCACGACACGAAGCTGGTGTCCCTGGACTGGTTCGGCAAGCTCGAGTACACGGCGCTCAAGTGGTCGACGGCCGGCGATTTCCTGGTCAACGAGAACGGCAAGAAGGTGGTCGTCAACGGCAAGTCCGCCAACGCCCCGCTGCGCACCGCCGCCGGCGTGTACTGCAACGTGCGGCCCTACGGCACGATCACGAGCATCCGCTTCATGCCCGGCCTGCCCTACTCGCAGGACAAGAAGAAGTTCTCGGTCGACCGCGCCAGCGGCAACATCCACTCCGAAATGAATACCCCAGGCGTGCGCATGGCCTACGCGGTGCGCCTGTTCCTGAAGATGGTGCACGAGACCGGGCAGGTCGGCCGCGTCGCGACCAAGCCCACCCAGGCGCAGGAAGATGCAATCAACGCCGGCATCGTGCGCTGGATGCTCGAAGGCACCAAGTTCCAGCTCAAGCGCCGCTATTCGGTCGACGCCTACGAGGAGCATAAGGACAACGTCGACGCGATCGTCGCGCTGCTGCCCAAGGATTTCAAGGCCGGCATGGAAAACTGGGGGGGCGAGATTTCCGAGCACATCGCAGACACCAATTTCGGCCTCCTCCTGCACGACATGGTCCAGCAGAAGGGCGTCATCGTTTACGCCACCGATCTTGACGGCGACCGCCTCACCGACCTGATGGCCGACGCGCCGGACTTCCTGCGCGCCTGGGGCCAGAAGGTGCTCGACCAGGTGAAGCCCGGCACGGACATGAACAAGGTGTGGAGCGAAATGGGCTTCACCATGAAGAACGGCAAGGACATGACCAGCGTCATGTACCGCATGGTGGGCGAGCCGATTTATGAGCAGACGCTCGGTTCGGCCGACGCCATGCTGCTGCGCCTGCTGGCGGGCGACGAAACCGAAGGCGGCACCAAGCAGCCCTACGACCCGCGCATCCACTTTGTGCTCATCAGCGAGGCGTACAAGGCGGCCAACCCCGGCAACGCCGAACTCGCCAAGTGGCTCGACGACCAGGTCGCAGCGTTCGACAAGGTTTACGGCGGCAAGCGCCCCCGCTACCTGGACGGCTACAAACAGCTCAAGGAAGCCATCAAGCCCTGGGGTTCAAAGTAAGGCATCGCTAGGAAGGGGGTGCGGGGGAAACGTAGTTTCCCCTGCTCCGAGCGTCGGGGGAAACACAGTTTCTCCTGCTCCATGCGTTGGGGGCGTCAAGAGCCCGCTGCGCGCGTGGATTTGCGTGCCAAAAGTCACCTCGCCGCCATCTTGCAATCGGCACAATGGCGCAGATATTGCATTGCGCTCCCCACATTCATTGATTAGGATGAAGTCGTTGACGTGCATCCAAATTCTCCGCGGGGGAACCGGGGCGCAAGCGGCTTGTCCGACCATGGCGGCCTGACGGCGCGGAATTCGAGCAGACGGCACTATGGCGCAGTTCAAGGACGACACAGTACTGAAGCCGGCGAAAGCGAAGACCAAGCCGCCGCCGATGTTCAAGGTTATGCTGCTCAATGACGATTACACACCGATGGAGTTCGTAGTGCTTGTGCTGCAGAAATTCTTCGACATGACGCGCGAACGGGCCACACAGGTGATGCTTGCGGTGCATCGCGAAGGCATCGGCGTCTGCGGCGTGTATCCTAAGGATATTGCCGCGACCAAAGTCCAGCAGGTCGCGGGGTATGCCCGCAAACACCAGCACCCTTTGCAGTGCGTGATGGAGGAAACCTAGATGATTGCCCAGGAACTCGAAGTCAGCCTCCACATGGCGTTCGTGGAGGCGCGCCAGAAGCGCCACGAGTTCATAACCGTCGAGCACCTGCTGCTCGCGCTGCTGGACAATCCCACGGCGGCCGAGGTGCTGCGCGCCTGCGGCGCCAACCTGGAGGAGCTCAGGAAGCAGCTGTCCCAGCACATCGCCGAGCAGACCCCGCGCATCGGCACCGAGCGCGAGGTCGACACACAGCCGACGCTGGGCTTTCAGCGCGTGATCCAGCGCGCGATCCTGCACGTGCAGTCCTCGGGCAAAAAAGAGGTCACCGGTGCCAACGTGCTGGTCGCCATCTTTGGTGAAAAAGATTCACATGCCGTGTATTTCCTGCAACAGCAGGGCATCACGCGCCTGGACGTCGTCAACTACATCTCGCACGGGATCACCAAGACCCCGCAGCCGCATTCCGGCAAGACGGAGTCCGAGGCCGAGCAGGAAGGCCAGGCCGAAACCGCCAACAGCCCGCTGGACAACTACACCCAGAACCTCAACGCCCAGGCGCTGGCCGGCAAGATCGACCCGCTGATCGGGCGCGACAAGGAGCTCGAGCGCGTCATCCAGACCCTCTGCCGGCGGCGCAAGAACAACCCGCTGCTGGTGGGCGAGGCGGGCGTGGGCAAGACCGCAATCGCCGAAGGCCTCGCGCGGCGAATCGTCGAAAACAACATCCCTGAGCTTCTCGAAAAGAGCACGGTCTACTCCCTTGACATGGGCGCCTTGCTGGCAGGAACCAAGTACCGCGGCGACTTCGAGCAGCGTCTCAAGGCGGTGCTCAAGCAGCTCATCGACAACCCGAACGCGATCCTGTTCATCGACGAGATCCACACCGTAATCGGTGCGGGCGCCGCCTCCGGCGGCACGCTCGACGCTTCAAACCTGCTCAAGCCGGTCCTCTCCAACGGCCAGCTCAAGTGCATCGGGGCGACGACCTACACCGAGTACCGCGGCGTGTTCGAGAAAGACCATGCGCTTTCGCGCCGTTTCCAGAAGATCGACGTGAACGAGCCGTCGGTCGAGGAAACGGTCGAGATCCTCAAGGGCCTCAAGAGCCGGTTCGAAGCACATCACGGCGTCAAGTACACCGCCAACGCGCTGACCACGGCCGCGGAGCTTTCAGCGCGCCACATCAACGACCGCCACCTGCCGGACAAGGCGATCGACGTGATCGACGAGGCGGGCGCTGCTCAGCGCATCCAGCCCAAGTCCAAGCAGAAGAAGATCATCGGCAAGGCCGAAATCGAGGACATCATCGCCAAGATTGCGCGCATCCCGCCGCGCAGCGTCTCGGTGGACGACCGCAGCGCGCTGGCCAAGCTCGACCGCGACCTCAAGGCCGTGGTGTTCGGGCAGGACAAGGCCATCGACGCCCTCGCGAGCGCGATCAAGATGGCACGCTCGGGCCTTGGCAACCCGCAGAAGCCGATCGGCAGCTTCCTCTTCAGCGGCCCTACCGGCGTGGGCAAGACCGAGGTCGCGCGCCAGCTCGCCTACTGCCTGGGCATCGAGCTGATCCGATTCGACATGTCGGAATACATGGAGAGACATGCCGTGTCGCGCCTGATCGGCGCGCCCCCGGGCTACGTCGGCTTCGAGCAGGGCGGCCTCTTGACCGAGCAGATCACCAAGAAGCCCTATTCCGTGCTGCTGCTCGACGAGATCGAGAAAGCGCATCCGGACGTATTCAACATCCTGCTGCAGGTCATGGACCACGGCACCCTTACGGACAACAACGGCCGCAAGGCCGATTTCCGCAACGTGGTGATCGTGATGACGACCAACGCCGGCGCGGATATGCTGTCCAGGAACTCCATGGGCTTCACCATCAATAAGGAAGCGGGTGACGAGATGGAGGCGATCAAGCGCCTGTTCACGCCCGAGTTCCGCAACCGCCTGGATGCGACGATCTCTTTCGGCGCCCTCGACCACGACATCATCATGCGCGTGGTGGACAAGTTCCTCATGCAGCTCGAAGAGCAGCTGCATGAGAAGAAAGTGGAGGCGGCTTTTACGCCGAAGCTGAAGGAGCACCTCGGCAAGAAAGGCTTCGACCCGCTGATGGGCGCGCGTCCGATGGCGCGACTGATCCAGGACACGATCCGGCGGGCGCTGGCCGACGAGCTGCTGTTCGGGCGCCTGTCGAACGGCGGCCGCGTCACGATCGACGTCGACGAGGCCGAAAAAGTGGTGCTGCGTTTCGAGGAAGAGCCCGCCGTCGTCGCCTAGGACGCTCAACCCTCCAAAAAAACCGCGCCCAGCCGCGGTTTTTTTTCGCTTGGGCCAATGCCGCAACGCGCCTTGACAGCGCGCTCGGCAGCGTCGGAAACTGCGTCGCATCCCAGGGAGGATCCGGCATGAAACGAATAATTCTTGCGGCCGCGCTCGCCGCGTCGTGCGCTCCGGCGATCGGCCAACAACCCGATCCCGATTTCGGGCGCAACCTCGCCGCCGCCTGCGCGATTTGCCACGGCACAAACGGGGTGAACGCCGGCGGACTGCCGAACCTGGCCGGCCAACCCCGGGAATACATCGTCCAGCAGTTGCGCGATTTCCGCGACGGCAAGCGCCCCGCGACGATCATGCACCAGATCGCCAAGGGCTATACCGAGCCCCAGATCGCTGCGCTGGCGGAGTTCTTCGCCGCGCAGAAAGCGAAATAGGAGCCGCCCATGAACAAGTCGTTTGGCAGACGCTGTTTTCTCAAGCTGGCGGGGGCGGGCGCAATCGGTGCCGCTCTGCCGGGGTGCGCGAGCGGCCCGCAGGCAAAGACCGCTGGCCGCGTGGTCGTCATCGGCGGCGGCTACGGCGGCGCGACGGCGGCGCGCTACATCCGGGCCTGGAGCGGCGGGGCGATCGAGGTCGTGCTCGTCGAGCGCAATTCGCAGTTCGTATCGTGCCCGCTGTCGAACCTGGTGCTGGGCGGCTCGCGCAGCATAGGCGACCTCACCATGGGCTACGACAGGCTGCGCAGTTCGGGCGTCAC
>JBBQNG010000025.1:0-26813 GCA_038329645.1 Burkholderiales bacterium
GCGAGTTCGAGCTCCTTGATGAACAGGCCCTTGCCGCCCTCCAGGGCGAGGCGGGCGTTTTGCATCTGGTCGCCGCGGGTCGTCATCGGCAGCAGCTCGACGCGGCACTGCGGATAGAGGGCGGCCAGGCGCGCCTGCACATGCCCGGCCTGCCACACCGCAAGCCGGCTTTCGCGCGTCGCAATGACGAGGCGGTCGAAGGACACGCGCGGTGAGGTAGGGGAGGAAGCCATCCGTAGAGGGGGGAGATTCTATCAGCGGTTACTTCTGGCTGAGGACTTCGCGCACCTCCGACCATTGGCGGCGGCTGACCGGCAATCGCTCCGGCACGCCGTCGAGCACCACCTCCCAGTGGGACTCGTCCTCACCGTCGCCCGCCGCGCGCTCGAATCCCGCGATCGCGGCACGCGCCACCAGGCAATTGCGGTGGATGCGCAGGAACGTCGCGGCGAACTCCTTTTCGAGCGAAACGAGCGACTCCTCGATGATGTATTCCCGCTCGTGCGTGCGCAGCGTGACGTACTTGAGCTCGGCCTTGAAATACACGATCGAGGCGAGCGGGACCAGACGGATGCGGTTGCGCTCAGCGATGGAGAAGTGCGCGCGCGGGCCGCCGTGGGCCCGCTCCAGCGACTCGCGCGCGGGCGGGCCGGACTGCCGCGCCTTGTGCAGCGCCGCCGCGAGGCGGGCCGCGCGCACGGGCTTGAGCAGGTAGTCCAGCGCATTCAGGTCGAACGCCTCGAGCGCGTGCGCGTCGTGCGCGGTGACAAAGACGATCGCGGGGCCGGCCTCCAGCGGCGCGAGGTGACGCGCGACTTCGAGACCGGAAAGCCCGGGCATATCGATGTCCAGGAGCAGGACTTCGGCGCCGCTCTCCGGCAGCCGCTCGAGGATCTCCAGGCCGTTCGCCGCTTCGCCCACGACCTCGGTCGGGCACTCCGCGCGCACATCGCCGAGCAGCTCCTTGATGCGCTCGCGCGCGGGCGGCTCGTCATCGGCGATGAATACGCGCAGCGGCAGCGTGCTCATGGCGTCTCGGCCTGGCCGGCGGGTCGCTCGGTGATGCGCGGGAACTCGATCTCCACTTCGAAGCGCCCGTCGGCTTCGCGGATGTCCAGTCGCGCTTCTGCGTCGAAGAACAGCTGCAGGCGCTCGCGCAGATTGTCGAGCGCCATTCGGTTTCCCGGCCGGTGCGCGAACTCCGCGTGAAAAGGATTGACCACCCGGATGAGCACTCGCTGGCCGCGTGCCTCGATGTGCACGATCACCTCGCCAGCCTCGGTGCCGGGCTCGACGCCGTGATACACGGCATTCTCCAGCAGGGGCTGGAGCACCAGCGGCGGCAACAACGCCTCCAGCGGCGCGCTGTCGATGTCCCAGGACACGCGCAGGCGATCGCCCAGCCGCAGCTGCTCGATGCTTGCGTAGCGCTCGAGCAGCGCGATTTCCTCGGACAGGCGCACGAACGTGCGACCGTCCGACATCAGCACGCGGAAGAGGTCGGCGAGGTCCTCCAGCGCGAGTTCTGCACGCTTTGGGTCGCGGCGGATGAGCGAGAGGACCGCGTTCAGGCTGTTGAACAGGAAATGCGGCCGGATGCGCGCCTGCAGCGCCTGCAGCCGCGCTTCCATCAATGCGGGCGAATACGCCTTGGCGCGCAGGCGCAGGTAACCCAGCAGCACAGCCACCGCAAGCGCGGCGAATGCGAGCACGCGCACGATCTCGCGGCCCTGCGCCGGAATCACGACGGACTGCATCGCGAAGGCCAGCCCTCCCGTCAGCGCAAGTACGACCAGAAAAATCCCCGCGCACGCGGCGGAGTAGCGCATCGAAGCCAAGGCGGGTGACAGAATATAAAGCGCAACTACGCAGGCGAGCAAAACCGGCTCGATGAACGCGGCATCTTCCGAGAAGCGCGCGATACCCGCCAGCAAAGTGGTTTCGGCATAGCAGGCCGCGGCCAGCCCGGCCAGGTTCACGCCCACCAGGATGCGCGCGGTAACGCCCAGGTTGCGGAAGTCGGGAAGGCCGTCTGAATAGGCGTTTTGCTTTATACTCATTGGACTTACGCTCGAAGCGCTCCCGGGGCAGAGAGGCCAGAAGCTGCAAATACGGGTGCGATTCGGGGCTGCGGTTCGTCGCGATGACTCATTCCAGTATGCCCCATGGCTTCCAGACAATCAAAACCGCGCAGGCCGTTCGCGAAGCGCGCCAAGCCACCAGGCTCGAGGCCCACGGGATCGTCCGCCAAGGCATGGTCGGGACGCTTCGCCGAGCCGGTCGATGAGCTCGTAAAGCGGTTCACCGCGTCGGTTTCATTCGACCGGCGCCTCGCCCGGGTGGATATCCTCGGCTCGCTTGCGCACGCGCGCATGCTGGCCGCGCAAAAAATCCTTTCCGCCCGGGACCTCGCCGCAATCGAGCGCGGCATGGCGGCGATCGCAAAGGAAATCGAGGCCGGAACATTCGAGTGGTCGCTCGACGCGGAGGACGTGCACCTCAACATCGAGAAGCGTCTCACCGCGCTGGTCGGCGACGCGGGCAAGCGCCTGCACACCGGACGCTCGCGCAACGACCAGGTGGCCACCGACGTGCGCCTTTACCTGCGCGACGAAATCGACGCGATCCGCGCGGCCCTCGTGCGCCTGCAGGCAAACCTCCTCGACGCCGCCGAAGAGCACGCGGCGGTCGTGATGCCCGGCTTCACGCACATGCAGGTCGCGCAGCCGGTGACGTTCGGGCACCACCTGCTCGCCTATTTCGAGATGTTCGAGCGCGACCGCGAGCGGCTCGCCGACTGCCGGCGGCGCGTCAACCGCCTGCCGCTGGGCGCCGCGGCGCTGGCCGGCACGACCTTCCCCATCGACCGCGAGCGCGTGGCGAAGGCGCTCGGCTTCGAGGCGCTGTGCGAGAACTCGCTCGATGCGGTGTCCGACCGTGACTTCGCAATCGAGTTCGCTGCCGCGGCTGCGCTGATCATGGTCCACCTGTCGCGCTTGTCCGAGGAGCTGATCGTCTGGATGAGCCCGCGCTTTCGCTTCATCACGATTCCCGACCGCTTCTGCACCGGGTCCTCGATAATGCCGCAGAAGAAGAACCCGGACGTCCCGGAGCTGGTGCGCGGCAAGTCGGGCCGCGTATTCGGCCACCTCGTCGGCCTGCTGACCCTCATGAAGGGCCAGCCGCTCGCGTACAACAAGGACAACCAGGAGGACAAGGAGCCGCTCTTCGACACGGCCGACACGGTGCGCGATTGCCTCGCCGTGTTCGCCGACCTTGCCGCCGGGATCCGCCCGGTGCCCGAGCGCATGCGCGCGGCAGCGCTCGAAGGCTTTGCCACCGCCACCGACCTTGCCGATTACCTGGTGGGCAAGGGCACGCCGTTCCGGGACGCCCACGAAATCGTGGCGCTTGCCGTGCGCGAGGCCGAGAAAAAGCGCTGCGACCTGTCCGGGCTGCCCCTGGCCGCGCTCAGGAAATTTTCGCCAGCGATCGGCCCGGACGTATTCGACTGGCTGACCCTCGAAGGATCGATTGCGCGCCGCAAGCACCCCGGGGGCACCGCGCCAGCGCAGGTCCGGCGCGCGGTCGCGCGCGGCAGGAAGAGGCTTGCGGCGGCATGAGCGACGCGCCCGCCCTGGAGCGCGTCGGCAAGTATCCGGTGGTCAAGCTGCTGGGCAGCGGGGCATCCTCCGAGGTGTTCCTCTGCCACGACCCGTTCAACGACCGCGACGTGGCGGTCAAGGTGGTATCGACCGACCTGTTCGAGGACCCGCAGCGCGGCAAGCTGTTCAAGAAACTGTTCGTCAACGAAGCGTCGCTGGCCGGCAAGCTCCAGCACCCGCACATCGTGCAGATCTACGACGCGGTGGCCGAGGACAGGCTGAACTACATCGTGATGGAGTACGTCGACGGCGGGACGCTGGAGAAATTCTGCACCCCGGATAGCCTCCTGCCGATCGAGCAGGTCGTCGAGATGGTTTTCAAGTGCACCCGCGCGCTCGAGTTCGCGCACCGCAAGGGGATCACGCACCGCGACATCAAGCCGGCCAACATCCTGC
Source organism: Burkholderiales bacterium (assembly GCA_038329645.1). Lineage (GTDB taxonomy): Bacteria > Pseudomonadota > Gammaproteobacteria > Burkholderiales > SG8-39 > SZAS-79. Next base: position 4,062 of record JBBQNG010000025.1, read on the forward strand.
ATGCCGGCGGCTCGGACGTGAAAGTCACTGACTTCGGCGCGGCGCTCATCGCCACGGCCGAAACCACCCAGATCGCCGCGATCGGCTCGCCCGCCTACATGTCTCCGCAGCAGGTCAAGGAGCATCCGCTCGACCACCGCACCGACATCTATTCGATGGGGGTCGTGATGTACCACCTCCTCACCGGGCGCCTGCCGTTCCAGGCGAGCAACAATTTCAGCCTCATCTACCAGATCACCAATCTCGACCCGCCGCCGCTCGCCTCGATCCGGCCGGAAATCCCGGCGCGTATCGAGGCCATCGTCGCCCGCGCGATGGCGCGCGAGCACGACGACCGCTACCCGGACTGGGAGGCCTTCTCGCTCGATCTGGCCGAGGTCTTCCGCACCGAGTACATCAACCCGGGGGAGGCCGGTTTCGCCGACACGGACAAGTTCGAGACGCTGCGCCGGCTCGCATTCTTCGAGAATTTCACCGATGCCGAGCTGTGGGAAGTCGCCAACATGTCTTCGTGGCGGAGCGCCAGCGCGGGTGAAGTGCTCATGAAGGAGGGCGAGCCGGGCAATTTCTTCTGCATCCTCGCCGAGGGCGAGGTGAAGGTCACCAAGCGCGGCAAGCTGCTCAACCTCCTGCGCACCGGGGAGGCCTTCGGCGAAATGGCCTACCTGTCGAAATCCGCGCCGGTGCGAGTCGCCGACGTCACGGTCATGGACAATGCGAAAATCATTTCCGTGCCGACGCCCAACCTCGAGCAGGCTTCGGACGCGTGCCGCCACAAGTTCGACCGGGCGTTCATGGAGATCCTCGTGGAGCGCCTTACGATGGCCAATATCCGTTTGTCCGGCGTCTAGGCGCGGAGCCCGCATGTCCGAGACCGGCACGGAGTCGATCCCCGAACGGGTCGGGAAATACCCGGTCCTGGCCAAGCTGGGCGAAGGCGCCACCAGCGAGGTCTACCTGTGCAACGACCCGTTCAACGGCCGGGACGTGGCCGTGAAGCGGATCTTTCCGGAGACGCTGCGCGAGGGCGCCGGAGGCGGCGTGTACAGGAAGCTCCTCCTGGCTGAGGCTTCGCTCGCGGGGAAACTCTCGCACCCGCATATCGTCGCGATCTACGACGCCGTGATCGAGGACGACTCCGGCTACATCGTCATGGAGTACGTCGCGGGCGGGACCCTGGAGCCGCACACCGCTGCCGACAACCTGTTGCCGATCGACAAGATCGTCGAGATCGTGTTCAAGTGCACGCGGGCGCTGTCGTACGCCAACCAGCTCGGCATCACCCACCGCGACATCAAGCCGGGCAACATCCTCATGTCCGGGCCCACCGACATCAAGATTTCCGACTTCGGCCTGGCGCTGTCTGCGGGCTTCGACGCGACCCCGGTGAGCGGCATCGGCTCGCCCGCCTACATGTCGCCCGAGCAGATCCGCGAGCAGCCGCTCTCGCAGCAGACGGATATCTATTCGCTCGGCGTGGTGATGTACCAGCTGCTGACCGGCCAGCTGCCCTACCAGGCGTCGAACAACTTCAGCATGATCTACCAGATCACCACCACCGATCCCGCGCCACCCTCGTCCCTGCGCGACGGGATCCCGATGGCGGTCGACCGGATCGTGCGCAAGGCGATGCAGAAGGACCAGGCGCGGCGCTACCAGACCTGGGAGGACTTTGCCAAGGACCTCGCGGATGCGTTCCGCGCCGAGAGCCTGGCGAGGAAAAGCGACGAGCTCGCCGACAGCGAGAAATTCAACGCGCTGCGCGGGATGGATTTCTTCCGCCGCTTTTCCGACCCGGAGCTTTGGGAAGTCGTCGCCGCCGGCAGCTGGGAGAAGGTTTCGGCCGGCGCCGTGCTGATGCGCGAAGGCGATGCGGGCGAGGATTTCTGCCTGCTCGTGTCGGGCGAGGTCAAGGTCACCAAGAACAAGAAGCTGCTCAACGTCCTAGGCGCGGGCGAGTGCTTCGGGGAGATGGCCTACCTGTCGGATTCGAGCAAGGTGCGCGGTGCGAGCGTGACCGCGAACAGCGAGACGCGCATTGTCCGCATGAAGGTCGCAGACCTGGGGAACGCGAGTGAAGCCTGCCGGCTCAAGTTCGACCGCGCCTTCATCGGCATCCTGGTGGCGCGGCTCAACCTCGCCAATACGCGACTGACGAGCGCCTAACGATCGGAACAGGGGACCCTGCGGGCTCCCCCGTACCCCCTGCCACGAAGTTCGGTCAGGCGGGCTGTTTGGCTACCACCGGCTCAAGCAGCTTCTGCAGCTCGCCGGCCTGGTACATTTCGCGCAGGATGTCGGACCCGCCGACGAATTCGCCATTCACATAGAGCTGCGGGATGGTCGGCCAGTTGGCGTATGCCTTGATGCCTTGGCGGATCTCGGGCTCCTCGAGCACGTTCACCGTGAACAGGCTCTTGACCCCGCAGGCGCCGAGGATCTGGATTGCGGCCTGCGAGAACCCGCATTGCGGGAACTGCGGCGTGCCCTTCATGTACAGGACCACCGGATTGCCGGTGACTTGCCCTTTAATGACTTGCTGAACGTCCATGGTCGCCTCGTGGATCTGAAGTCGGTGATTGGAAACAGGATTACCTGATCAATTTAGTCAGGATTGTACTTTCCGTAGGTAATGCGTGCAATACCTGCAAGATCGGACCGCGAGTCGACCCCTTCAAGACCCGCATGTGCAAGCAATTCGCATACCGCGCCTTCCTGCCTCTGCCCGTGCTCGATTGCGATCCAACCCGAATCGTCGAGGTGGGCCGGCGCGTCGCGGGCAATAAGCCTGATCGCGTCCAGCCCGTCGATGCCCGCGGCCAGCGCCGAGCGCGGCTCGAAGCGCAAGTCGCCCTGTGCCAGGTGCGGGTCGCCTTCCGCGACGTACGGCGGGTTCGCCACCACTACCCCGAAGCGACGGCCGCGAACGCGGTCGAACCAGCTCCCCTCGACGAATTCGACATCGAGCGCATGGCGGGCTGCATTGGTGCGTGCGATGTCCAATGCGGCGGGACTCCGGTCGACCGCGGTCACGCGGACATCCGGTCGCTGCTGCTTCACGGCGAGCGCGATCGCGCCGGACCCCGTTCCGAGGTCGAGCAGCGTTCCGCCGCCAGCGACATGCTCGAGGGCGAAGTCGACGAGCAGCTCGGTCTCGGGGCGCGGAATCAGGACGTCGGGACCGACGCGCAGGGCCAGGCCGTAGAACTCGCGCTCACCGAGAAGGTAGGCGACCGGCTCACCCGACCGGCGGCGGGCCGCTGCCAAACGGAAAATTTCTGCCGCGTCTGCGCTGAGCAGCGCATCCGGGTGCGCAATCATCGAGGCGCGCGAAAGACCGCTGGCGGCGCCAAGGAGCATGCGCGCCTCGGACAGGTCGATGCCGCTGCCCGCGAGGGCCTCCGCGACGGTCACCCCGCGATCCGCCCGGCCTGCGCCTCCGCGAGTTCGGCGAGCTGCTCGGCCTGCAGCTCGGTCGCGAGGGCGTTGACAATGTCGTCGAGCTCGCCGTCCATGATGCGCTCGAGCTTGTAGAGAGTAAGGTTGATGCGGTGGTCGGTGACGCGCCCCTGCGGGAAGTTATAGGTGCGGATGCGCTCCGAGCGGTCGCCCGAGCCGACGAGGGACTTGCGCGTCGCCGCGGTCTTGGCTGCCTGGTCGCGCATCTGCTGGTCCTTGATGCGCGCGGCAAGCACCGACAGGGCCTGCGCCTTGTTCTTGTGCTGCGAGCGACCGTCCTGGCATTCCACCACGATCCCGGTCGGCAAGTGCGTGATCCGCACCGCGGAATCGGTCTTGTTGATGTGCTGGCCGCCTGCACCCGACGCACGGAAGGTATCGATGCGCATGTCGGCTGGGTTGAGCACGACGTCGTTGATCTCGTCGGCCTCGGGCATCACCGCGACCGTGCAGGCCGAAGTGTGGATCCGCCCCTGGGTTTCCGTGACCGGGACGCGCTGCACGCGGTGGCCGCCGGACTCGAACTTGAGCTTCGAGTACGCGCCCTGCCCGACCAGCTTGACGATGACTTCCTTGTAGCCGCCGAGCTCGGAGTTGCTCTCGGAAACGACCTCCACCTGCCATCCCTGGCGCTCCGCGAAGCGCGTGTACATGCGCAGGAGGCCCGCCGCAAACAGGCCCGACTCGTCGCCGCCGGTGCCGGCGCGGATCTCGAGGAAAGTGTTCCTGTCGTCGTTCGGGTCCTTGGGCAGGAGCGCTTTCTGCAATTCGCCTTCGAGCCGCTCCATGCGCTCGCGAGCGGCCTTGAGTTCGTCGTCGGCAAAGCTGCGCATGGCGGGGTCGGCGGCCATTTCCCTTGCCGCCTCGGAATCGCCCTCCGCCAGCTTGAAATCGGCATACAGCGCGACCACCGCGGACAGCTCGGAATGCTCGCGCGCGAGCTTCCTGAAACTGTCCATGTCCTTCGCGGCGGCCTCCTCCGACAACAGGCGGTCGAGCTCCTGGAGGCGGGAAGCAAGCTGCTCCAGCCTCGAGCGCAACGACGCTTTCATGGGCGAACCATGGCGGGCAGCCGCAGGGGAAGCTAACGCTTGATGTGGAAGAGGCGCGCCACGACGTCCGTGAGCGCGCGCCGCTCCTCACCCTCGGCCTCGTTCAGGGCCTGGGTGGGGGCGTGCATCAGCTTGTTGGTGAGTCCCTGCGAAAGTGCTTCGAGAACCTGCCTGGGGTCATCGCCCCGCGCGAGAAGCCGCATTGCGCGATCGACTTCGTGCTCGCGCGCCTGCTCGGCCTGCTCGCGCAGCGCGCGAATCAGCGGGACGCTTTCGCGCGCGGCCATCCAGTGCATGAACTGGCCGACCTGCGTCTCGATGATCGCTTCGGCCTGCTCTACGGCCGAACGGCGCGAATCAAGGTTGGCCGACACTATTCCGGAGAGGTCATCGACGGTATAAAGGAACACGTCGTCGAGGTCCCCGACCTCGGCCTCGATGTCGCGCGGCACGGCCAGGTCCACCATGAACATCGGCCGGTGGCGCCGCGCCTTGAGGGCGCGCTCGGCCAGGCCCTTGCCCAGGATCGGGAGCGAGCTCGCGGTGCAGGAAACCACGATGTCGTATTCGTGCAGCTGATCGGGCAACGCGCGCAGTTCGATGCCGCGGCCGTTGAAGCGGTGGGCAAGCGCGGTTGCCCGCTCGAGCGTGCGGTTGGCCACGGTCAGGCGCGCGGGGCCTTGTGCGGCGAAGTGCGTGGCGCACAATTCGATCATCTCTCCCGCGCCGATGAAGAGCACGTTCTGCTCCCCGATCGACGGGAAAATGCGCGCCGCGAGCTTCACCGCCGCCGCCGCCATCGAGACGCTGTTGGCGCCGACCTGCGTAGTCGTGCGCACCTCCTTGGCCACAGCGAATGATTTCTGGAAAAGCTTGTGCAGCGTGGTGCCCAGCGTCCCGGCGGACTCCGCCGCGCGCACCGCATCCTTCATCTGCCCGAGGATCTGCGGCTCGCCCAGCACCATCGAATCGAGGCCCGAGGCGACGCGGAACGCATGCCGCACCGCCTCCTTTTCCGGCAGCGTGTAGAGGTAAGGCGCGAGTTCGCCGGCCGGCATGCGGTGGTATTCGGCCAGCCAGTCGGCCGCGATGCCGGCCTCGCCGGCCGATACGTAGAGTTCGGTCCGGTTGCAGGTCGAAATGATCGCCGCCTCTTTCACCGGGCGCGCGCGCGTGAGTTCGCCGACCGCGCGCGACAGCGCTTCGGTGGCGAACGCCACGCGCTCGCGGATGGCGAGCGGCGCGGTCTGGTGGTTGAGGCCCAGGGCGAACAGGGTCATTTTGGATCGGCGAGGATCGGGAGGCAGGTGGCCTGCCGGAAGCTGCCATTATATGGCAACCGCCTGGCGCACCTCCGGCGCGGGCGCTCAGTCGACCGTCGTCAAACCGTGCCGGATGGCGAATTTCACCAGGCCCGGCATGTCGCCGAGCTCGAGCTTTTTCATCATTCGGCTGCGATAGGTGTCCACGCTCTTGGGCGACAGATTGAGGACCGCGCCGACTTCGACGCTGGTCTTGCCCTCGACGATCAGCTGCAGGACCTGGCGTTCGCGCGCGCTCAGCTGCAGCAGCGGGCTGCCCTTGCGCCGCCGCTCGCGGATGTAGAGGTCGAGGTGGCCGCCGTCGATCTTGCGGGAGAGGAATCGCCGGCCGGCGTGCACTGCGCGCACCGCGTCGGTCACCTCGCTGCCAGCGGATTCCTTGAGCACGTAGCCTTGCGCCCCGGCCTCGAAAGCCTGGTACACGTGCTCCGGGCTCGAATGCATCGACAGCATGAGGATGTGCGTCCCCGGGCAGGCGTCGTGGATCTGGCGCGCCACCTCGATGCCGTTCATGCCCGGCATGGCGACGTCAATGACGGCAACGCTTACATCGTTCGCTTCTGCAAACGCAACCGCTGCACGCCCTTCCCCGAAGCTGCCCACGACGCGGATCCCCGGCTGCACCTCGAGCAGGTGGCGCACGCCGTCGCGCACGACGGCGTGGTCGTCGACGAGGAGGACGCTAATCAGCATCGCGATGCCGCGGCACTTCGACGAGCACGCGCGTGCCCCCTTCGGCGGGAAATTCGATCTTCAGCGTACCGCCGACCGCCTCGGCGCGCTTGCGCATTTCCGACAGGCCCCAGCCGCCACGCCGCGCGAGGCGCGCCCCGTCCGGGTCGGAGAATCCGCGGCCGTTGTCGTCGATGGAAATGAACGCGCGCCCCGCGTCCTCCCAGGCGCCGATGCGGATCCGCGTCGCGCCGCTGTGCTTGATGACGTTGGTCAGCGCTTCCTGCACCACCCGGAACAGCGCGAGCTCCACTTTGACGGGCAGCCGGCGACCGGGCTCGACGGCATCGACCGCAGTGCGGATGCCGGTATTCGCCTCGAAACGCTTCGCGTGGGAGTGCAGCGCCGGCACCAGGCCGAAATCCTCCAACTCCGACGGGTGCAGATCGTCCATCACGCCGCGGATGGCGTCTACGGTCTCGTCCACGATCGTCGCCATCGATTCGATGCGTTCGCGCACCAGCGGTCCCGCGGTGGCGTGCAGGTCCCGCTTCAGGATGTCCAGCCCGATGTTGAGCGCGGTCAGCTTCTGCCCGATCAGGTCGTGCAGCGATGAGGCGAGATTGCGCCGCTCCGATTCCTGCGTGTCAACCAACCGGTAGAGCAGCTGCTTGACGCGCTCGGAGTAATCCTGGAGCACCTTCCTCGTGCGACGCCGGTCAGTAACGTCCTGGGCGGTCCCGCGCAATCCAATGATCGCGTCCATACCATCTCTCACCGCTTCGCCGCGCGCGACGACCCATTTGTCCAGGCGGCCGGGGCTCGCCAGCTCGAGTTCAAGTTCATACGATGCCCCACTTTGCAAGGCTTGCGCTACGGCCTCCCGCAGCCGCTCCCAAGATTCCAGGGTGTAGAGAGCCGGATGCTCCGCGTAGCTTGCCGGGCCCGCGTCCGGATCGCGCCCGAAAATACGATACATCTCCTCGGACCAGGTCACCGTATCGGTCGAAGGGTCCCACTCCCAACTGCCCAGATGAGCGAGTCGTTGGGCCTCCCTTAGCGCCGATTCGCTGTCGCGAAGCACCCGTTCCGAACGCTTGCTTACGGTCAGGTCGCGCCAGATCGCCACCGCCGCCTTGCGCCCGTCGAACTCCATCGGCGCAACCATCGCCTCCACCGCAACATAGGTGCCGTCGCCGCGGCGAAGGCGAAGTTCCGCCGGGGAATCCGCCTCCCCAAGATCGTCGAGCCTGACCTGGCGGCGCCGCGCCAAGGCCAGGTCGTCCGGATGGACGAGGTCGTAAATGGACTTGCCCAGCAGCTCGTCGACCGCGCGCACCCCAAGCAGGCACAGGGCGGCATCGTTTGCATAGGCGAACAGATCGCCGTGGCGGATGATGATCGCGTCCGGCGAGAGCTCGACCAGCGCGCGGTAACGGGCATTGTTGGCGCGCTTTTCTTCCTCGATGTCGGTGCAGGTGCCGAACCACCGCTCAATCGCCCCTTCGGCGTTGCGCAGCGGCAGAGCCGCGCCGATATGCCAGCGATAGGAGCCGTCGCCACGCCTGACCCTGAATTCGATCTCGTACGATTCGCCGGTGCCGAGCGAGCGCCGCCAGCGCGCTTCGCACATCTCCCAGTCGGCTGGATGGATCACGTCCCTCCAGCCCCACTCCTTCAACTCGGCCGAGGTAAGCCCGGTATATTCGAAGACCCGCCGGTTGAAAAAGTCCAGGCCGCCGTCCGGACGCGCTGTCCAGACCATGTTCGGGATGCCTTCGGCAATCAGGTGGTAGAGCTCCGCAGCCCCCGCCGGGGCCGCCGCGATGGTCATGCGTCGCACCAGTCGCGGATGATCGCCTCGTAGATCGCCACCGACTCTTGGATTCTCGACATCCGGCAGTACTCGTCGGTCTGGTGGGCCATGGCCGGTTCGCCGGGACCGAGGATCACGGTCGGCGCGCCGCGCCAGGCCTTGAGGAAGTTGCCCGCGTCGCTGTTGTAGGAGACGGTGCGCGGCTCGGGCTTTTCGTTCAGCGTCGCCGCCCAGATCGCGAAGACGCGCTGCATCCATTCGTTTTCCGGTTCGGTCCAGACGGCGGGCATATCCTGGAACACGTCGAGCTCGACGTCGTCCCCGAGCATTTCGCGCAACCTCTTTAACACGGCGGCATGGTCCATGCCGACGATCGAGCGCACGTCCACGCCGAGGACCGCTTCGTCCGGAACGGAGTTGATCGTCTGGCCCGCATGGAAAGTGCCCACATTGAGCGAAGGCCCGCCCATAACCGGGTGCGGGTGGTCGTGGAACGCAAACTTCTCGAGCTTGGACGCCGCGTGCGCAGCCTTGTAGATCGCATTGACGCCCAGGTGCGGCATCGAGCCGTGCGCGGTGACGCCCTTGAATTTCGCCCAGAATTTCATCGAGCCTTTGTGGCCGACAGCGGGGTAATTGGAGGTCGGCTCGCCCACCACCATTGCTCCTGCGCGGCCAAGCAGCCCATCGACCTGAATCATGTGCTTCGAGCCGATGCACCCTCCCTCTTCCGCTGCGGTCAGCACGATCACGACCCCTGCGGTCGAACGCAGGTGCTTCGCGAGATTCTTCGCCGCGAGCAGGATCCCGGCCACGCCGGCCTTCATGTCCGAGGATCCACGTCCATACAGCTTGTCGCCGTCGGTTTCGCCGGAAAAAGGATCGCGGCTCCACTGCGCCGCGCCAAGCGGCACGGTATCGATGTGCCCGGTCAGGCAGAGCGGCGCTTTCGCGTCGGATGCACCCAGGCGCGCGATCACGCTGGTGCGCTTGTCGGCGTACTCGTAATAGTCGACCGAGTAGCCCCACTCCTCGAGCAGGCGGCCAAGGCGGTGCGCGCAATCGCGCTCATTGCCTGGCGGGTTGATCGTGTTGAGCTGGAGCAGGTCCCGGGTCAGCGAGATTTCGTCGTTTGCGTTCATGGGGGCGATTCTACCGGCGCTGCGTCCGGCGGTCTGCGGCCCAGTCGGCTCCCGTGCAGGCATGACTGGCCTGGTAAGGCGCAGAGGGCAATCCCGGCATCGCCTGACCCCGGCGCGCGTCGCTATACTGGGCCACGGCGAAAATCCCATGGGCTACGCGCACACCATCGGCGGCGTCACCTGGCGCTTCGCCGACCTCAAGGACCTGCTGGCGAAAGCTTCGCCGCTGCGCTCGGGCGATGTGCTGGCAGGCATCGCGGCAGCCACGGCCGCGCAACGCATGGCCGCGCGCATGGCGCTGGCGGATGTGCCGATGGCCCGCTTTCTCGAAGAAGCCGTTGTGCCTTACGAGGCGGACGAGGTCACTCGTCTGATCGTCGACACCCATGACAAGGCTGCGTTTGGCCCGGTGGCGCACCTGCCCGTGGGCGACTTTCGCGACTGGCTCCTGTCCGATGACACCGATACCGCTTCGCTCACCGCGCTGGCTGCCGGGCTGACGCCCGAAATGGCGGCTGCGGTCTCGAAGCTCATGCGCAACCAGGACCTGATCGGCGTCGCGAGGAAATGCCGCGTCACGACGCAATTCCGCAACACGATGGGCCTCCCCGGCCGCCTCGGCATCCGCCTGCAACCCAATCACCCGACTGACGACCCCAAAGGCATCGCCGCTTCGATGCTCGACGGCCTGCTCTACGGCTGCGGGGACGCGATGATCGGCATCAACCCGGCCGGCGACGGCCTACCCGCCTTCATGAAGCTGTGGCGCATGCTGGACGAAATCATCCGGTGCTTCGGGATCCCTACGCAGTCGTGCGTCCTCACGCACATCACCAACCAGATCCGCGCCATCGAGGCGGGCGCGCCGGTGGACCTCGTCTTCCAGTCGATTGCGGGCACCCAGAAGGCGAACGAGAGTTTCGGCATCGACATTGCGATGCTGGCGGAGGCACGCCAGGCCGCGCTTTCGCTCAAGCGCGGGACCGTCGGCGACAACGTCATGTATTTCGAGACCGGCCAGGGCAGCGCCCTGTCCGCCAACGCCCATCACGGCGTAGACCAGCAGACGCTCGAAGCGCGAGCGTACGGCGTCGCGCGCCACTTCAAGCCGCTGCTCACCAACTCCGTCGTCGGCTTCATCGGCCCCGAGTATCTCTACGACGGCAAGCAGATCATCCGCGCCGGGCTGGAAGACCATTTCTGCGGCAAGCTGCTCGGTGTGCCGCTTGGTGTGGACGTCTGCTACACCAACCACGCTGAGGCGGACCAGGACGACATGGATACGCTCCTCACCCTGCTGGGCGTGGCGGGCGTGACTTTCATCATGGGCGTGCCGGGCGCGGACGATGTAATGCTCAACTACCAGAGCACCTCGTTCCACGACGCGCTCTACCTGCGAAACGTCCTCGGGCTCAAGCGGGCGCCGGAATTCGAGGCATGGCTGGAAAGGATGCAGCTCATCGACGCGTCAGGTGTGCTGCAGCCTCACGCAAGCGGCAACCGGTTGCTGGCCGCGGCGTCAGCACTCACGGCGCCATGAAGACCGATCGGCCGGTCGTGGCCAATCCCTGGTCGCACCTGCGCAGCCATACGCCGGCGCGGATCGCCCTCGGGCGCGCAGGGCCCGGCATGCCCACCCGCGAAGTGCTGGCGTTCGGTATCGCGCACGCGCAGGCGCGCGACGCGGTGCACGAAGCGCTCGACGTGGATTGCCTCGAACGCGAGCTGCGCTCTGTCGGGTACGCGCCGATCAGGACGCACAGCGCAGCGCCGGATCGCGCCACGTACCTTACCCGCCCGGACCTCGGTCGCCGCCTCGACGAGGAGAGTGCGCGCCAGCTGCTTGCGCCGGCGCAACCGCCGGAAATCGTGGTTGCGCTGGAAGATGGGCTGTCCGCGGTAGCGGTGCAGTCACATGCGGTGCCCCTTCTGGCTGCGCTGCGCGAGATCGCGCCCCGACACTGGAGCGGCGTGCCCGTGGTCGTCGCCCTGCAGGGGCGCGTAGCGCTCGGCGACGAGATCGGCGAGCGGCTCGGCGCACGGCTGGTCGTGGTGATGATCGGCGAGCGCCCGGGGCTGTCTTCACCCGACAGCCTCGGCCTCTATCTCACGCATGCGCCCCGGATCGGCCGCACGGACGCCGAGCGCAACTGCATCTCCAATGTCCGCCCGGAAGGGCTCGGCTATGCCGCGGCCGCGGCGAAGCTCGACTGGCTGGCTGGAGAAGCGTTGCGCCGCGGCGTGACGGGCATCGGGCTCAAGGATGAAAGCGACAACCCCGGACTGGTTGATTTGTCATAACTGGAAATTAAATTGGCCGGAAGTTGGCTCCAACAGCCAATCTACAAAAACTATTGTTAATGATTTACTTCGGATCCGAGGCCAGCTTGCCGCCCGTGGCCCAATCCGACTTCTTCACGTCCTCGAAGATCACGTCGACCGATTCCGGCGTGCATTTCAGGGTGCGCACCGCATCGGCCGTGACGGCAACGGCGAACTCGCGCTTCTGCTCGGTGGTGCGGCCCTCGAACAGGCTTACATGAATCAGTGGCATACAAATCTCCGTTGGTTCTGGCTTCGTCAAAACGCATATTTTCGTGGTACTTTTCTTTCGGTTCTGCCGCGATCTTACCTGCTTACCGCTTCGAAGCAATCGGAAATACCCGACCAAGGATGACCCCATGGCCTACCCGCCCTTCGACCTGACCGGCAAAGTCGCGCTCATCACCGGCGGCAACAGCGGCATTGGTCTTGGCCTCGCGACCGCCGTCGCTCAGGCTGGTGCCGACATCGCGATCTGGGGCACCAACGCAAAAAAGAATGACGCGGCAAAAGCCGCGCTTGCCGGCACCGGCCGGAAGGTCGTCGCCCTGCAATGCGACGTGGGCGACGAGAAGGCGGTCGATGCCGCGATGAACGAGACCGTCTCCGCACTCGGCCGGGTCGACGGCTGCTTCGCCAATGCCGGCGTGAGCGGGCGGAGCACTGCTTCCTTCATGGAAATGACTTCCGAGGAGTGGCATCGCGTCCTCAAAGTGAACCTCGACGGCGCTTTCTACACTTTTCGCGCCGCGGCGCGCCACATGGTCGAGCGCGGCGGCGGCGGCGTACTGGTCGGGACGGCGTCGCTGGCCGCAATCGAAGGAGCCGCGCGCAGCGAGCACTATGCCGCCACCAAGGGCGGTATGATCTCGATGGTCCGCGGGCTCGCCGTCGAGCTCGCGCGCCACAAGATACGCGCGCATTCGATCCTGCCGGGCTGGATCGAAACCGACATGACCGCCAACGCCGTGGCTAACGAGAAATTCCGCAATAACGTCCTGCCTCGCATCCCTGCGCGCCGCTGGGGCACCGGCGAGGACTTCGGCGGCATCGGCGTGTACCTGATGAGCTCCGCCTCGAGCTATCACACCGGCGACACTTTCCTCATCGACGGCGGCTACGCCCTGTTCTGATCCGGGCGCCGGAACGCACTCCGGCTAAACTGATCGCATGGATACCCTGCTGTACCTCTCCGAGACCGATGTGGCGGGCGCTTCGATCCCGCTGGACCGCCTGCGCGACGCCGTCGCCCTGTCGTTTGCATCGCAGGCGCGCGGCACCGCGCGCGCTGCGCCCAAGTCGGTGCTGGGTATCGGGACGGGCCATGTCTTCCAGGCCAAGCCGGCCTTCCTGGGCGAAGCCGGCCTGGCCGGCATGAAGTGGTTCGGCCTGGTGCCGAGCGCACAGACCCGTGGCCCGACCATCGTGAGCCTAATAGTGCTCTCGGATTTGACGACCGGACAGACGCTCGCGGTCATGGGCGGCAACTGGATCACCGCCACCCGCACCGCGGCGATGAGCGCGATTGCCGCGCGATCGCTTGCGCGAATGCAGAGCGAATCGATCGGCTTCGTCGGATGCGGCGTCCAGGCGCACAGCCACCTGGACGCCTTGCGCCTGGTGTTGCCGAAACTGTCCCGTATCACCGCCTGTAGCCGCACCGAGGCGAGCGCCACGCGCCTGGCCACCGCTGCCCGTGCGCTAGGGATGTCCGCGCAGACCACGAGCGTTGCGCGCGAAGCCGTGGAAGGCATGGACGTCGTCGTGACGACTGTGCCCGAAGGTGCCGCAGGGCTGGAGTCTCTGGACACGGCGTGGCTCGCCCCGGGCGCTTTCGCATGCGCCGTGGACCTCGGGCGCTCATGGAAACCCGCCACGTTGCGCAATGTGGACCTGATTGCAACCGATGAGCACGAACAGACCCGCGTCCTGGCCGCGATGGGCCGCATGGCGTTCGCCGGGCCCTACGATGCCGACCTCGCGGACATCGCCACGGCGCCGGGGCCGCTGCGCATTTCGGAGGCGCAACGCACGATGTTCGTATTTTCCGGCCACGCCCTGGCCGACCTTGCTGCCGCACAGGTCGTCTACGAGACCGCGAAGCGCAACGGCCTGGGCATCAACCTGCCCCAATAAGCGGGCCCTGTGCTGAAGAAGATCGTCGCGTCGGGACCCGGGGGACGGGTAGTGGCGATGGACTCGATCACCATGCTCGCGCCCGAGGACGCAAGCGAAATCGCCGTTTCGGGATCACACGGCGGAGCAAGCTCAGGCGCGTATGCGCTCCAAGTACCGCTCAAGTGCGCCATCTTCAACGACGCGGGTGTCGGCAAGAATGAAGCGGGCGTGGTTGCGCTCGCAATGCTTCAGGCCCGGGGCGTGGCCGCCGCGACGGTCGCGCACACCAGCGCCCGCATCGGCGACGCGCAGGACACCTGGGACAGCGGCGTAGTGTCCCGCTGCAACGAAACCGCGCGCGCCCTGGGTATCGAGCAGGGCGCAGTCTTGCGCGACGCGCTCAACCGGCTGGTTTCGCGATGAGGTGCGGTTTTTTGGCCAGCAGAAAAAACAACGAGCCCAGGCCGGCAAGCAGCGCGAGCGCGGTGAATCCGGCGCGATAGTTGCCGGTCAAATCCGCGAATACGCCGGCGACGATCGGGCCGCCGATCTGGCCGACCACGATGATCATTGCCGATAGCCCGAGGATCATGCCAATGGAGCGCCGGCCGAAATAGTCCGCGCGCAGTGCCTGCATCAGCGGTCCGCGGAGTCCCCACGCCCCACCGTGCAGGACGGCAAAGGCCATGAGCATGGCGTTTCCTTCGGCGTAAGTGAGCATCAGGAGCCCGCTCGAATGCATCAGCATGCAGACCGCGGCGATGAAACGTTTCTCGAAACGATCGCCGATCGCCCATCCGACCAGTACGCCGCCTACTTGCGACAAGGTCATGAGGGTGATGACGAGCGACGCTTCGGCCAGGGTATAACCCAGGCCTTCCTTCATGTGCGTGATTGCATGCACGCTCACCGCGTACACGACCAGGAGCGCGAATCCATGGCCGAAGGACAGCAGCCAGAACGAACTGGTGCGCAGCGCTTCGCGCGCGGTGAATTCGCGCCCCGCCGGCCGGTCCGGCTGCCCTTGGGCCGATGCCTCAACCGGCAAGCCGTCGATGGTTTCTCCTACGTCGGCCGGGCGCCTGCGGAACACGCGGGCCAGCGGCCAGCCGACGGCAATCGCAAGCAGTCCCGAGGCGAAGGCGGTGGCGCGCCAGCCCCAGGTTTGCATCGCCCACGCCACGACAGGCACGAACACGCCGCCCAGCGCGAGGCCCAGCGAAAGGATCGAAAGGGCGCGGGCGCGGAACTTCTCGAACCAGTGGATGATGGCGACATTGATCGGAAAGAAGCCGCACAGGCTCGCGCCCAGGGCAATGACCAGGAACGCGCCGTAAAACCCCGCCAGCGACTCGATCTGGCTCAGCAGCATGAAGCCGATGCCGAAAGTCACCACGCCGATGCGGATCATGCCCTGGGGCCCGAACCGGTCGATGATCCAGCCCAGGACCGGGCCGAGTACCGCCGCTTCCATGGGCTGCAGGGCAGCGGCCCCGGAAAGCGAAGTCTTGCTCCAGCCGAATTCCTCGGTGAGGATCGCGAAATACGCGCCGAATGCCTGGTGCAGCAGCCCCGCCTGCAGAAACTGGATGCCGCCGCCCGAGGCGACCATTCGCCAGCCGTAGAATATTTTCATGGGAATGGTGGCAGGATAGCGCAGCGGCAGGAGCCCGCGGCGGCAGGTTCGCTGCCGGCGCCCCAATTCAAGGAGAAGCGAGCAATGACCCCGACCGAATCGAAGACCAAGGTGACCATCCTCACGAGTGCCTATCGGATCAAGGGGTACATCGACCTGCTCCCCGGCGCGCGCCTGACCGATTTCATCGTCGATGCGAAGAGCTTCGTCGCGGTAACCGACGCCGAAGTCTGGGAACTGCACCTGGGGGGCCGCCAGGTGCTCGCCGCCGAATTCATCGACGTAAGCCGGGATCACATCCAGATCGTCACGCCGGGTTGAGCGTCCGCGCGCAATTCGGGGTTGCACGGCGCCAGCGGATTTCCGGCGTTCTGGTACCTTAGCGCTCCTCCGAGTCCACCCCTGCCTACAGAATGAGCAATCTCCAGGATCGATTGCGTGCGCTCGGCGCCGCCGCCCTGCGCAATATCCGCCGGGGCATCGAGAAAGAAAGCCTGCGCATCCGACCCGACGGCGGACTCGCCGCCGACCCGCATCCGAAGGGCCTGGGCTCGGCGCTGAGCCATCCGCACATCACCACGGATTTCAGCGAATCGCAGCTCGAGCTGATCACCGGCGTGCATACCGGCGTGGAAGCTTGTCTCGAAGAGCTCACCCGAATCCACCAGGTGGTCTACCGCAACATCGGCGACCAGATGATGTGGTGTGCGAGCATGCCGTGCGGGTTACCCGCCGACGACTCGATCCCGATCGGGCGCTATGGCAGCTCAAACGTCGGCAAGGCGAAAAGCGTCTATCGCAGGGGCCTCGCGCATCGCTACGGCCGCCGCATGCAGACCATTTCGGGGATCCACTACAACTTCTCCCTGCCTGCGATCGACGACCCGAACGTCGCCTATTTCTCGCTGATCCGCAATTTCCGCCGCCACTCCTGGCTCCTGCTCTACCTGTTCGGGGCCTCGCCGGCGGTGTGCGCGAGCTTCGTCGAGGGCCGCAAGCACGAGCTGGTCGAACTCAGGCGCGGCACCATGTACCGGCCCGGTGCGACCTCGCTGCGCATGGGGCCGCTGGGCTACCAGAGCGACGCGCAGGCTTCGCTTGCGGTGAGCTACAACTGCCTCGAGAGCTACGGCGCTTCGCTCCAGGGCGCATTGACGCGCCCGTATCCGCCCTACGAGGCGATTGGAATCCGGGAGCCCGGCGCACGCGGCGACGACGTCGAGAGTTACCGGCAACTCGCGACCAGCCTCCTGCAAATCGAAAACGAGTTCTACGGCACGATCCGCCCAAAGCGCGTGATCCGGCAGGGCGAGCGGCCCTTGCATGCGCTGCGCGAGCGCGGGGTCGAATACGTCGAGGTGCGGCTCATGGATCTCAACCCGTTCGTGCCGATCGGCATCGATGCCGCGACTATCCGCCTGCTCGACGTGTTCCTTCTGCACTGCGTGTTGAGCGAAAGCCCGGACGACAATCCCGCGGAGATCGCCGCGAATGCGCGCAACCAGCATCGGGTTGCGGCACGCGGCCGCGAAACCGCGCTTCGCCTCGAACGCAACGGCGAGGAGGTCTCGCTGCCCGAGTGGGGCCGCCAGGTCCTCTCCGGCTGCGCGCCGATTGCCGAGGCGCTGGATGCCGCGCACGGCGGCGCTGCGTACCGCGATGCCCTTTCGGGTGGCCTGTCGGCACTGGACGATCCTGCCCCGCTGCCTTCGGCGCGCGTTCTGAAAGCGATGGCGGAAGACAATGATTCGTATGTCCGTTTCGTGTTGCGGCAGTCCCGCGAGCACCAGGCCGCCATCAGCGGCCTGGGCCTGCCCGCAGCGGAGGAAAAGCGCTTCGCGCAGATGGCGGAAGCCTCGGTCGAGGAGCAGCGCCAGATCGAAGCCTCCGACAGCCTGCCGTTCGAGGTCTTCCGGCAGAGATACCTGTCGCCCGAGCGGCTGGGGCTCTGAGCCTTAGATCACACCGTTGTCGCGCAACGCCGCAATGGCGGCCGGGTCGTAACCCAGTTGCGCAAGGAGGCGGTCGGTGTGCTCGCCTAAGAGCGGCGCCCGATGGCGGATGCCGCCGCTGGTCACAGACATCGCAAGCGGGACGCGCGCCACGGGCGCAGCCCTGGGCAGGCCGGGATAGTCAAGCGGCTGCAACAGGCCAAGCGCCGCAACCTGGGGGTGATCGAGCGCAGCCTGCGCGTTGAGCACCGGCCCGCACGGAATTTTCGCCGCACCGAGAATCTCCACCGCTTCGTTCGTGCTGCGCCCTTCGCACCAGCGCTGCATGCGCTCGTCGATGATTTCGGCATGCTCGCCGCGCGAGAGGTCGTTCGAGAAGCGCGCGTCCGACAGCCATCGCGGCTCGCCCATGAGCTTTGCCCAGCGCTCGTACAGCGGCTGGCCGACGACCTGGCACAACAGCCACCCGTCCGCCGTGCGATAGATATTCACGGGGGCGGCGGCCTGCCCGCGATTGCCGCTGGGGACCCGGTTCTTCTCGATGACCGCCTGCTCGATGTGAAACGAATTCATGAAAGTCATTGCGGTCCCGAGGAGCGAGCCCTGCACGTGCTGGCCCTTGCCGCTGCGAGCGCGCTCCATCAGCGCGGCCATCGTGCCGAATGCGCAATGCAGCGCCGTGCCGAAGTCGACCCAGTTGACCTGGGCGCGGTACGGCTGATCCGACTCGCCGGTCATGAAGACGGCGCCGGACATGGCCTGGCCGACACCATCGAATCCGACGTTGCGCGCCATCGGCCCGTTCGAGCCGAATGCCGAACTGGTGGTGGCGATGATGTCGGGCTTGGATGCGCACAGGCTCGCATAGTCGAGCCCCATGGCGGCCAGGCTCTGGTCGGGGAGATTTGCCACCACGACGTCGGCGGTGCGCACGAGCTTGCGCACGATCTCGCGACCCTCGGCGGACATCGGGTCGACCGTGAGCGAAAGCTTGTTGCGGTTCATCTGCAGGAACAGGCTGCCCTCACCGCCTGCCCCTATCGGTGCGACGAAGCGGTCCTCGCTGCCTTCGCGCTTCTCGATCCGGATGACTTCGGCGCCGTACTCGGCAAGGAGCGCCGCGCAGTAAGGGCCCGCGATATAGCGCCCGAAATCGAGCACGCGAATCTCCTGCAGCAGCGCAGTCATGCCAGAGGGGGCCGGATGGGACTAGCTGCCGCCGAGCTCGGCAATCTTTTTGCGCGCCAGGTCGACGTAGACACCGCGCGGGAATTGCTCGATATAGAGCTCGATCTCCTCGGGATCGTCGGAATCCTTTACCTCGCGCCAGAACTCCATCTCGGCTTCGTTGCCTTGCGCGGGGGCGGATGCGGCGCCAGGGCGCGGCGGGGCGGCCGCCGGCGGAGGCAGCGCCACGACTTCGTTCGGATCCTCCGGCGGCTTGCCTTCGAGGATGCGCTTGAGGGACTCGGCGAAGCTGCGAGCGCTCTGGTAGCGGTCCTCGGGCTTCTTTGCTAGCGCGCGTGCGATTACCCGATCGATCTCGGGCGGCACCTGGACCAGCTTGGAAGGCCTGATGGGCTCGTCCTGGATGATCTTCTTGGCCAGCGCCCATCCGGTTCCGTCGAAGGGCTTCTGCCCGGTGAGGAACTGGTAGAAGATGATCCCTGCGGAGAAGATATCGGTGCGCCGGTCGATGGGCTCGCCCTGTACCTGCTCGGGCGACATGTAGGCCGGCGTGCCGACCACGGCGCCGGTCTGCGTCGCTTCGCCCGGGGCTGCGTCTGGATCGACGACGCGTGCCACGCCGAAGTCGGTGAGCTTGGCATGCCCCTCGGCGTCGATCATCAGGTTGGCGGGCTTGATGTCGCGATGGATGATCCCGGCATCGTGGGCGAACTCGAGGGCGTCCAGGAGCTCGGTCATCAGGCGAAACGCAGTCTTGATGTCGTAGCGCTGACCGGCGTCGAAATAATCCTTGAGCTCCCGGCCGTTGATGTACTCCATCACGATGTACGCGACGTCTCCTTCGGTGCCGAAATCGTACACCTGCACGATGTTGCGGTGATTGAGCCGCGCGACCGCGCGCACCTCGCGCTCGAAGCGCTTGGAATACATGCTCGCCGTTTCCTCGTCGAGCTGCTTGACGAGGATGGTCTTGATCGCGACCCGGCGGTTCAGGCCGGGGTCCAGGCCGTCGTAGACCAGCCCCATGGCCCCTTTCCCTAGGACCCCCTGGATCTGGTATCGGCCGAGCGATTTGAGCTGTTCCATGCCTAGAAGTGGGACTGAGCCTGTCGTTTACAAATACTACAAGGAGGAGCTGGTGGCCAAGGGCGGAATCGAACCACCGACACACGGATTTTCAATCCGCTGCTCTACCGACTGAGCTACTTGGCCGTACGGACGCGGCAGAGAACTCCGCAGCGTTTGTGCAAGGGTGCGGATTATAAAGGAAAATGCCCGGGGCACCAAAGAAAAAGGCGCCAGTATCGGCGCCTTAAAGGACAAGCTGCTGTCCAAGGAGGGAGACACGACCAGTACCGCAAGCAGCACCGGACGGTCAATTTGAAGCCTATTCGAATCGCCTTAACCCGGGCTTACGCGAGACTTTCATTAATCTGACGCTCGCATTTCGGCGCTGCAGTAGAGGGAAGTTGCCGCCTTTGACATTTCGCTCTGCGAAAGAAACAGCAAAAGAAAAGGGGCGCATTGAGCGCCCCTTTCCAGATGCAGCTTGCCGTACTGCTTATCGGCAAATTACATGTCCATGCCACCCATGCCGCCCATGCCACCCATGCCGCCGCCCATGCCACCCATGTCGGGCATGCCGCCGCCTTTCTTGTCTTCGACAAGCTCGGCGACCATCGCATCGGTCGTCAGCATCAGGCCTGCAACGGAGGCCGCGTTCTGCAGCGCGGTGCGCGCCACTTTGGTCGGATCGATCACGCCCATCTCGACCATGTCGCCGTACTCGCCAGTCTGCGCGTTGTAGCCGTAGTTGCCCTTGCCTTCGGCAACCTTGTTCATCACCACCGAGGGCTCGGCGCCCGCGTTGGCAACGATCTGGCGCAGTGGCTCTTCCAGGGCGCGCAGCACGATCTTGATGCCGGCTTCCTGGTCGTGGTTGTCGCCTTTGAGCTTGCCGAGCGACGCCTTGGCGCGGATCAGCGCCACGCCGCCGCCGGGCACGACGCCTTCTTCCACCGCGGCGCGGGTCGCGTGCAGCGCGTCCTCGACACGGGCCTTCTTCTCTTTCATCTCGACTTCGGTCGCGGCACCCACCTTGATCACCGCAACGCCGCCGGCCAGCTTGGCGACGCGTTCCTGCAGCTTCTCGCGGTCGTAGTCGCTGGTGGCTTCTTCGATCTGCACGCGGATCTGCTTGACGCGCGCTTCGATCGCCTTCTTCTCGCCGGCGCCGTCGATCAGCGTCGTGTTCTCCTTGCCCACCTCGACTTTCTTGGCGTGGCCAAGGTCTTTCAGCGTGGCGTTCTCGAGCTTGAGGCCGAGTTCTTCGCTGATGACCGTGCCGCCGGTGAGGATGGCCATGTCTTCGAGCATTGCCTTGCGGCGATCACCGAAGCCAGGGGCCTTGACGGCGCAGGTTTTGAGGATGCCGCGAATGTTGTTTACCACCAGGGTGGCAAGCGCCTCGCCTTCGAGTTCCTCGGCGATGATCAAGAGGGGCCGACCGGCCTTGGCAACCTGCTCCAGCAGCGGCAGCAGCTCGCGGATCGACGAGATCTTCTTGTCGTGCAGCAGGATGAACGGGTCTTCGAGCAGCGCAACCTGCTTGTCGGGATTGTTGATGAAGTAGGGCGAGAGGTAGCCGCGGTCGAACTGCATGCCTTCGACGACGTCGAGCTCGTTGCTGAGCGACTTGCCGTCTTCGACCGTGATCACGCCTTCCTTGCCGACCTTGTCCATCGCATCGGCAATGTTCTTGCCGATGTCGAAGTCGGAGTTGGCCGAGATCGAGCCGACCTGGGCGATTTCCTTCGACGTCGTGCAGGGCTTGGAGGCTTTCTTGAGCTCCTCGACCACTGCGATCACGGCCTTGTCGATGCCGCGCTTGAGGTCCATCGGGTTCATGCCGGAGGCGACGTACTTCATCCCCTCGCGCACGATGGCTTGCGCCAGCACCGTGGCCGTCGTCGTGCCGTCACCGGCGACATCCGACGTTTTGGACGCAACTTCCTTAACCATCTGCGCACCCATGTTTTCGAACTTGTCCTTCAGCTCGATTTCCTTGGCGACGGATACGCCGTCCTTCGTCACGGTCGGCGCGCCGTAGGAGCGCTCGAGCACAACGTTGCGGCCCTTCGGGCCAAGGGTAACTTTGACAGCGTCGGCAAGGATGTTCAGTCCATGAACCATCTTGACGCGGGCGCTTTCGTGGAATCGGACTTCTTTAGCAGCCATTTATATTTCTCCTGAATGCAATAGGGATTCGGGTAGATGGAGGTGTGCGGCTTACGCGCCCTCGACCACGCCCATGATGTCTTCCTCGCGCATGACGAGGAGCTCTTCGCCTTTGACTTTGACGGTCTGGCCGCTGTACTTGCCGAACAGCACGCGGTCGCCAACTTTGACGTCGAGCGGCGAAACCTTGCCGTCGTCGTTCTTCTTGCCTTTGCCGACGGCGACGATTTCGCCCTGGTCCGGTTTTTCGGCGGCGGTGTCGGGGATAACGATGCCGGAGGCGGTCTTGCGCTCTTCTTCGATACGCTTGACGATCACACGATCGTGCAGGGGACGAATTTTCATTCGAGTCTCCATCCTATTTGAGTCAACGAGATAAGGGCCGCCGCATCGATCTGGGATCGGGGGTGACTGCGCAGCAGGCCCAACAGCGTGGGGAGGTATTGGCACTCAACGTGTTAGCACTCATCCCCTACGAGTGCTAATAATAGCGACGGAAGGCAGGAATTTCAATACAAAAAATCGCCGTAAAATAAGAGACTATGAAAATTCAATGGCTTACGAGCGGGATTCGGGCAACTATTTTGGCGCTCTGGGTCGGGGGTGCAGCCGCAGCCGGAGATCAGCCGCCTCCGGCCGTGGCTCAGGCACTAGCAAGAACAGGAATTCCGCTTTCGAGCGTTTCGATTTCGGTCCAGGAGGTGTCCCAGGATCGCTTGCTCCTGGCCGTCAATTCGGCGATCCCCATGAATCCGGCCTCGACAATGAAGTTAGTAACCACTTACGCCGGTCTCGACCTGCTTGGACCGGCTTACAGGTGGCGCACCCAGGCGTTC
>JBBQNG010000026.1:0-26425 GCA_038329645.1 Burkholderiales bacterium
TGCGCCGACACGGCGATGCCGTCGGGCGTGTGGGTGTGGAGCACGCACTGCACGTCGGGCCGGCCGAAGTGGATCGCGCTGTGGATCACGAAACCCGCGGGATTGACCGGGTACGGCGAGTCGAGGACTTTTGTGCAGGCCTCGTCGACCTTGACCAGGCTCGACGCGCTGATCTCCTCGAACATCATCCCGTACGGGTTGATGAGAAAATGGTGAGGGTCGTTGTGATGCGGTGCGGGCACACGCGCTGAAATGTGCGTGAAGACGATGTCGTCCCAGCCGTAGAGCGCAACCAGCCGATAGCACGCGGCGAGGTCCACGCGCACCTGCCACTCCTCCGCTGAAACCCGGGCGCGGACGTCGTTCTGCTGTTTTGCATTCATCGCTTGTCTCCTGTGGCCGGTCGGACCCTGCCGCCTATACTATCGCAGCATGCAACCCAATTTCGTCTTCATCCTCGCCGACGACCTCGGTTACGCCGACCTCGGCTGCTACGGCGGGAGGTCGCGGTGCTCGCCCGAGCTCGACCGCATGGCGGCCGAAGGCCTCCGGTTCACCGACGGGTATGCGAATTCGTCGGTGTGCTCGCCTTCGCGCTTTGCGCTCATCACCGGGCGCTGGCAATACAGGCTGCGCGGGGGCGCGGACGAGCCCATGGCCACGCGTACGCGAGGCAATCCTGATCTAGGCCTCCCGCCCGGGCATCCGACCCTGCCGTCGCTGCTTTCCGCCGCGGGCTATTCAACGGCGCTTGCGGGCAAATGGCATCTCGGATTTCCGCCGCATTTCGGCCCGTTGCAGAGCGGCTACCAGGATTTCTTCGGCGTGATGAGCGGCGGCGTGGACTATTTCACGCATTGCGACTCGGCCGGGATCCACGACCTGTGCGAAGGCGAGGCGGAGGTGCATCGGGTGGGGTACCTCACCGACTTGATTTCGGATCGCGCGGTCGACTACATCGGCCGGCAAAAGGGCAACGCGCCATTCCTCTTGTCTGTGCATTACACGGCCCCGCACTGGCCCTGGGAAACGCGCGAGGACGAAGAAGTTGCCCGGTCGATCGAAAAGATCATCCATACCGACGGCGGATCGGTGGGCACCTACCAGAAAATGATCCACCACATGGACGAAGGCATTGGGCGCATTTTTGCCGCACTCGAATCGATCGGGGCATCCGGGAACACGATCGTCGTGTTCACGAGCGACAACGGCGGGGAAAGGTTCTCGGACACCTGGCCGCTGGTGGGCAAGAAGATGGACCTCCTCGAAGGGGGAATTCGCGTGCCTTATATCGTGCGCTGGCCCGCGCAGGTGCCGCCGGGCAGCGCCACCGCGCAGTTGGCAATGACGATGGACTGGATGCCGACTTTCCTCGACGCCGCCGGCGTCGCGCCGCATCCGGACTACCCACTCGACGGCATAAGCTTGCTGCCAGTGCTCAAGAACCCGCAAGCGACCATCGAGCGGGAACTCTTCTGGCGCATGAAATTCCGCGGCCAGCGCGCAATGCGCTCGGGGGAGTGGAAATATTTCGTCAACGACGACGGCGAGTTCCTCTTCGATCTCTCGAAGGACCAGCGCGAGCGCGCGAACCTCGCCAGACGCGAGGCTGGCAGGCTCGCTGCGATGCGGGCCAGGTTCGCGCAATGGGAGCAGAGCCTGCCGCCGATCCCGGCCGACGCAATGTTCTCGATCCCTTACACCCGCGCCGACCTCGCGCACCCCAGCTAAATCCGGGACAGACCACGTTTTACGAGCAAGTATCCTACCGGCCATGAATCCCTCCGCCACGAGCAACCGCGCGTATCGCGTCGCGCCCACCGACCACACCACGTTCTTCCCGCGCCTCTTCGGCACGCACGGTGCCGTTGCGGCCAGTCACCACCTCGCGGTCGATGCGGGCGTCGACGTCCTGAAGGCCGGCGGGAATGCGATCGACGCCGCCGTGGCAATGACGTTCGTCGAAGGCCTGGTCGACCCGCAGATGAACAGCATCGGCGGCGAGTGCCCGCTGCTGATCCGCCTCGCGGGCAGCGACAAGGTGGTCGCGCTCAACGGGAACATGGCCGCGCCGGGGCGCGCCACGCCGGAGGAATTCCGCCGCCGCGGCCTGGACCACGTCCCTGACGAAGACATCCTGGCCGCGGGCGTGCCGGCGACGTTCAGCGCGATGATTACGGCGCTCTCGCGCTTCGGGACGCTCAGCCTTGCTGACGCCGTGGCGCCGGCCCTCGAGCTCGCCACAAAAGGGTTCCCGGTCTCGAACGGGCTCGTGAACCAGCATAAGTTCGGACTCAAAGCGCTCGGAGAAAAATTCGGCGAATGGCCTGGCAGCCGCGCGCTTTACCTCTCAAACGGCGTGCCCGAGGTGGGGTCGCTCATGAAGAACGCCGCCCTTGCAGGAATGTACGACCACTTGGCCAATGCGGAACGCAATGCCGCAGGCGACCGCGCCGCGAAATTGCAGGCGGCTCACGACGCGTATTACCTGGGCGACGTGGCCGCTGCCATCGTGCGGTTTTCCAAGGAGCGCGACGGATTGCTCGAGAGCGGCGATTTCGAGCGCTTTCGCACGCTGGTCGAGGAGCCCACGCGCTACGAGTTCGGCGATACAACGATCTTCAAGTGCGGCTTCTGGACGCAAGGCCCGGCGATGCTGCAGGCGCTCGCGATCCTGCGCAACTTCGACCTGAAGGCGATGGGCCACAACAGCGCGGATTACCTGCATGTGCTGATTGAGGCGATCAAGCTCGCGTTTGCCGACCGCGAGCAGTATTACGGCGATCCCACGCAGGCGCTGGTGCCGGGAGACGTGCTTTTGTCGAACGAGTACGGCAAGCGCCGCGCCGGCCTCGTCGACCTGCGCCGCGCAAACGACGAGCTGCGGCCCGGCGACGCATGGAAGAACGCGGCGCTTCTCCCGGCGGACGAGCGCTTCACCCCGCAGCCGTGGGGTGCGGGGACGGTGCACGTCGATGCGATCGACAAGGCGGGCAACATGGCCTCATTCACGCCGAGCGGGGCATGGCTCGCCTCCGCGCCGGTGATGCCCGAGCTCGGTCATCCGCTCTCGTCGCGCATGATGACTTTCTATCTCGCGCCTTCGAACCATCCGAACGTGGTGGCGCCTTACAAGCGGCCGCGCACGACGCTGACGCCCTCATTGGCGTTCAGGAACGGCAAGCCGTGGATGACGTTCGGCACCATGGGCGGCGACCAGCAGGAGCAGTGGTCGCTGCAGTTCATCCTCAATCGCGCGGCCTTCGGCATGACGCTGCAGGCGGCGATTGAGGCGCCGAAGCTTTCGTCCGATCATTTTCCCGGGTTTTTCGCTCCGCACAGCCATTTCCCGCAGCACGTGAGGATCGAGGAGCGGGTCGGGAAGAAAGTGCTCGACGAGCTCAGGCGGCGAGGGCACCTGGTCGACCTTGCGCCGGACTGGTCGGAAGGCTTTCTCTCCGGCGCGCAGATCGATGAGGATACCGGGGTCCTCGAAGCCGGTTGCGACCCGCGCGGCTCGAAATCCGAAGTTTTTCCCGCCTTCGCGTACGCCTGGTAAATCAGGGACAGACCACGATTCATAAAACGTGGTCTGTCCCTGATTATTTTGGTTACTTGTATTTCTTGCTGGCGAGGGCCGCACCGGCGGCGAGGGCCTTGAGCTTGGCGAGCGCGATTTCGCGGTTCATCGGGGCCATGCCGCAGTTGGTGCAGGCGATCAACCGGTTCTTCGGCACGTACTTCAGCGCCCGGCCGATGGTCGCCGCGACTTCGGCTGGCGTTTCGACACGGTCGGAAGCGACGTCGATCATGCCCACCAGCACGTCCTTGCCTTTGAGCAGCGCCATGAGCTCGATCGGCACCTTGGAGTGGATGCATTCGAGCGACACCTGGTCGATGCTCGACTTGGCCAGCGCCGGGAAGATCTGCTCGTACTGGCGCCAC
Source organism: Burkholderiales bacterium (assembly GCA_038329645.1). Lineage (GTDB taxonomy): Bacteria > Pseudomonadota > Gammaproteobacteria > Burkholderiales > SG8-39 > SZAS-79. Next base: position 3,946 of record JBBQNG010000026.1, read on the forward strand.
TCCTGGCCGAGCGTTTCCTTCCAGTCGGTGTTGGCCTTGATGCCGTAGCCATAGCAGATGTGCACTGCGGTCTTGCACCCGCCTTTCTTGCCACCCAGGCCCCGGGCCGCGCGCTCGAGCGCCTTGATGCCCCAGACGTTGACCTCTTTCATGTAGACATTGAAAGCCGGCTCGTCGAACTGGATCACGTCGACGCCGTCCTTGACCAGCGCGCGCGCTTCCTGGTTCAGCAGGTCCGCAAAGGCCATCGCCATCTTGACCCGGTCGCCGTAGTACTCGTCGGCAATCGTATCCACGATGGTCATCGGCCCGGGCATCGTGATCTTGAGTTTTTTCTTCGTATGGGCACGCGCGATGCCGGCTTCGATCTTGTGCACGCGCCCTTTGAGCCTCAGCGGCCCGACGACGCGGGGCACCATCGCGTCGTAACGGTTGTCGCGGATGCCCATCTTGACCTTGTTCTCGAAGTCGATCCCTTCGACGAACTCGAGGAAACCGTGGACGAAGTGCTGGCGCGACTGCTCGCCGTCCGAAACGATGTCGATGCCGGCGTCTTCCTGCTCCTTCAGCCAGAGAAGCGTGGCGTCGCGTTTGGCCGCGGCGAGATCCGCGCCCGAGGCCTTCCATTGCGGCCAGAGCTTTTGCGGCTCGGCCAGCCATTCCGGCTTCGGAAGGCTGCCGGCAATCGTGGTCTTGAACATTCCGGCAACCTTCGCGTTGATGTGTTTGTTATGCGACCGCGCGCAGCCCCTGCTGCTCGGCCTCGATGGCCTTGCTCAGCATGTTGATCGAATGCACGCCGCCGGCGTCGCCACCCACGCTGATGCGCGGTGCATCCGGGGCCTGGTTGGTGCGGATCTGCTGCTGCTCGAAGAGCGCCCAGTCCTGCTTGAAGGCCATCTCGATCTGGCCGAACACCATGTCGGTCATGGCCTGGTCCTGCGGCTTCTTGTCCTGGCCCTGCGCCCAGAAGTAGTGGGTCGAGGTCTCCGTCTCGGGCGTGATGAAATTGAGGTTCACCAGCCCGACGCCGCCGAGCTTGCCGCCCTCGGGCGCGCCGTGCCTGGCGATCTTCTCGCGCGCGTTCTGGCCGTGCGGCGCGGCGCCCGACCACAGGCGGATGACCGAAGGCTTGGTATAGCGAAGGAGCTGCCAGCGATCGCACTTGCCGCCCTTGAAGTCGGCGGCGCGCGCGTAGGTCGGCGGCGGATCGGAATTCATCATCCAGCGGTTGACCTGAACGTCGTTCTCGCCGCGCACGGTCTTCATGTCGGCCTGGTCGATCAGCGCGTAATTGCCGATCGTGGTCGCATGCACAAAGGTGAGGTGAGTAAGGTCCATCAGGTTCTCGATGATGAACTGGTAACGCCCCTTGACCGGGTACATGGTGCCCTTCCAGCCCCAATTGCCGTCGTCGAGGAAGGAGAGGTCCGGGATCTGCGTTTGGTCGGCGCTGGCAGGTTCGGCCATCCAGACCCACAGGCAGTGGTGGCGCTCGACGATGGCGTAACTCTTCACACGAGCGTTGTCGGGGATCTGGGGCTGGGAGGGGATTTTCACGCACTTGCCGCTCGCGTCGTATTCGAAGCCGTGGTAGCCGCACTGGATGTGGTTGCCGACCACAGCGCCCAGCGATAGCGGGTAGTGTCGATGGCAGCAGCGGTCTTCGAGCGCGGCGATGTGGCCTTCCATGTCGCGATAGAACACGATCGGCTCGTTGCAGATCGTGCGGGCGAAGATGCCGCCGGGTTGCAGGTCCTTGGCCCATCCGGCCATGTACCAGCCGTTGCGCAGAAATGCCATGTCGCCTCCTTTATGGAAATTGCGAGCGTCATGCCTATGGTAAGCCCGAACGTTTCGCAGGCAAACCTTCGCTTGACGCGATGTGGGGGCTTTGCGATGCTTGTTTCACATCGCAGTGCGCAGTGAAAATGAAATGCGGCACCGCAATAACAGGAGGAGAAAATGGCTCGATTCTTGCGCTTCTTAATGATCGGCGCGCTGGTGCTCGGCGCCGCCGTCTACGCGGGCTCTGCGGCCGCAAAGTTGGGGTCCTGCAACGACCCGATCCTGCTCGGGACAACCATTTCCGAAACCGGCCCGTTCTCCACGCTGGCCGACAAGTGGCGGAAGGTCACCGAGGTCTTCGCCGAGGAAGTCAACAAGGGCGGCGGCGTCATGGTCAAGTCCTGTAACAAGAAGGTGCCGATCAAATTCGTGATCTACGACGACCAGAGTGTGCCGGCGACTGCGGTTTCGCTTTACGAGAAGATGGCGACGGTCGACAACGTCGACTTTTTCGTGGGGCCGGACTGGTCCTCGATGGGCGGGCCGGTGCCGCCGATCGGCGAGAAGCACAAGATCCCGATGGTCGCCGCGAACATTGCCACTCCCGCCCTTTACGACCGCGGGCTCAAGTATTTCTGGGGCACGCCGTTCCCGGTGGTGCCGCGGTGGTCCGAGCGCTATTTCGACATGCTCTCAAAAGTCAATCCCAAGCCGCAGTCGATTTTCTTCGTCACGCACGACAACCCAGTCATGAAGGGGATCACGGGCTTCTGGACCAAGAAGGCCGAAGCGCAAGGCATGAAGGTCGTCGGCAACGAGACGTTTTCGCCGGACCTCAAGGATTTCACCGCGATGATCTCCAAGATCCGCGCCGCGAAGCCCGACATCGTCTATATCTCCTCGTTCGACGGCGCGTCGGTCCCTCTAGTGCAGCAGATGCGCCAGCTCAAGGTCAAGGCGATGGACGTGCACCACGTGATGCTCACGGGATCGCTCGCCCGCCAAGTTGGCAAGGACATCGAGGGCATGACCGGCGAGCTGGCGTGGTATCCCGGCATCAAGGGCCCCTACAGCGGCCTGGTGGAGACGGTCATGCAGAAGTCGGACGTGAGCATGTTCGACTACATCTGGACGCTGGGCCGGCTCAGCTCGTACCTCGTGATGATGCAGGCCATCGAGAAGGCCGGCGCCATCGACCGCGAGAAGGTCAGGGAAGCGCTCTACAAGGGCACGTTCAAGTCGCCGGCCGGGGATATTGTCTTCGACGAGCGCGGCTTCCCGGACAACGGCGCCTTCACCGTGCAAATGCAGAGCGGCAAGGTGACTGTGGTCTGGCCGACCGGCGTCGCCACCGGCAAGCTGGTCTGGCCGTCGCCGACGTGGCAGTAGCCCGCCCAGCGCCCAAGGGAATCGAAGCAGCGCCGGCCGGCGAGTGTCGGTAGAGGCCCTTGTCCAGGTCCTGATCGGGGGCGTCCTCCTCGGCGGGCTGTACGCGCTGGTCGCCTTCGGGCTGTCGCTGATCTACGGCGTGGTCCGGATCCTCAATTTCTCGCACGGCACGCTGCTCGCGGTCGCCGGTGTGGCCGCGAGCCTGCTGTACGCGGGCTACAAGTTGCATCCGGTGGTCCTCATGCTGACACTGGTGCCCGCGCTGTTTGTGTTCGGCTACCTCTTTTACGCCGTGCTGCTGCAGCCGCTCGAGAAGCGAAACCATTTCGAATCGACGGTGGGGACCGTGCTTGTGACCGTGGGCGCGCTGTTGATCCTCTCGGACCTTACGGCCAAACTCGCGGGCGCCACCCAGCGCAACATCCCGCTGCGCTTCGAGGCGATCGAGATCGGCGAGATCGTGATCTCCACCACGCAGATCTGGATCCTCGCCGCGATTGCTGTGCTCACCGTGGCGATGCAGATATTCCTGCGCAGGACGTGGTTCGGTCGCGCGATCCGCGCGGTCACCCAGGACCCGGTGGGCGCAAGGATCTGCGGGATCGACAGCAGCCGCATGAAGGCGATGACCTTTGCTTTTGGCTCCTCCATCGTCGCGATCGCCGCGGTGCTTTACACGATGTCGTTCCCGGTCGACCCGTACCTGGGATTCGGGCTCACGGTGAAAGCCTTCACGATCATCATCCTCGGCGGCATCGGGAACCTGGTCGGCGCGCTGCTCGCGGGGATCTTCCTCGGCGTGGCCGAAGGGCTCACGGGCTTTTTCTGGAACTCGGAGTGGGCGCCGGCGCTGTCGGTGATCCTGCTGCTCGCGATCCTGGTGGTGTCTCCCAAGGGGCTCGGCCGGTCGCGATGAGCCGCCTGGGGGGCACGGTCTGGAAGCTAGCGCTGTTCGCCGCGGCCGCGTGCGTGCCGCTCGCGAACAATGCTTATTACACGACCTTCGCCTTTACGATCCTGGTCGCTTTCGTCCTCGCGCAGAGCTGGGACTGGGTGGCGGGCGAGATGGGCTACGTTAACCTCGGCCATTACGCTTTCTACGGAATTGGCGCGTATGCCTTCGCGATCGCGCTCGTCGGCAAGTACCCCACGGGAATCGCGCTGCTGTTCGCGCTGCTGGTCACCGCACTGGCGGCAGCGCTGCTCGCCTTCCCGTTGTTTCGCCTGAAGGGGGATTACTTCGCCTTCGGCACGCTGGCGCTCCTGCCCCTGGCCGAGGTGCTTGCGCTAAACCTGGTGCCGATCACTAACGGGTCGGACGGCATCGTGCTGCCGCCGGAAAACGTACTCACTCGCGCCTATTACATCGCTCTGGCGGTGTGCGTGATCACCGTGACCCTAAGCCTGCGCCTCGCGCATATCCGGTTCGGTTATGCGCTCAAGAGCATTCGCAACGACGAAGAGGTGGCGGAGGTCATGGGCATCCGCATCTTCCCCGCCAAACTCGCGGTGATCGTGCTCGCCGCGGCGTTCGCGGGAGTGGCGGGCGGGATCCAGGCCTGGCAGCTGAGCTTCATCGACCCGGGCACGGTGTTCGGCCTGAACGTGGCGCTGGTGCCGGTGGCGATGGCGCTGATGGGCGGTTCCGGCCTCTTGTGGGGGCCGCTGGTCGGCGTGCTGCTGCTCGCCTCGATGCAGCAGTGGCTGCTGGTCAACGTCAAGGGCTACCAGGCGACCATTTACGGCGCGGTGATCCTGCTGATCGGCCGGTTCATGCCGGGAGGGTTGCTGCGCGCCGGCTGGGTGCGCGAGCGCAGTTGGCTGCGTGGCCTGACTCAGGAGCACCATGAGCGGATCACCGGGGTACAAGGCGCTCGCGCGGAAACCGCCTCCGGGTCCCGCGACTTGCCGCTTGCTCCTCGCAAGGTCGACCGCAGCCGCGCTTTGCTCGAATGCCGCGACCTGACCATGGCCTTTGGCGGGAACGTCGCGATCGACCGTGCGAACCTGAAGATTATGGAGGGCGAGATCGTCGGCCTGGTCGGCGCCAACGGCTCGGGCAAGACCACCCTCTTCAACTGCATCTCCAAGGTGCATGAGCCGCGCAGCGGCGGGATCTTCCTGGACGGCGTTGCGCTCGCCGGCCACCGCCGCGACGAGGTGGCGCACCTGGGCGTCGGACGCACCTACCAGATCCCGCGCCCGTTCGGCGACCTCACCGTGCAGGAGAACATCGCGGTGCCGCTGATGTTCGGCGCGGAACGGCTCGATCCGCGCGAAGCCTTGGCCCAGGCGAGGGACTTCGTCGCCTATGCCCGGCTGGAATCGCGCCTGACCGAACGCGCCGACGCGCTGTCGCTGCAGGAGAAGAAGGCGCTCGAGTTCGCTCGCGCGCTCGCCTGCAAGCCGCGCGTGCTGCTGGTGGACGAAGTGGCCTCCGGCCTCACGCCGGTGGAGATCCGCCGGTTCGTCGAGCAGATCCGCGACGTGCGCGACCGCTACGGCATTACGGTGATCTGGGTCGAGCACATCTTCTCGGCGCTCGCGCAGGTGGTCGATCGCGTGGTCGTGCTGGAGCAGGGGCTGGTGATCGCCGACGGCCCGCTGGACGAAGTGGTCGGCGACGAGCGTGTGCTGCGCACCTATCTCGGCGGGGTCGCGACGAAGGCTCCGGCGGCGCATGCTTGAACTCGCGCACGTAGCGGTCGATCACGGCAGCCAGCGGGCGCTGTGGGACGTGAGCCTGGCGGTCGGCGAGCGCGAGCTCGTCGGACTGCTGGGCGCCAACGGGGCGGGCAAGTCCACCACGCTGGGCGCGATCATCGGCCTGTACCCGCTGGCCTCCGGCTCGGTGCGTTATGCAGGCGACGAAATCGGCTCGCGCACCACTTCGCGCAACGTCGCGGCGGGCATCGCGTTGGTGCCGGAAGGCCGGCGCCTGTTCGCCGAAATGCAGGTCGAGGAGAACCTCGCGATGGGGGCGTATGCGCCAGCCGCGCGCCGCGGTGTCGTGCAGGCGCTGGAGCGCGTGTATTGCCTCTTCCCGATCCTCGCGCAGAAGCGGCGCCAGAACGCGGGCGAACTCTCGGGCGGCCAGCAGCAAATGGTGGCCATCGGCCGCGCGCTGATGTCGAACCCCAGGCTCCTGTTACTCGATGAACCCTTCATCGGAGTGGCGCCGATGCTGGTCGAGGAAATCCTCCGCGTGCTGAGCGACATCGCCGCAGGCGGTGTCACCATGCTGCTGGTAGAGCAGAACATCCACCGGGCGCTCGATTTCGTCGAGCGCGCCTATGTGATCGAAAACGGCCGCACGGTGCTCGAGGGAAGCCGCGATGCGCTGGTCGGCAATCCGGAGTTCAACAATAAGTTCCTGGGTCTGGACTAGGCCTGGGCTTTACGGGAGAGACAGGTCATGGCAAATCGGCTCGAGGGCAAGGTGGCGATCATTACGGGCGCCGCGCAGGGTATCGGCGCGGTCTATGCAAAGGCGCTGGCTGCCGAGGGGGCGGCCGTCGTCGTGTCCGACGTGCTTGACGCCGGCCCCGTCGCCAAAGCGATCAAGGAGGCGGGCGGGCGCGCCATAGCGCTCAAGAACGACGTGACCGACTCGAAATCGGTGCAGGCGATGGTGGCTGACAGCTTGAAGGCGTTCGGCCAGATCGACATCCTCGTCACCAATGCAGCGATCTTCGGCACCCTGTCGCTCACGCCGGCGATCGAGATCGACAGCGCTGAATGGGACCGCGTGATGGCGGTCAACGTGCGCGGCGTGTTCGAGTGCGCCAAGGCGGTCGTGCCGGAAATGAAGAAGCGCAAGTAAGGCAAGATCGTCAACATCGCCTCGGGCACCGTGTTCAAGGGCACGCCGATGCTGCTCCACTACGTGACTTCAAAGGGCGCGGTCGTGGCGATGACGCGGTGCCTGGCGCGAGAGCTGGGCGATGACGGCATTCGGGTCAACACGCTCGCGCCGGGCCTTGTGATGAGCGACAACGTGATCGCCAACCCGGCGTGGAAGGGGGCGGTAGTGGCCAACAATATCGCCAGCCGCGCGATCAAGAAGGACCTCTATCCGTCGGACCTGACCGGCACGCTGGTGTACCTGTGTTCGGCTGAAAGCGACTTCGTGACTGGGCAGGTGGTGGTGGTGGACGGCGGGTCCGTGATGCACTGAAATACTGCCATATTTTTCATTAAGGCCGCTTATTTGCGGGTCTTCCCGGCGAAATGCTGCCATCGACCGGGTCGCGCAACGGCGCCGATTCCGCGCTAGGCAAGCTTGAAGCCATGGCCCCGGATGAACGCGCCGAAATCGGCGCGCTCGGGGTGCGAATAGTGGCGCGTCTTGTCCTCCGACCAGCCGTAGTTGTCGAGGTACCCGAACTCCCCGGCATAGCGCTGCTTTTCCCGCGCGATCGGTTCGCGCTCGCTGCGCCGCTTGTCGTATGCGTCGACCTCTTTCGCCAGGCGGCTGTCGTCATAGCGGTTGGTATGCACGGTGAGCGCCATCGGCAACCGCATGCTCAGTTTGCCTTCCGCCGCCGGATAGCCCACGCACAGCCCGGCGACCGGGAATACGCTAGGCGGTAATTCGAGCATCTGCGAGACCTCGGCGACATGGTCGCGGATGACACTGATCGGGCAGCAACCCAGTCCCGCGGCCTGTGCCGCAACCACGAAGGTCGCCAGGACGATGCCGGCATCGACCGCGGCGTTCATGAACTGGTCGAGGTTGTCGTTCGGGTACGGCTTGCCGCGCAGTTCGGCCAGCCTGCGAATGCGGCGGTTGTCGCCGCAGAACACGAGGAACGCCGGGGCCGTCGCGATCCATGGCATTGAAGGGATCAAACCCGCGATCCGCGCCAGCGTCGCCCTATCGTGCACCTGGATGATTGCGACCTGTTGCAGGTCCGACTTCGACGGCGCGGAGAGTGCCGCGGCAAGCACGGTCTGCATCAGGCCTTCCGGGATCGCGTCCGGCCTGTATGCCCGGTGCACCCGCCGCGTAAGGAGGGCCGCGAGCGTGCCCTCGGCGGGCGTGTCATGGCCCGCGAGGGTCGCGATGCCGAAACGCGCCTCGATCAGGTTTGCTATTGTCGTAGTCATGCCGTCCCTTGGTTTTCGCGGTGGTTGGCGCATCTTAGTGGGACTTCGGATTGGCGGGAACGGCTCCCAACTCTCTTGAGGGGTTCACGATGTCACGAAAGATTTTTCCGGTCCTTGGGGCCGCGGTTTGCGCACTCCTCATGCACGGCGCAATCGCCCAAACGTACCCCTCGAAACCGATCCGTTTCATCATGGCCTACCCGCCGGGCGGCAGTTCGGACATCCTCGCGCGGCCGATCGCCAACGAAATGTCCAGGAGCCTCGGCCAGTCGGTGCTGATCGACTACAAGCCGGGCGCCGGCTCCAGCATAGGCGCCGACACGGTGGCCAAGTCCGCGCCGGATGGCTACACCATCGTGATGCTGCTGACCGCGCACGCGGCGAATGCTTCGCTGATTCCGAACCTTCCATACGACACGGTCAAGGACTTCGCTTCGATCACGCTCGCTGCAACGCTGCCGCTGGTGCTGGTGGTGAACGCCCAGGCGCCGATGCAGAACCTGCAGGACCTGATCCGCGCGGCGAAAGCGAGCCCGGGCAAGCTCAATTACGCTTCGCCCGGCCCGAGCATTTTCCTGTTCGTCGAATACTTCAAAGGGGCGGTCGGCATCGACGTCACGCACGTCCCCTACAAAGGCAGCGGACCGGCGGTTGCGGCGCTGCTCGGCCGGGAGGTCGACCTGATGTTCGACAGCGTGTCCTCGTCCCTTGCGCAGATCCAGGCCGGCAAGTTTCGCGCGCTTGCGGTATCTACTGCGAAACGCTCACACGTGGTGCCGCAGGTGCCGACGGTCGAGGAGTCCGGGTTCGCCGGGTTCGACAATGCGCTTTGGTATGGAATCTTCGCCGCCGCAGGCACGCCGCCTGCGATCGTGCAAAGGCTGAACGCCGAGATCGTCAAGGCGATGGCACAGCCGAAATCGAAGGAGGCGATCGAAGGCTACGGCTACCAGATCGTCGGCTCGACGCCCGAGCAGATGGATGCGTTTCTGCGGACCGAGGTGGTGCGCTGGGCCAAGGTGGTGAAGGACACGGGGGCGAAGGGCAATTGAAGGGAGGAGACTAGGATTGCGCGATGGGTGCCGGTTCCTTCTTTACCGTCGCCACCAGAGCCCATGCGGCAAGCTGTACCGCGCCGAGGATCGCGAACACGAGCGCATACCCTTCGGCCGGATAGCGGCCATTGTCGGTGGGAAACAGGCGCAGCAGCATCCCGGTGCCGATCTGCACGACGAATGCCCATATGAACATCGAAACGTTCAGGGCGGTGTTGAGGCGGCCGGTTACCGCCACCGGGAAATGGCGCGAAAGGATGGCGTAGCACAGCACCGGCCCGACCGCGCCGAACGCGTAGACCATCAGCAGCGCGAGCTTGGGCAGGCCCGGCGCGTAGGCGAGCGCGAAGAATCCGGCCACACCGAGCGCGGCACCCCATTTGAGCAAGGAGAGCCGCGACAGGCCGCGCGTTGCCAGGCGGTCGGCGCCCTGGCCGAAAAAGATCGATGCCGCTGCATAGGTGAGCGCTGCCCACATGAGCCACTGCGCCGCCGCACTGCGCGGGAGCCCCTGGGTGTCCATCAGCCAAGGGACGAGCCACAGGCCGAACAAGCCCTGGTAGGTGCCCTGCATCACGATCATCGGCGCGCCGATGCGCCAGAAGGCGGGCACTTTGAAGATCGCGAGGATTTTTGAGGTCTGTTCGCTCCACAGTTCCTTTGCCCCTGGGACCTTCTTCTCGGGCACAACCAGGAACATACATGCGGCCACTGCGAGTGCAACTACAGCGAGGCTGCCGAACATCGCTCGCCAGCCCATCTGGCTGATCGCGAACTCCAACGGCGCAGTGGCCGCTACCGCACCGAGCGCGCCGATCGCCATGGTCCAGCCGTTGAGCGTCGCCATCCGGTCGAGCGGGAACCAGATCGAATACGCCTTCATGGCGCCCATCAGCGCGGCAGATGCCCCGACACCGATCAGCGCCCGGCCCAGGGCGAGCGATCCGAGACCATCGGCCAGGGCGAAGGCGCCGGCGCCGGCCGCGATCACGAGCAGCAGGCTCGCGGTTACGCGTCGCGGACCGTACCGGTCGAGGAAGACGCCGACCGGCATCTGCATCGCCGCAAAGGCGAGGAAGTACGCGCTGGTGAGCAGCCCGAGTTCGGAGGACGTAAGCGAGAATTCGGTGGCGAGGTCCTTCGAGATGACCGCATTGGCATTGCGGAACATGAAGGAAAGGAAAAACCCCGCGGCGAACGGCAGGAAAACGAGGGCGACCAGCCGGGCGGGGAGCGCGACTGCCCTGATTGGACCGGAGAGCGCCACTATTGTGGCTGGATGCCGAGCTGTTTTGCCAGCGCGGTATAGCGCTCGATGTCCTTCTGGATCGCTGCTGCAAACTGCTCCGCCGTGCTGCCTACCGGCTCGAGGCTGCGGGCGGCGAACTCTTTCCTGCCTTCGGCGCTGTGCACGTACTTCGCCGTGTCAGCCTGGATGCGCTCGACGATTGCCTTGGGGGTGCCGGCCGGAGCGACCAGTCCATACCAGAAGGAAGGGTCGAAATTTCGCAGGCCGACCGTAGCGCCGGCCTCGGTCATCAGCGGAACGCCGGGGAGGGATGGCGTCGGCGTGGAGACGCCGTAGGCCTTGAGGCGGCCGGAGGTCACCAGCGGCGTGGACGCGCCGGGATTGTCGAGAAACAGGGAAACCTGGTTGCCCATGAGGTCGGGATAGGCCTGCGACGCCCCTTTGTAGCCTACGTCCACCATGTTGGTCCCGGTCAGGGCCTTGAACTGCAGGGTGAGCAGGTAGCCAATGGTCGAGGTGCCGACATTGGCTACGTTGAGTTTGCCGGGATTCGCTTTCGCATAGGCGACCAGCTCGGCCAAGGTACTCGCGGGCAGGGACGGATTGGCCAGCAGGACGTACGAAGTATTGCCGATCATCGTAACCGGCGCGAAGCTCTTCAGCGGGTCGTAGGGCACGTTCTTCTGCAGGACCAGCGCCCCCGGGTGCGTGCTCGAAGTGGCGATGCCTATCGTGTAGCCGTCGGGCGCGCTCTTGGCGACTGCATCCGCGCCAATGGTGCCCCCGGCGCCACCGCGATTTTCCACTACGACCGGCTGGCCAAGAGTATCGGCCAGACGCGCGGCAACCGAGCGCGCGGTTAGGTCGGTGCCGCCTCCTGGCGGGAATGGAACGATCAGCTTTATGGGGTGGGCGGGCCAGACTTGGGCGTGAACGGTGCCGACGCTCGCGGCGAGAGCAAGGGCAATGGCAATCCGCTTCATCGTTTTACCTCGGGGTACATCACTGCGTCGCCGTGGCGGTACATTTCCTCCATTTCTTCCTTGGATATCCTGTCGACCTCGCTGCCGCGGATCGCTGCGAGCTGCTCGGCGAGGATGTTGCGCTTTACTTCGGCGGCGAGGATGTTCACGCGGCCATAGCATTCGGATACGGTGCGGCCGAGCACGGTTATGCCGTGGCGCTTCATCAGCACGCAATTGGTGTTGGCGATGAAGGTCTTGATCGGCTCGACGTCGTCCTCCACGTTGATGTGCGCGGGCAGGAAATGCACCGGCTTTTGCATCAGGTAGGAAAATGTGAGGCCGACCGGCCGGATCTCGTCATAGCCGGCGGCGAGGTAGGCCACCGTTTCATCGTGGTGCAAATGGATCACGCAGTGGATGTCGGGGCGCAGGCGCAGCATCTCGCGGTTCATCTGGTGGCCGACGGTGGTCGCTCGGTCGCCGTAAAGGATGCGCCCGACCGGCACGTCGGTGATCACGATGTCGTCGATGCTCATTTCTTCCAGCGACACACCCTGGCACTTGACGTAGCAGACCCCGTCGGGATACCCGGGCTGGGGTTTGCGCATCACCATGTTGCCGACAGCCGCCTGCACATAGCCGCGCGCCGCGAGCCGATGCGCATAGAGGATGTACTGGGCCGCGAACTCGCGGTCGAACTTGACCGACGGATCGGGCGTGAGCTGGTTGACTTCGTAGCGGTGCTCGGGAGCGTTCATGCGGTCCTCCGGTAGTGGATGGGTCAGGGCGGCCTGCGCGCGTCCGCGAGCACGGTGGCAATCAGGCGGCGAACGCTTCGGGCACAGTGTAGCTGGCGTAATCCTTCTCTATCAGCCGCGCGAACCCAATGGTCGAGAGGTCGCCCAGGTAAGGTCCGACCACCTGGACCGAAATCGGCAGGCCCTCCGGCGTGCGGCCGATGGGTGCGATCGTGGCGGGCAGATAGCTGACCGTGGCGATGCCCTGCCAGAACGCTTGCGCGTTGTAGGGAACGGCGCGGCCGTCGATATCGAGCTTGCGCGCCTCGCGCGCGCCGGACTCGTCGATCGGAAAGGCGGGCACCGGCGTCCCCGGAATCAGCAGCAGGTCGTGGTCGGCAAAGTACGCCGCCCAGGCCGCCCTCAATTGCATGCGGGTCTCGTGGGCCGCGCACCAGTCGCGGTGGTATTGCGCAAGGCCGCTTGCGGCCAGCGCCGAAGGGCTCGCGTCATCCGCCGTGAATTTCGCGGCGTCGGCGAGCGTCTGCTGGAACGCGGCATCGTTCATGCGTGCGGCGGTCACGCCGCGCACGAAGCGCATGAAAAGCGCCTGGTGCTTTTGCGGATCGATCGGCAAGGGGGCGGCCGATACCTTCGCGCCTTTGCTGCGCAGCCATTGCGCAAGCGCTTCGAGTCCCGTGCGGACCGAATTTGCGATCGGGCTGATCTCCACATCGGTGAGCAGGCCGATGCGCAGTCCCTTGAGTCGATCGGCTTTCGAGGCGGGAAGCTTGAGCGTCCAGGCCGCGGCATCGTCCTCGAGGGGGCCGGCGACCGCACGCAGGAAAGGTTCGAGGTCGCGCGCGCTGCGCGCGATGGGACCAAGCACGGAGAGGTCCGGAGCGGCCAGCGCCGGGGTGAGCGAATGGCCTCGCGTGGGCACGACCCCATAGCTCGGCTTGTGCGAATACAGGCCGCAGAAACTGGCCGGCACGCGGATAGAGCCCGCCAGGTCGCTGCCGAAATCGGCCGCCGAAAGCCCGGCGGCTACTGCTGCGGCCCCGCCCCCGGAGGACCCGCCCGGCGTGCGGCTGAGGTCGTACGGATTACGCGTAGTGCCGTAGACCGCGTTGTAGGACTGCAGGTCCTGCAGCAGCAACGGCACGTTGGTCTTGCCGAAGACCACCGCCCCTGCGGCCAACAGCCGTTCGATCGCGATCGAAGTGTAATCGGCGACGCTGTCCTTGAACGCCGGATTTCCCCACGTGGTCTTGAGCCCTGCGATATTGAACGACTCCTTGACCGTCATCGGCACGCCGTGGAGCGGTCCCCACGGGGCGCTCTTCTTGAGGGCGCGGTCCGCAGCCTTGGCGCGCTTGCGCGCCCGCTCGAAGTCGCGGACGACGACCGCGTTCAGTGCAGCGTCGTGCTTCTCGACGCGCGCGATGTAATGGTCGAGCAGTTCGAGCGCGGAAATCCTGCCGGCGCGCAGTTTTGCGGCGAGCGCGCTCGCCGAGGAGAAAGCGATGTCAGCGGGCATGGTGTCCTTCAGCCGGTTTGCGGTGAATAGGTGCCGCGGCCGACGGCGACGAGTTTGCCATCGGGGCCGAACACGTCGATGTCGATGACTGCGGTGGTCTTGCCTGCGCGCCGGACGATGGCCGTTGCATCGAGATAGTCCCCGACGGACGGGCGCAGGTAGTCGATGCGCAGGTTGATGGTCGGTACGCCGCTGCCCACCATCATGCCGATGGCGAAATCGCCCACGGTGTCGATGAAGGATGCGATCGGCCCGCCATGGAACTGCTTGGTTCCCGCGCGACGCTCGAGCTCGGGGCGCAGCGGCATGCGCGCCGAAAAGGTGCTTTTGTCGTGGTCGACGCCGAGCACCTTGAGGCCGAGGAAGGAAATGAAGGGCGAGCGGTCGAAGATCGCCTGGATGTCGGCCGCGGCGAGCTTTTTGGGCGCCGCGTCGCTCATGGCTTCACCACGACTTTGCCGAACACCTCACGGTCCTCGAGCATGCGGAACGCCTCGTTCGCCTCCGACAATCTGTACTCCTTGTCGATGACGGGTTTCAGCTTGCCGCTCTTGATCATGTCCAGCAGCGTGAACAGGTCCTCGCGCATCCAACCGTTCGAGCCGAGCACCTGCAGCTCGAAAGTCCAGATGAAGCGGAGGTCTTCCTGCGGGTCGTAGCCGGCCGTCGCCCCGCACGTCAGCAGGCGCCCGCCCCGGTGCAGCACGCGCATCGATTTGACCCAGGTGTCTCCGCCGGTGAAATTGACAACCACGTCGACGCCGTCCTCGAACTTGCGCCGGTGGGGCTTGCCGAATTTCTCGAACACCCACTTCATGAAGTCGTGCTTCTTGTAGTCGAGCAGGTGGTCTGCACCGAGCTCGCCCAGGCGCTTGAGCTTGGCGTCAGTGGAGGCCGCAGCGATGACTTCCGCGCCGGCCAGCTTGGCGAGCTGCACGCAGCAGGTTCCCACCCCGCCCGAGGCGCCGAGGATCAGGACTTTCTCCTTCGCTGCGACCTTGCCTATCGTGACCATCATGCGCAGCGCCGTGCCATAGGCCACAGGCAGGCAGGCCGCCGCTTCATACGATACTTCGGCGGGGAGCTTGACCAGGTGGTGGTCCGGCACCGCGCAAAACTCGGCCAGCCCGCCCGGACGCATTTCGCCGAGCAACCCGCCCGGCCCCTTGCGATCGACAGGGTCGACCATCACCCGGTCGCCGACTTTCCAGTCCTTTACGCCAGAGCCGAGCTCGACGATCTCACCTGCGAAATCGAGGCCCGGGATGCAGGGCAGGGGCACCTTGATGCCGGGCATGCCCTTGCGCGTGAAGATGTCGTGGTAGTTGAGCGTTGCGGCGCCGACCTTGAGCACGACCTCGTCGGCGGCGGGTTTGGGATCCGGGTAGGCCGTCTCGTACTTGATGGTGCCCGGGCCGCCGTGCTCGTGGATGACCGCTGCTCTCGTTGGCTATTTCTCCGCTTGCGAAAACTGGATTGCGGCGCCGCAGGCGTCCTCCGGTGCGACCCAAAGTTGCGAGGCATTCATGCCGGCCTGGACCGGCACGCCTTTGGCCTCGAGGAATTTACGCGTGGCGGCGATCGACCCGACCCGGATACCGAAACCCGCGGGCGAGGGCACCGGCGGCACGAAGCTTCCGGGTACCCGTTCGCGCCAGGCGCGTTCCTCCGTAAGCCACATCGTTCCCCGATCGAGGGTGAGCTTCACGACCCCCGGAAACCTCTCGATGCGATCGGAGAACAGCGGAGCGAATTTACGTGCCGCGGCCTCCGGGTCGGCGACCACGAAGTACGCCGCCTCGATGGCGATCGCGCCGTTCGGGTGGGTCATCAGATGAGGCTGCCAGAGGACATCGCGCGTAAGGTGCTCGAGGAAGATGAACCTGCCTTCGGCGAATTTATCGCGGTCCACATACATGTTGCGGAACTTGGCGCGTCGCGTTTCCCTGTCGCCGGGGCCGAATGCCGCATCGCGCTCGAGCGCCCGCGGCGCCTCGACCGGCGCACCGGCTTTTTGGAATTCGGCGTAGGCGGCATCGGCGTCGCCGCAGCCAATCGCGACGATATGCAGGCCTTCGTACCGCGAGACCATGTCCTTCACTGTGCTGTACATGGTGGAGTCGGTCAGGCCGATGATCTCGAGGTAGCCCTCGCGGAATATCGCGCAGTGGTTGCCCGAGCCCCAGGGCTCGACCGGCGAACCTGTGGCGCGCGACCCGGAATGGAAGCTGCGGGCTGCCAGCTGGAATCCCAGCCGGGTGTAGGCATCGCGGCCGCGGTCCAGGCTCTTCACGGCGACGCCGACGTGGTCAAGTTCGCGTTTCATTGGCTCAGCCTCAAAATGAATCCGTTGGTGTCCGCGGGGGCGACGAACCATTCGCCACTGCGCCGCCGTACGGGGATGCCATTGTCCTCCATGAGCTTGGCTGCGTGCGCGCGGCTGGCGAAACGCACCTCGACGCCCGCGAAACAGGGCAGCGCGCCCGGCCGCCACCCGTAACGGGCTTCGAAGTCGTGCGCCCCATGGAGCTCGATCGCCCCGCCGCCCTGCGGAGAAAAGCGCAGCACGCCGTCGGCACCGCGTTTGGGCGGGCGGCCCAACAAGGTTTCGAGGCGGCCAAGCTCATCGGGCACGTCCTCCGCGCAGACCATCGCCGTTTCGAGCGCGAGTGCCCCATTGGGATGAGTCTGGTAGCGCGGCTGCCAGAGGTATTCCGGTGTCTGGTGCTCCAGGACGATGTACCGGCCCTCCGGGTAAGCCTCGTCCCGGCTGAAGATGTTGCGAAAACGCATCGTGGATTGAGTGCCGTCGACGTCCAAGATTCGCGCGCGCTGTACCGGGGGACTAAGCGTGCCGGTACGACGGGCGAGGTCCGCATACGCTGCGTCGGCGTGTGGCACGCGAAGTGCAAGAAGGTGCAGCCCTTCGAAGCGGGCGAGGAATTTTTCCCACGGGTTGTACGCGGTGGATTCGACCACTCCGATCAGCTCGAGGTAACCGCGCTCGAAGATCGCGCAGCGGTTTGCAGTGGCCCAAGGGCTCTCATCGTCGCGCCCGGGCATCTTGCCCCGCTGGCGGCTGACGGGCGAGAGAGCAAATCCGAGGCGTTCCCACTTTCTCGCACCGGGTGCCAGGTCGCGCACGATAGCGCCGAGGTGATCCAGCGACACGGGAAAAGCAGGGGAGGACGTATCGGGGGCGGGAGGCATGGAGATTCGGCGGTTACGCTGATTGTCCCCGCGCGCGCGGGTCCTGCAAACCTAACCGACGCTGGCCGGTGCCTCGTTCTTGTGCCGGGTGCGGTCGGTCACCATGCGGTCGTGCAACTGCCGGATCGCAGTGCTTCCCGTTGTGCCGAACAGGAAGGGGAACAGGCCGTGGAGCATGCAGGCGACGCCCGCGCCCATCATCCTGAACGCAAAAAACCAAGCCGACCCGAGGTGCTCGAGGTAGGTCTCGTTGACCGAGGCCGGGTGTTCGGTAAATGCGTCAATCGGGCTTTTCATGGGAAAGGAGTTTAGGTGAGCGGGCGGGTAAATTGGTCTCTATATTCGCTGCAGAATGTTTAGAAGTTAGTATAAAATACCTATTATTGTAAATTTTGTAGTAAATTAATGCATGGACGCTATCGATCGTAAAATCCTCGAGCTGCTGCAAGGCGATGCCGAAACGCCGGTGGCGACAATCGCCGAGCGGGTCCACCTTTCCGTCACCCCGTGCTGGCGCCGCATTCAAAAGCTGAAGGAAGCCGGGGTGATCCGCCGGCAAGTCGCGATATGCGATCCGGCCAAGCTGAACCTGGGCGTGACGGTTTTCGTGTCGGTCCGTACCAACCAGCACAGCCAGGCGTGGCTCGAAAAATTCGCCAAGGGCGTGAAGGAGATTCCCGAAGTCGTCGAGCTCTATCGCATGAGCGGCGATGTCGACTACCTCCTGCGCGTGGTCGTCCCCGACATTGCCGGGTACGACGCGGTCTACAAGCGCCTGATCAGGGCGGCGGATCTATATGACGTAAGCTCGTCCTTTGCGATGGAGCAGATGAAATACACCACTGCATTACCGCTCGACTACGCCGAGTGAGCCTCAGTCTTGCCCCATAGCTCAACGGCCTTGCGGCGCAGGACGTTGCGGTCGACCTTGTTGGTCCCGGCAAGGGGAAGCTCGGGCATGAAGACAACCGCGCGCGGGTGCTGGTAAGCCGGCGCATTGGCAAGGGCGTATTGCTTGACCTCGGCCTCGGTCAGCGAAGAACCGGGGCGAAGGACCACGAAAGCGAAGGGTTTCTCGCCCTTCAGCTCGTCGGGCACGGGAACCACGCAGGCCTGCAGGATGTCGGGATGCCTTTCGAGCAGGTGCTCGACCTCGCCCGGATAGATGTTCTCCCCCCCACAGACGAACATGTCGTCGGCACGACCGACAAACATGTAGGCGCCGGCGGCATCTCGGCGGAACACGTCGCCCGAGATGTACCAGCCGTCCGGCGTCATGACTTCGCGCGTTTTGTCCGGCAGGTTCAGGTAGCCGGCCATGTTGGCCGGCGTCCGTATCCATAGGACGCCCTCGTCCGCTTCGTGGCCGCCGGCGTCTATCGTGCGGACTTCGACCTGCGGCAGCGGCCAGCCCAACGTCATGTCGCTTTTGGGCTTGCCCCCGGGGTCGGGGCCGAACATCACCGGGCCGGCTTCCGTAGTCCCATAAGCATTCGAAACCACCGCTTTCGGGAACGTGCGCTTGATGCTGTCGATCAGTTTTTGGGTCGTCGGGGCAGAGCCCATGCGCACATACCGAATACGCGACAGGTCAGTGGCCTTGAGCGTGTCCTGCTCGCGCATTGCCATCGCAAGCATAGTCGGCACCGATGTCAGCCAGGTGACACCGAAGCGCCCTATGGCTTCGATGTATTTCCTTGCATCGAATTGCGGCATCAACACCATGCTCGCGTGCGCGGCGAATACAAACTTGGACGTTCCAAGCGCATTCATGTGGAACAAGGGTGCGGCGACGATGAGCCTTTCCTTGTCGTACGGCCCGCCCCGCAACCGGCTCATAACCGCCCATAGGTGGCCTGCGTGCGAGAGCGGCACGCCTTTCGGCCGGCCGGTCGACCCGGAGGTGTAAAGGATCATCGCGGTTTCGCCGGGTTCCGGCACCACGGTGGCGAAGTCGCCCGGGTCGAGGAAAGACGACCATCCGGACGAGGCGCCGTCCGGCGCGTCGAACTCGATGACCGGCAACCCCTCTGGAACCGAAGCGCGCCGATCGCGGTCGCTGAAGGCCAGCCGGGTACCCGAATCCCGCAGGACGAACTCGATGGTCTCGCGCGGAAACTTATGGTTTACCGGGACCGCCACCAGCCCTGCGCGCATGATTCCAAAGTACGCAATCAGGAATTCCGCGCGGTTTGCCGAGAGGATGGCAACCGACTCGCCCCGCTTGCACCCCCGCTTGGCTAGGCCGCGAGCGCACGCGTCGGCCAGGCGGTCGATCTCGCCATGCGTGTATTCGCGGGGACGGGACCAGCCGAAGCAGTCGACGAGCGCGACTGATCCGGGATCCTTTGCCGGGTCGGTGAGATCGCCAAGGTTCACGGGCATCGGTCAAAGATAGCGCAATTTTCCCGACTTCAGACGCGGGCGAAGACGAGCGGGATGTACATTTCGTCGGCTGACATTCCGCCATGGTTGCCGATGTGCAGGTGGCGGGGCTCGCCCGGGAGCCAATCCTTGACCGTGTAGGACTCACGCATCATCAGGACGAAATCGCCCGGCCGGTCGGCAATATTCGGATGGAGGTCGCCCTTGCCGAACCAGCCTTCGTCGAGCACAACCTGCCCCGGTATCACGTCGGCCTTTTCGCCGAGCCAATTCGACGCGAGCTCCGCGAACTCGGCCTTCCTGCCGGCCACCACGTGGCAAAAAGCGACCCGGCGCTCGCCGGTCAAGGGCCGTGCGAGCAGCTCGGTCAACCCAGGGCAATCTGCGGTGTCGAGCGCATTCTGCGCGGGGCAGTCGATGAACCCATGATCTGCCGTAAGGATGATGGCGGTATCGGTGCCTGCGAGCCTTCGGAGCAGGTCTGCGAACGCGGCATCGATGGCGGAAAACACGGCCGCGGTCTGTTCGCTTGCAACGCCAAAGCGGTGCGAGCTCGTATCGAACTCGGGGTAGTACGCATAGACGAATTTCCGATTTCTGCCCGACTTCACCGCTGCCTCGGTCTGCGCCACGAACCCAGCGAGATTGTCGTAGGCCAGACGGGTGGCCCCGCCGCAAAAGTGCCGGTTGTAGTTCGAGTCCACGATCGGGCGATAGGAGACAACGAAAGAATCGACGTCGAGCTGGTCGAAAATCGGCTTGCCGCGGTAAAGGTCTGCCGGTTCGATTCCGCGTGCTTCGAGCGACTCGCCGGGCCCACGAGGCTTGAAAGGCAATGCGGCTGCGATGGCGCCGGCTTCGGGGAACCAGGTGTACCAGCCCGTCAGCCCGTGCTCCGCCGGTGCGAGCCCGGTAAACGTAGTGGTGATCGCGCTTGCAGTAGTCGACGGAAAGACGGAAGTCATGCGGTCCTTCAGGTGGGAACCAATGGCCCCACCGGCAGCGTGGCTCGTCAGGTAGTTGTAGCCCAATCCGTCAATGAGCAAGAGCAGCACGTTGAGCGCGCCTTCGATGCTCGAAGGCGGCAGGAGGTCGAGCGGGGCGTGCCCGGAAGCGCCGCCCCGCGACATCGCGCAGCTGGCAATGAGGTTGAGCAGGCCGTTGCCGCGATAGTCGGGAATTACGCGATTGTGGATCATGGGCGCCTTGAAGCGGCGCCCATGCTAAGCGAAATCCGGCGCGCTACGCCGTTTTAGTGCAAAACGACCGGGTTATTGAGGAGCGCGTCGTAGGCCTCGAGGAATTCGTCGACCGATTCGATCGTCGGGCTGTCCGAAAACAGGTGCAGCATCGACGCGCGCAGCTTGAGCGCCACGTCGCCCTCGAGGAAGCCGACCCGGCCGGAAGACTTGTCCACCAGTTCGATACCCTCGCAGCCCGGGAATTCGGCCATGTAAAAATGCTTGCTGTCGTATAAGACATTCATGGCATTCATTACATAACTCCTCTGAATGGCGGCTTGCTGGGATTACTGCTCGAATCCAAGCAATGTTTGTGCCCTGCGTCCGCCTCGCCGCACCAAAAGGTAGGGCGGCAGGTTATGAACGTGTGGTTGCGCCAAGGGTTGACCGGAGGGCCGTCCTGGGGCCGCGTGATAGAATTCACATCCACTTTTCCCCCCATACGAGGACGCTGCCATGCGCATGGAAGTCCACGTCCACGCAGACATCCCGATACTCGAAGGCGTAGCGCGCAAGCAGCTCGAAATGGCGCTGTCGCCCTGGCTCGACTACCTGGACGCCGACAGCATTGAGGACGTCAAAAGCCTCGAGCCCGAAGAGCCTGGGATCGAATACGACGAGCCGAACCGCATGCTGTACTTGTGCTGGACTGGCGAGATCGGCCGCACCTTCCAGAAGGTCCTCGAAGCCGCCCTCGAAACGCTGGGGCCCTATGCCGAAGAGGCTGTGGAAGTGGACGTGACCATCTACCAGGACAGCGGCGAGCAGGAAGGGCAGTTGCTGTTTGTCGGGCCCACGGCCCAGGCCATCCACGAGGCGCAGCGCCGCTGCATGATCGAGGACGTGAGCGCCATGCTCGGCCGGCAGTTCGAGAAATCGAGGGTCGACGAAGCGCTGGTGGTGGTCAACGACCTGTTCGACCGCGACTGGAAGGAAAAGGAAAACCAGCCCAGGAAGCCGGAACGTGCGTTCGAGACCTACACGCGCACGCCGAACCGCAAGAACCTGCACTAGAAGCTTTTTGCCTGACCGCGCCCCCGCCCGGGGGCGCTTTCGTTTGGGGGACCCATGGCAGGCCCGAAATATCCCGGCTTCGACACGCTCTCGCTGCACGCCGGCCAGTCGCCGGACCCGACTACCGGCAGTCGCGCGGTCCCGATCTACCAGACCACCTCGTACGTGTTCCGCGATTCCGACCATGCGGCATCGCTTTTCAACATGGAGCGCGCGGGTCACGTCTATTCGCGCATTTCGAACCCGACGGTCGCGGTCCTGGAGGAGCGGGTGGCCGCCCTCGAAGGGGGAGTAGGCGCGATTGCGGTGGCAAGCGGACAGGCCGCGCTCCACCTTGCGGTGGCGACGATACTGGACGCCGGTCACCATGTGGTCGCGTCGAACTCCCTGTACGGCGGCTCGCACAACCTGCTGGGATACACGCTCAAAAGGTTCGGGATAGAAACCACTTTCGTCGACCCGCGCGACCTGTCTGCATGGCAAGCGGCTGTCCGCCCGAACACGCGGCTGCTGTTTGGCGAGACGCTCGGCAATCCCGGCCTCGATGTGCTCGACATCCCCGCAGTGTCGCGGATTGCCCACGACAACCAGGTTCCCCTCCTGGTCGATTCGACGTTCACCACGCCTTACCTCATGCAACCTTTCTTGCTGGGCGCCGACCTGCTTTACCACTCGGCGACCAAATTCCTTGGCGGCCACGGGACCGCGATCGGCGGCGTTATCGTCGATTCGGGGCGGTTCGACTGGGAGGCGTCGGGTAAATTTCCACAGCTGACGGCGCCGTTTGCTGGATTCCAC
>JBBQNG010000027.1:0-26288 GCA_038329645.1 Burkholderiales bacterium
ACGATCGGCAAGCGCGGGCCGATGAAGCCCAACCCGAGCGCCGATACCATGGTGGCGATCCCGCAGCCGATCATGGTTCCGGTCACCATCTCGATGCGCACTTCGGGCGTGAGGTTGAGCAGCCGCGCGACGATCAGCGGCCCCCCCACCATCGCGGTGAACATCACCAGCACGTGCTGGATGCCGAACAGGGCGGTCTTCACCGGCCCCGGGTAGTCCTCGAGCTGCAGGTCGAGCTTTGTGAATCCGCGGTCTGCCTGCGCTGCCTGTACCGGCGCTGCGGTGCTTTCGCTCATGTCGGTCCTCCTCCTGTGGTGTTACGCGTGTAGTTCTACGTACCTCCTCCAGCTGCCCAACTGCGTGATCTCCTCCGCCCCTGCCACCGCATACGATTCGCACACGAACCCGCGCAGGGTATCGCCGTCCTCGAGTTCGACCGTGCCGATGCCCAGCGGCGCCGGGATGCCGTCGACGAAGCTGCCGAACGCCTCCGTGGGCACACGCCATACCTCGACCTCGATCGTGGCCCCGCCACCGTCTCCGGCGCGCAGCATGCCCGGACGCGGCGGCTTGAAGCCGGTGAGCGCGAACAATCGGTAGAGCGCTGCGCTCCGGCAGCGGCGCTCGAGCACGCCGCCGCGTTCGGTCAGCTGGTGGTTGAGGGGGAGCCCGGACATATGCGCGCCGCACACGGCGACACGAACCATCGTCTTCGCCGGCCTTCGGAGCGGCGATTCGTCCGCTTCGGGCGGAATCTCGATGCCGGTGGCGCCCATGCTATCCACCAGGGCGCGCTGCGCTTCGGCGCCGATCCTGCACAGGCCGGCATCGGTGAATGCACCGGCGAACAGCGTGATGCCGAACGGCAGTCCGTCGGGCAGGAAGCCTGCAGGAACCGCGATCGCAGCGAGATCCATCAGATTCATGAAATTCGTATAGGTGCCGAGGTTGCTGTTGAGGCGGATCGGGTCGGCGTTCACTTCCTCGATGGTGTAGATCGTCCCCGCGGTCGGGGTAACGATGAGGTCGGCCTGTTCCCAGGCGGATTCGGCACTGCGAATCAGCTCCTTGAGGCGATATTGGGCCGTGAAGCATTCCGCGGCCGAGGGTGTGGCCCCAGCGGAGATGATCTGCCGCGTTACCGGATGCAGGGACCCGGGGTGCGCCGCAAGAAAATCGCGGATGGCGACATAGCGCTCGGCCACCCATGGGCCTTCGTAGAGCAAACGGGCCGCTTCGAGGAACGGGGCCAGGTCGATCTCGACCCGCGTGGCACCCCGCTCTTCGAGCTTCGCCACCGCTTGGGCGAACACCCGCGCGGCGCCTGCATTGCCAAAAAACTCGAGCTGCCCGGCGCGCGGCACCCCCAGCCTGCATCCTGCGAGGGAGGCCGGCAAACTGTCCGCCGAGCGCGGCTGGCGGCGGGAATACGCGTCGCCCGGATCGAAACGCGCGGCCACGCCGAGCACCTGGGCTGCGTCTTCGCCCGTCAGCGCGAAGATCGAAATGCAGTCGAGCGACCGGCACGCCGGCACCACCCCACGCGCGCTGAGCAGGCCGCAGGTCGGCTTCAGCCCGACCAGGTTGTTGAATGCCGCCGGGACCCGGCCCGACCCCGCAGTGTCGGTGCCGAGCGAAAACTCGCCAGGCCCGCCGCCACCGCGACGGCCGAACCGGAACTCGAGCCGCCCGAAACATACTTCGGATTGAACGTGTTTTCGCACACGCCGTAGGGCGAGCGCGTTCCGACCAGGCCGGCGGCGAACTGGTCGAGGTTGGTCTTGCCGACGGCAATCGCGCCGGCATCGAGCAGGGCCTGTACCACCGGCGCGCTCGATGCCGGAACAAATGCGAAGTCGGGGCACGCGGCGGTGGTGGGGTGACCGGCAAGGTCGATGTTGTCCTTGATCGCAAAAGGAATGCCGTAGAGCGGCAGGCCGGCGGGACCGCGGCTTTCCAGCTCCGCGGCCCGCTGCATGAGCGCCTCGCGCGGCAGCACGTTGATCCACACCTTGTCCGCGCCGCGCGCCGCGATGCGCGCGAGGATGCCTTCGACCAGCGCGGCGGGCCTCAGCTCACTGCCGCGCAGCCGCCGGCCGAGCGTTCGAAGATCGAGACTGTCTCCCGGTAGCAGCATTGCGGTGCGGCCCAACTCAAGTACAATTTGCGAACAGCATACAACATTGTATACAAGACAGGAAGCCGAAGCATGCCGCACGCGACCAGGCTGATGCCGAACTTCTACCGCGATTCGGTATCGCTGATGCAGCTCTCGAGCGCCCTTGGCAAGCTCGCCGGCGTGGAGCAGGTCTCGGTGATCATGGCCTCGAGCGCCAACCTCGGGTTGCTGCGCGACGCGGGCCTCCTGCGGGAAAAACTCGACGCCAGCCCTAACGACCTGCTCGTAGCCGTGCAGGCAAAAAGCGCAACGGCGCTCGCCGCGGCGATTGCCCAGGCCGGGCGCATGCTGCATGAAGAGCCCCGCGCCGACTCGGGAGACGGTTCGCCGGCGGCAATCGCGCCGCGCTCGTTCGAGATGGCTCTCGCCGCCGCGCCGGCGGCGAACCTGGCTCTGATCTCCACGCCGGGTGACTATGCGGCCGCCGAGGCGATGAAGGCGTTGCGCCTGGGCCTGAACGTGATGCTGTTCAGCGACAACGTCAGCGTGGAGGACGAGATTGCGCTGAAGACGCTCGCGCGGGAGCGGGGTCTCCTGGTCATGGGCCCGGATTGCGGCACGGCGATCGTCAATGGCGTGCCGCTTGCATTTGCCAACGTCGTGCGCCGCGGCAGCATCGGATGCGTAGGGGCCTCGGGCACCGGATTGCAGCAGGTCACCTGCCTGGTGGACCGGATGGGCCTGGGCATTTCGCAGGCGATCGGCACCGGCGGGCACGACTTGCACGCAAGCGTAGGCGGCATCACCATGCTCGCTGGCATCGCGGCGCTCGGCCGCGACCCGCAAACCAAGGTCATCGTGCTGATCTCGAAGCCCCCTTCGCCCGAAGTGGCCAAGCGCGTGCTCGCAGCCGCGTCCAAGGTCGGCAAACCGGTGGTCGTCAACTTCGTCGGCGCCGATCCCAAGTCGATTGCTGGCCGCAACCTGCACCCGGTCAAGACGCTCGAGGATGCGGCGCGGGCCGCGGTCGCGCTAGCAAAGGGAAACAAGCCCCCCGTTCGCCGCGTCGCCGGCAAAGCGCCCGCGTTCCGGCTTGCCGCCGGGCAGCGATACGTGCGCGGGCTCTACAGCGGCGGGACGTTTTGCTACGAGGCATCGCTGCTCTTGAGCGAGGCGCTTGGCGACGTGCGATCGAACACGCCGGTGCGCCCGGCCAACGCCATCGAGGACCCGTGGCAGAGCAGCGGCCACACGGTAGTGGATCTGGGCGATGACGTGTTCACGCGCGGGCGGCCGCATCCGATGATCGACCACCGCTTGCGCAACGAGCGCATCTTGAAGGAGGCGGCCGACCCGCAGGTGGCCGTGATCCTCTTGGATGTGGTGCTGGGCTACGGCGCGCACGTCGACCCTGCCGCCGAGATGGTGCCAGTCATCGTGGCTGCCCGATCGCGCGCGGCGAAGAAAAGGCAGCGCGTCGCCTTCGTCGGATTCGTGTGCGGCACGTCCGCCGATCCGCAGGATCTCGCGCGGCAGGAACGCGAATTCGCCAAGGCCGGGATGCTGCTCGCGTCGAGCAATGCGCAAGCCGTGCGGTTCGCAGCGGCCATTGCCGCCCGGGGCCGTGCCGCGCCGCGAGGCCGCCCCGCCACGCGAGGCGCGCGATGAGTTTGTTCGATGGCGACCTCCATGTCGTCAATGCCGGCATCGCTTCCTTCGCCGAAGCCGTGCGCAATTCGGGCGCGGGCGTGACCCAGCTCGAATGGACGCCGCCGGCGCAAGGCGACGTTGCAGCCGGTGCTGCGCTCGCGCGCCTCGTGCGCGATCCAAAAGTCGAAGCCGCGAACAAGGTGGCTTTCGACGCCTATGCGAGCGCCCAGCCCGTGCTCGAAGGCATCGGCATCGCGGGGGAGACCGTGCCCGGCCTGCAGGACCGGATGCTGCTGCACGCGGGTCCGCCGATCGAGTGGCAACGCATGTGCGGCCCGATGCAGGGCGCCATCGTCGGCGCGATCCTCTATGAAGACTGGGCCAAGGACGCCGGGCGTGCCCGCGCTCTCGCAGAGAGCGGCGAGGTTCGCTTTGCGCCGTGCCACCACCATTCTGCCGTCGGACCGATGGCCGGCATCATCAGCCCTTCGATGCCGGTGTGGATCATTCGGAACTCGAGCCGTGGCAACCGGGCGTACAGCAACCTGAACGAAGGGCTGGGCAAAGTGCTGCGCTTCGGGGCCAACGGCCCGGAAGTGATTGCACGCCTGCAGTGGATGGGCAAGACACTCGCGCCGGTGCTTGCAGCCGGACTCAAGGTGCTCGGTACGCTGGATCTCAAACCGCTGATGGCCCAGGCGCTGCACATGGGCGACGAGATCCACAATCGCAATGCCGCCGCCTCGGGGCTGCTGCTCAAGCGTCTCGTGCCGGCACTGCTCAAATCGGGAGCGCCCGCGGCCGACATCGCCGCCGCGGTCGAATTCATTGCCGGCAACGACCACTTCTTCCTAAACCTTTCGATGGCGGCAAGCAAAGCGATGCTCGATGCGGCCGCCGGCGTTGAAGGCAGCAGCATGGCGACCGTGATGTGCCGCAACGGCGTCGATTTCGGCGTGCGCGCGAGCGGAACGGGCGATGCCTGGTTCACCTTTCCAGCCCCGGTGGTGGATGGACTCTACTTTCCCGGCTACAGCAAGGCGGATGCCGCAGCCGATCTTGGCGACAGCGCAATCACCGAAACCGCCGGGTTGGGCGGCTTTGCCATGGCCGCCGCGCCGGCAATCGTGAAATTCGTCGGCGGCACCCCCGCCGACGCGATCGCCAACACGATGGCGATGACGCACATCACGCTGGGACGCAACTCCGCGTTCACGCTGCCCGCGCTCAACTTCGGCGGCACGCCGGCGGGCATCGACATCCGCAAGGTGGTCGATACCGGCATCCTTCCGGTGATCAACACCGGCATCGCCCACCGCGAAGCGGGTATCGGCCAGATCGGAGCGGGGGTGACGCACGCACCGCTCGCATGCTTTGTCCAGGCGATCGTCGCTTTGGACAAAAAACTGGGCGCGATGCGCTAACGGAGGACCGGTCAATGGCCAAGCTCGCAGTGGTAGCGGTAGGCGGCAATGCCCTGATCATCGACAAGGCCCACCAGTCCATCCCCGACCAGTACGCGGCAGCAGCGATGACTGCCGGCTATGTCGCGCAGATGATCCAGGCCGGTTGGAACGTGGTGCTCACCCACGGCAACGGGCCGCAGGTGGGCTTCATCCTGAGGCGCTCGGAACTGTCCATCAAAGAGGTCACGCCGGTCCCCATGGACTACGCCGGCGCTGACATCCAGGGTGCGATCGGCTACATGTTCGATCGCGCGTTCCGCAACGAATTCCGGCGGCGCGGGATCGCGCGCAAACCCATCGCCGTAGTCACCCAGACGCTGGTCGACCGCAAAGATCCGGCGTTCTCCAATCCGACCAAACCGATCGGCTCGCACTTCGACGAGGCCACGGCGAAACGGATCGCGGCCGAGCAGGGATGGACCGTGAAAGAAGACGCCGGCCGCGGCTGGCGGCGCGTGGTGCCCTCACCGCGGCCGAAGGCGATCGTCGAGCTGGACGAAATCCGCTTCCTCGCTGACGCCGGCTACCTGGTGATCGCCTGTGGCGGCGGCGGCATCCCGGTCATCGAGGATGAGGCCGGCGACCTGATGGGGGTCGAAGCCGTGATCGACAAGGACTTCGCTTCCAGCCTGCTGGCGCGCGACATGCGCGCCGACCTGCTGCTGGTGTCGACCGGGGTCGAGAAGGTCGCGATCAATTTCAACACGCCGCGGCAGGAGTGGCTCGACCGGATGACGCTTGCCGATGCGAAAAAGCTGCATGCCGAGGATCAGTTCGACAAAGGCAGCATGGGACCGAAGATCATGGCGATCATCGAGTACCTCGAAGGCGGCGGCACGGAAGGCCTGATCACCAACCCGGAAAACATTGGCCGCGCCCTCGCGGGCCAGACCGGCACCCGCATCCGCCGCGATCAGGGCGAGCCTATTTCTTCTTCGCCTCGTACTCGGCGATCGCCTTCTTGAGGTCGCCAAACTCCTCGCAGCCGAAGGTGCAGAGCCGGTCGAGCGTGGCGAGATGTTCTTTCGCTTTGGCCGGATTGTTCATCATCAGGTAGGCCTCGCCGATATATTCGTGCGCGCCGCGATGGTTCGGATCGATGCGCAACGCTTCGTTGTAGTGCTTGAACACCAGCTCCATGTTCGGGTTGGGGCCCTTGCGCATCGTGTAGGCATAAAGGTTGTTGTAGTCCGCGCTGCCGGGGTTGCGCTCGACCGCGGTCTTCATGAAGGCCGCTGCGCCCTGCCAATCCTTTCTGGAGGTATAGCCCTGCATCTGCTCGAGGACGGGGTCGGTTGCCCAGGTGCGGCTGCCGCCGCCCGCGTCTCCTGCGGCATGGACCGTCGAAACGGCCGAAGCCGCCGCGAAAAGAGCTACCATCAGAACGCTGGGTACTTTTTTTGCATTCACTGTCTCAAACATGCTCATCCTCCGTTGTAATCTCGCGATCATGTACGGCAGCAGCCCGAAAGCGGATGCAAGACCCAGGTCAGGTTTCGCCCGTTTGCGCCGGGTTCTATGCCTGATTGTCGCTGCCTGCTTGTCCTTAACAGCGCATGGGCAGCCAGTATTCCCTGAATTCGGGGGGCGCGCCGAAGCGTTGGCGGCACTCGACAGTGCCGACTCCCGCCAGCGCGCAGCTGCGGTGACCCTTTTCGCGCGCGAGGGTCTTGCCGCGGACGCGCCCCTGCTGGTGAAACGGCTGTCCGACGACAGTCCTTTCGTGCGCGAGCTGGCCGAAGCCGGGCTCTGGCAGGTCTGGAGCCGCTCGGGCGATCCCGAAACCGACCGGCTGCTGAGGGACGGCATCCGGCAAATGGCTGCGGGCCAGTTCAAGGAAGCCATCCAGGCCTTCAGCAAGGTGATCCAGCGCAAGCCCGCGTTCGCCGAAGGCTGGAACAAGCGCGCGACGGCCTATTTTCTGGCCGGCGACTTGCGCAAATCGCTCGCCGACTGCGCCGAAGTGATCAAGCGCAACCCGCAGCATTTCGGCGCGCTGTCCGGCTACGGGCAGATTTATTTCCAGCTGGAGGATTACGAGAAGTCGCTCGAGTATTACCGGCGCGCGCTTGCGGTAAACCCCAACATGGGCAACGTCGAGACCAACATCAAGGGAATCGAAGAGCTGCTGCGCGAGAAGCGCAGGAAGATGATCTAGGCGAAAAGGCCGTATGCCGCCACGCCAACCAGCACCGTCGCGATCAGGCTGCGCGTCGCGGCGGCGACCGCAAGGGCGGGCACGATTGCCAGGAGGGACGAATTGGCGGCCGTGAGCAACGGCTTGCTGTCCACGATAAGCACCTCGATCGCAAGGAGCGCCGCAAGCACTGCCACCGGCACGTAAGCGAGCCAGGCCAGCAACCAGCGCGGCAGCTCGATCTTCGACAACAGGACGAGCGGCAGCACGCGCGGCAGCGCAGTGACCGCCGCGCAGGCGAGGATCAGCGCGAGGATTTCGGGGCGGACGTCCATCTTTCCAGGACCAGGCCAAGCGTCGCGCCAACGAGGGTTGCGACTATCACCGCCCAGGGCCCGGGCTGCGTCGACTGCACGACCACCGCAATCGCGGCGCCAAGGAGGGCCACCGCGAGCCTCACGCGGACGCGCGGCCGCGCCACCAGCTGCAGGACCAGCAGGCCAGCGAACATGCAGGGCAACGCAAAACCGAGCACTTTGATGCCGACGGCCGAGCCTGCAAACTGCGCAGAGAAAACTGCGCCAGCCAGGTTGGCCAGGGCCCAGGTGGAATACGCAGCGAGGTTCAACCCCGCCATCCATGCAGCTCGCGTCGGTGGCTGCCTGGCGAAGCGGGCCGCAGCCACCACGAACGTCTCGTCGGTAAGCTGCAAGCCGAGCAACGCACTTTTCCACGCGGGCAGCCTGCGCAGGGAAGGCACCAGCGCCGCGGCCAGCAGAAGGTGGCGCAAGTTCACGAAAAACACGGTCAGCACGATCGCCGAGAGCGGGCTGGCGAGCGCAACCATGCTCGTCAGCACGAACTGCGCCGATCCCGCATAGAGCACCATCGAAAGGAGCAGGATTTCGGCATACGAGAACCCTGCCGCGCGCTCGACCACGCCTGCCGCAACGCCTATGCCGAGATAGCCGAGCACGACGGGCACTCCGGCGCGCGCGCCCTGGGCGAAGGTTTCGTCGGCGCTCGAAGTCATCGACTCATTGTATGCTGGCGGCCTCGCCTCATAGGGAAAGCACGTGAAACTCGCCAGCTACATGCACCAGAACGCCGCCTGTTACGGAATCGTCGAGGCCGACGGCATCATCGACTTGTCGCGCCGCATCGGCGCGCGCTTTCCGGACATCAAGACGTTGATTGCGCACGAAGGGATGGAGGTCGCGCGCAAAGCGGGTGCCGGACAGAAGGCGGACCTCAGGCTTGCGGAAGTCAGGCTGCTGGCGACGATCCCCAATCCCGGCAAGATCTTCTGCATCGGCCTCAACTACGAGGACCACCGCCAGGAGACCAAGCGCGAGAAGACGGAGGCACCCGCAGTGTTCGTGCGCTTTCCCGAATCCCAGGTCGGCCACGACCAGCCCATACTGCGGCCGCGCGAATCGACCAAGCTCGACTTCGAGGGCGAGATCGCGGTCATCATCGGCAAAGGCGGCCGGCGCATCAGCGAAAAGGATTCGTGGGACCACATTGCGGGCTACAGCTGTTACAACGACGGTTCGGTGCGCGACTGGCAGTGG
Source organism: Burkholderiales bacterium (assembly GCA_038329645.1). Taxonomy (GTDB): domain Bacteria; phylum Pseudomonadota; class Gammaproteobacteria; order Burkholderiales; family SG8-39; genus SZAS-79. The sequence continues at coordinate 8,947 of JBBQNG010000027.1, forward strand.
GCGACCACGCAGTGGACCGCGGGCAAGAATTTCGCCGCGACCGGCGGGTTCGGGCCCTGGATGGTGACGGCCGATGAAATTCCGGCCGAAACCGAACTCACGCTGATCACGCGCCTCAACGGGGTCGAGATGCAGCACACGACGACCGCGCTGATGGTGCATTCGATCCCCAGGCTGATCGCGCACCTGTCGACATGGGTGCCGCTCGCTCCCGGGGACGTGATCGTGAGCGGCACGCCCGGCGGGGTCGGGGCGCGCCGCGATCCGCCGGTCTGGATGAAGCCCGGCGATGTGGTGGAAGTTGAAGTCAGCGGCGTGGGGGTCCTGCGCAATACGATCGCAGACGACTGAAGGAGTACTGCCCGATGGACATGAAAGACATCCCGTTTGGCACCACCGACTGGTCGGGTGTCGAGAGCACCGAGCACAAGGGCGACAGCGGCATGGCCTACTGGCGCACGCGCAACTTCGGCAAGATCCGCGTGCGCATGGTCGAGTACACCCCGGGCTACCTCGCCGACCACTGGTGTTCGAAGGGGCACATCCTGCTCTGCGTCGATGGCGAGCTGGAGACCGAGCTAGCCGACGGCCGCAAATTCGTGCTGAAACCAGGCATGAGCTACCAGGTGGCCGATGGCGCCGAGCCTCACCGCTCGCGGACCCGCGATGGCGCAAAGCTCTTTATCGTGGACTGAGCATGAAGATCGAGCGCGTGGAAATATTCGGCGTGTCCGTCCCGTTGATCGGCGACTTCGCGATCTCGAAGGGCAGCAATTCCATCCAGAGGAGCGCCATCGTCCGTATCACCGCAGAGGGCGGCGCGATCGGCCTGGGCAACGTCGACCCAGTCCCCGGCTATTCCGAGGAAAGCATAGAGCAGACACTCCGAGCCCTCGAAACGATCTTTGCGCCGAAGGTGATGGGCCTCGACCCCTCGAACATTCATGTCGTGCTGCAGCAAATCGAGGCGGCCGCGCCGAACTTCCTCGATGCCAAGGCGGCCATCGAAATGGCCTGCGTCGACCTGACCGCGCGCGCGCTGGGCATACCGGTGTACACGTACCTCGGCGGCGCAGTCAGGGATACCCTGCTGTTCAATGCCTGGATCGGGATCCTGCCGCCGGACAAAGCCGCGGCCGAGACCGCCGGCTGGCAGAAGCGCGGGTTCCGCTCGGCAAAGATCAAGGTCGGCGGCGGAATCGAAGCGGACCGGGATCGCGTCAAGGCGGTGCGCGAAGCAGTGGGTCCCCGTTTCGCACTGCGGATCGATGCCAACGCGGGCTACGACGCCGACACATCGGTCAGGCTGGCGCATATGATGTCGCCATTCGACCTGCAGTTGTTCGAGCAACCGGTACCGGCCGACGACATTGCCGGCATGGCGCGGGTGCGGCGCGAATCTGGCGGCATCCCGATCATGGCCGACGAATCGGTGCTCGATCATGCCAGCCTGATCCGCATCATCCAGGCCGGCGCGGCCGACATCGTCAAGGTGAAGGTGATGAAACAGGGCGGCATGGTCCACACGCGACGAATGATTGCGACGGCCGAGGCGGCGGGCATCCGTTGCGTGCTCGGGCACGGCTTCGGGCTCGGGGTGAATACGATGGCCGAGATCATGCTCGCCGCGACTTCGCTCAACGTCATGGACGGCCTGGAATGCGTCGGACCGCTCAAGACCTCGGACGATATCGTCACCCGCAAGCTCGACCTTAGCGTGGGGAGCATCGCGCTTCCCGGCGGGCCAGGGCTGGGCGTGGCCCTCGACGAGGCGAAACTGGAGCGCTACCAATTCGAAGCAAGAGTCGTCTCTTGAAAACGGAGAATCCGATGACTGCAATTTCCGTAGTTCCCTCAGGCAAGGCGCTCGGCGCCGACATCCGCGGCGTGAATCTTGCCGACGACATCGACGCAGCCAGCTTCGAGGCGATCCTGGACGCATGGTCCCGGAATCTTGTGCTTCGTTTTCGCGGACAGAAGCTTAGCGATCCGGAACTCGAGCGGTTTTCCGCGCGCCTTGGAGTCCTCGACCGCGCGCCGCTGTACACCGCCGGCACTGTGGTGACGGTCAAGAGCGATTTCGTCACCGTGATCTCGAACGTGGTTATGAATGGCAAGCCGATCGGCGACCTGGGCAATTCGGAGGCGTTGTGGCACACCGACATGTCGTACAACGAGCTGCCGCCGATGGCGAGCGCGCTCTATGCGCTGGAAATTCCCCCGACCGGCGGCGAGACCGGCTTCTGCAACATGTACCTCGCCTACGAGAACCTGCCGGCCGGCCTTAAAAAGCGCGTCGAAGGCCTGCAGTGCAAGCACGACATCAGCCGCAACAGCGTCGGTGGGTTGCGCCGGGGCCAGCCGGAAAACACGACGCCGCGCGATGCGCCGGGCGCCGTGCACCCGATGGTCCGCACGCACCCGGTGACCGGCCGCGACGCGCTGTTCCTGGGGCGGCGGCTGAACGCTTACATCATGGGCCTCGAGCTGGAGGAGAGCGAAGCCCTGCTGGACGAGTTGTGGGCTCACGCCACCAAGCCCGAATACGCCTGGTACCAGGAATGGCAGCTGGGGGACCTCGTCTTGTGGGACAACCGCTGCGTAATGCACCGGCGCAATTCGTTCGACGGCTCGCAACGCCGAATCATGCATCGCACCCAGCTTGCCGGCGACAAGCCGGTATACGCAAAAGCGCGGGAGACGGCTTCGGCATAGCCCCGCCGCCCACCGGCTATAAAGAGAGGGATCCAAGATGACACGAGCACAACGAGCAAGCCTCGGCATGGCTGCAGCGAGCCTGACGCTCGCATTGGCTGGCGGAGCCGCATTCGCCCAGGAAAAGTACCCGTCGCGCCCGGTCGAGGTGATCGTGCCGTGGGGCCCGGGCGGCGGCTCTGACCAGACAGCGCGCATGCTGGCCAGGTTTCTCGAAGGCGAGTTGAAGACTTCGTTCCCGGTGGTTAACGCCCCTGGCGCCTCCGGGGTCACCGGCGTGCAGAAGCTCCTGCTCAACCCGGCCGACGGCTATTCGCTCGGCGTGAGCGGCGACTACTACGTGGTGATCGGGAGCCCGACCGCAAAGTGGAAGCTCGACGACTTCGTGCCGGTGGCGATGGCCATCAACCAGTCCGGCGCGATCTTCGTCGCCGAGGGGAGCCGCTTCAAGACCTGGGCCGACGTCGAGAAAGAGGCGCGCGCCAAGCCCAATACGATCAAGATCCTCATCGCGGGCTACGGCATCATCGACGAGATCCACATCAACTACCTGATCTCGAAGGGCATCAAGCTGGTGGCGGTGCCGTTTGCGAACCCGAGCGAGCGGTACGTCTCGATCCTGGGCGGCCACAACGACCTGCTCTACGAACAGGCCGGCGACATCAAGAACTACCTGAGCAACAAGCAGATGCGGCCGTTGCTGTCTTTCACCGATGGGCGCTTCCCGGCTTACAAGGACGTTCCCACCGCGAAGGAGCTCGGCTACGACGTGGTCACCCCGCAAGTGAGGTGGGTTTACATGAAAGCCGGGACCGACCCGCAGCGGGTCAAGGTCATTTCGGATGCGCTCACCAAATTGTCGAAGACGCCCGAATACCAGGCCTACCTCAAGGACGAGTACGCCGCGCCCGACAGCTTCGTGCCCGCCTCGGAGGCGCGCCAATACCTGCAGAAGATGCTCGACCAGGTGAGGAAGGAAGCCACGAGCGCCGGGCTGAAGACGAAGCAGTGACGGCGTGATCGAGCGGCTCGGCAAGCAGGTTCCGTACTTCATCGTCCTCCTCATCGCCGGATTCCTCTACTACCGCGCAACGCAGATCGACTTTACCGCGCCCGGGAACCGGATCGGCCCCGACGTGTGGCCAAAGGCGGTCCTCGTCCTTGCGATGGCCGCCTGCGCTTACGAAATCGCAAAGAACCTGCTTTTCTCCGGGGAGAAGCATGAAATCGGCGGCGTCCTCGAGAGCATCATCGGTGAAACGCCGTCCGATCAACCGCCGGCCGGGCAGGAACAGGCCTCGTCCCACCCCTGGCGGCTGGCCGTCGGCGCCGGGCTGACCGTCGCCTACGCCCTTGCGATCGACAAGCTCGGCTTCTTCCTTTGCACTGCGCTTTTCCTGTGCGCCTTCATCCGCGTGGGCGGCTATCGGCGCACCGGGATCACGCTGCTGCTCGGCGTGGCCGGCAGCCTCGCTTTCATGCTCATGTTCATGAAGGTCGTCTACGTGTCGTTGCCGCTCGGCGTCGGCATTTTCGGGCAGCTTTCGATCCTGTTGATGCGCGCGATGGGCATCCGGTAGCCCGATGGACATCCTCCAGCAGTTTGCGGGCGGCATCGCCAGTTGCTTCGTGCCCCTCAATTTCATCGCACTGGTGGCCGGGCTGATCGCGGGCATGCTGGTCGCCGTGCTTCCCGGCCTCACCGCGGTGATGGGACTCGTGCTGGTGCTCCCGTTTACCTACGGCATGCCGATCGCCCCTTCGATCATCCTGCTCACCGCGATGTACATGTCGGGAACCTACGGTGGCGCGTTTACCTCCATCCTGTTCCGCATACCGGGCGAGCCTCTCGACGTGCCCCTGCTGCTCGACGGCTATGCCATGGCCCGCAACGGCGCACCGGCACGGGCCCTGGGCTGGACACTTTTCGCGGCGCTTGTCGGCGGGCTGGTCTCCATCGCAGCCGCCGTGCTGATGGCCCACTCGTTCGCCTCGTTTGCGCTGAAATTCGACTCGCCCGAGTACTTCGCGTTGATCCTGTTCGGGCTGACCTCGGTGGTGTCGCTTGGCGGCGGCTCGATCGTCAATGCGTTCATCAGCCTGTTCCTCGGCCTCGCGATCGCTACAGTCGGGGTGGACGGGATCTACGGCGCGGAGAGATTCACCTTCGGGATCCCGATGCTCACCGACGGCATCGAGTACCTGACTGTCATGGTCGGCGCGTACGGCCTGGGCGAAGTGCTCACGCGGCTCGGGCAGGGGTTCCAGACGGCGCCTGTGGGAACGAGCGGCAGGATCGCGACCCAATTCCCTACCGTGCGCGAGGCGTGGGATATCCGGGCGACGCTGGCGCGCAGCACCGCGCTTGGGATCGTTCTCGGCGTGATCCCGGGCGCTGGAGCGACCATTGCCTCATTCGTCGCTTACGGGACGGAGGGGCAATACGGCCGCAACAGGGCAAAGCTCGGATCCGGCATCGCCGAGGGCATCGTCGCGCCGCAAACCGCCTCGACCGCGACCGTGGCGGGGCACATGGTGCCGTTGCTGACTCTCGGCATCCCCGGCAGCGGCGCCACCGCTGTCATCCTCGGGGCTTTCCTGCTGCATGGCATGCAGCCGGGGCCGCAGGTGTTCATCAAGAACGCCGACCTGGTCAACACTATCTTCGGCTCGCTGCTGCTCAGCGTGATCGGCATGTGCCTGCTGGGCTACTTCGCAATCAAGCTGCTGATCAAGGTCCTCTACCTGCCGGAGGCGATCACCTCGGCGTTCGTGGTGTTGTTCTGCTTCATCGGGGCCTTTGCGGCGCGCAACAACATCACCGACCTGTGGATGATCGTTGCGTTCGGGATCGTGGGGTTTCTGTTCGAGCGATACAGGTTCCCGATCGCGCCGATGGTGCTGGGCTGCATCCTGGGAGCGCAGGCCGAAAATGCCTTCATGACCAGCATGCTGAGCTACCAGAACGACTGGACGGTTTTCTTCACCCGGCCGATCGCCGGCGCAACGATGCTGCTCGGCGCGATCTCGCTCATCTATCCGCTTATCCGGCACATCCGCCAGCGGAGGCGGCAATCCCGGGGTTACGGCCGCGTCAGCCGGTAAATCAGGATCGCAGTGCGTATCGCCGCGCGTTCGATCGAGGCCAGTCCGATCGATCTAAAAGAGAAACTTTATTCCATTAACCTCTAGCGTGGGCGCGGCCTACACGTCAATTGAGTTGCGAAAAATGGAAAAGCTAACCGCAGGCCGAAAACGTGGCCTGTCCCTGTTTTAGAGCCCCGCCAGCCGGTTGATCTCGGCGGGATTCACTTTCAGCCGCTCGGCAGCTTTGAGAATGTCTGCCCAGCTTGTCTCGTCGACCGGGATGCCTTCGGCCAAGCGCCTGGCGCGCATCTCGCGCTCGGGCTCGCCCGCAATGCGGACCTTGTCGAATCCGGGCTGCGGCGGCGAGGCCTTGACCCAGTCGATGAATGCTTTCATTTCCGACCCGAACAGCGCCCCGCTGGAAAGCTTCGCCGGATCGAACAGGATCGTGAGCATGCCGTTCAGCACGCGCTTTTCTCCGGTAGCCGGCACGTGGCAGGCCATGCCCGCGGCAAGTGCACCGCCAAGCAGTTCGCAGACTACCGCCAGGCCGTAGCCCTTGTGCTCGCCGAAAGTGACGATCGCACCGTGCGGCTCGACCACCGCGAACTTCGGGTCGGTCGTAGGCTTGCCCTTGTCGTCGATCAGGCGCCCCGCAGGCATCTTCTCGCCCTTGTTATAGGCCACGCGCGCCTTGCCCTGCGCCATAACGCTGGTGGCGAAGTCGAGCAGGATCGGCTCGCCGCCCGGCACCGGGATACCGACCGTGAACGGGTTCGTGCCGAAGCGCGCATCGCCGCCGCCGTAGGGCGCGACGATGGGCCGCGAGATCACGTTGGTGAAGTGGATCGACACCAGATTGGCCGCCACGGCCATCTCGGCCCACGCGCCGATCCGGCACAGGTGATGCGAGTTGCCCAGCGCCACGATGCAGCTGCCGAACTGCTTCGCGCGCGAGATGCCGAGCTCCATCGCCTCATGGCCGATCACCTGCCCGAACCCCGCCTGCCCATCGAGGCGCAGCATGGCGCCGCCGTCGAGTGTCGTCTTCACGTGCGCATTCGCCTTGAGGCCGCCTTCGACGAAGGCCTCCGAATAGCGCGGCAGCATGCCGATGCCGTGCGAGTCGTGGCCGGTCAGGTTGGCCTGGATCAGGTTATCGGTCACGAGGTCGACCTCGCGGGGCTCGCTGCCGAACCCGCGCACGAGCGTCTTGATCGCCGCGGTCAGCGGCTCGACACGGAGGGTATGGATCTTTGCCATGGAAGCGTCCTCAAAAGAGGGCGCAAGCTTATCAGGGCAAAAGCCTGGCGGTCATCTCCCGTATCGCATCGGCGGCCGCCCGGGGATGCTCGAGCGGGAACAGGTGTCCGCCCTGCACGCGGCGGAACGAGAACCCGGCGCGCCGCATCGTCGACAGGCCGACGCGGCGGACCACGTCGGACTGCGCACCGCCGATGAAGCCCGCGGGCACCTTCAGATTTGGCAGCAGGCGGTGGAGGTCGTGCGGGATGGTCCTGTAGATCTGGTATTCGATCACCGGGTCGATCATGAGCCGCAATTTCGTCCCGTCGTCCACGAGCCCGTAGCGCACATAGTCGCGCAGCGCTTCGGGCGCGAAATGGCGGAACAGGGACTTGCCGCGGAAATGGTGCTCCGCCTCGGCCAGGCTCGACCATTCGGCGCGACGCTCGCGGGTTGCGCCGGCGGGGGTCACGCGGTCGACGATGCCGAAGCGCTTGGTCGCCCCGAGCAGGCGGGCCTTGATCGCGCCGATGATCGGCGCGTCGAGCAGGATGATCGAACTGAACAGGTCCGGCCGCGCCACCGCCGCCATGAAAGTCAGGTAGCCGCCCAGCGAATGGCCCACGCCGACCACGGGCTGCGAATGGCTACGCTCGATGTGTTCGATGACCTGCCGCGTCAGGTTCGGCCACCCTTCGGTCGGCGGATGGCGCGGGTCCATGCCAAGGGCAGCGATCGAGCTTATGCGGAAGTACGCCTCCAGCAGCCCGAGCATGCTGCGGTAGGTCGGGGCGGGGAAGCCGTTGGCGTGGGAAAAGTGAAGCACCGGACGGCGCATGCGGGGCAGTCTATCTATAATGCGCGCCCATGTCGCGCCACGCCCCCTGCTGATCGTATTCATGTGCATCGCGGCGTGCGCAGCCACCTCCGTTCCGCTCGGCAGCGGCCAGCATCGCACCGCCGAGGGATTCCGCAACAACTATCCCCATCCGGAAAAGGCCGGCTTCTGGAAGTGGAAATGGGAGCAGTGGCGCGAAGGCCTGCCGAAAAAGCCGGCCGGCGGCTATCACTTCGAAACCGCCCGGCCCGATGTCGCCTACCTGCGCGCCAACCGCCGGGATACCACGGTGACCTGGATCGGCCATTCGACGGTCCTTTTCCAGACGGCCGGGGTAAACGTGCTTACCGACCCCCAGTTCTCCGAGCGCGCCTCGCCGGTGCAGTTCGCGGGCCCCAGGCGGGTGGTCGCGGCCACGCCGGGGCTGGCCGAGTTGCCCCACATCGATGTCGTCCTGATCTCGCATGACCATTACGACCACCTTGACCTCGCCAGCGTCAAAGCCCTGGCCGCGCAACCCGGCGGGTCGCCGCGCTTTTTCGCGGGGCTGGGGACCAAGGCCTGGCTCGCGGACAACGGCATCACCGACGCGGTTGAGCTCGACTGGTGGCAAGGGGTTGAATTCAAGGGGCTCGAGCTCAATTTTGTCCCGATACAGCATTGGTCCAAACGCAGTCTTACGGACGAAAACCAGCGCCTCTGGGGGGCCTGGGTGCTCACACATCCGTCTTTTTCGTTCTATTTCGCCGGCGACACAGGTTATTCGCCGGATTTCGCCGACGTCGGCCGGCGGTTCGGGGGCTTCGACCTCGCCGCGATCCCGATCGGGGCCTACGAACCCCGCTGGTTCATGAAAGTCATGCATGTGAACCCGGAGGAGTCGGTTCGCATCCATCGTGATGTAAAATCACGGGTTTCGCTGGGCATCCACTGGGGTACGTTCGACGACCTCACGGACGAAAGCCTGTACGAGCCGCCGCACGTCCTGGCGGCTGAAGCAGCAAAAGCCGGCTTGGCGCCGGGCGAGTTCTTCGTGATGAAGCACGGGGAAACCCGCCGGGTTACGCGCAATTAGGCGCCAACGGTCCAGTTCACCTATTCAGCACCTCAACGGGAAAGCAACATCATGGCCAGGCAGAAAGAGCTCAAGCTCTACCGCAACATCGGGATCATCGCCCACATCGACGCGGGCAAGACCACCACCACGGAGCGCGTGCTCTACTACACCGGCAAGAAGCACCAGATCATCGACGTCCACGACACCAAGGACGGCAAGACCAGCACCACCACCGACTACCTCGAGCAGGAAAAGAAGCGTGGCATCACGATCCAGTCGGCCGCCGTGTCGACCGAGTGGAAAGGCCACCAGGTCAACATCATCGACACCCCCGGCCACGTGGATTTCACCATCGAGGTGAACCGCAGCCTGCGGGTGCTGGACGGCGCCGTGGTGGTGTTCGACGGCGTTGCGGGCGTGGAGCCCCAGACCGAGACCAACTGGCGCCTGGCCAACCAGTACAACGTGCCGCGCATGTGCTACATCAACAAGATGGACCGCATGGGCGCCAACTTCGAGAAGTCCATCACCGGCATCAAGGAGCGCCTGGGCGCCACCATCGTACTGTGCCAGATCCCGATCGGCAGCCATGACGAATTCAAGGGCATGGTCGACCTGATCGCCGGCGAGGGCTACGTCTGGAAGGAAGAAGACAAGGACTCCCCCTGGGAGACCATTCCCATCGAGGAGATGAAGGACCGCTTCAAATTCTCCAGCACGCGCGACAACAAGTGGATGGACGACCTCCTCGACCTGCGCCGCGAAGCCCTCGAGACCGCGCTCGCGATGGACGACGATGCCTTCATGGAATTCGTGGAGCACGGCAAGTTCGACGTCGCCAAGGTGAAGGAATGCATTCGCAAGGGCACGGTACAGGGTAAGCTTGTCCCGGTGTTCTGCGGGTCCTCGTTCAAGAACAAGGGCGTGCAGCAACTGCTCGACGGCGTCATCGACTACATGCCCTACCCCGGCGAGAACGGCGGCATCTCGATGGTCGACCCGGACGGCAAGGTTATCGGCGTGCAGGAAGTGCGCGACGACGCGCCTGCGCGGGCGCTCGCCTTCAAGGTGATCAACGACCAGTTCGGCACGCTCACCTTCGTGCGCGTCTATTCCGGCGTGATCAAGAAAGGCGACACGCTGCTGAACGTCACGCGCGACAAGAAAGAGCGCATCGGGCGCATCGTCGAAGTGCAGGCCGACGAGACAAAAGACATCAGCGAAGTACGCGCCGGCGACATCTGCGCGTTCGTGTCGATGAAAGACACTGAAACGGGCGATTCGCTCTCCGATATGCAGCACCCGTCGCTGCTGGAGCGCATGCGCTTCCCGGATCCCGTGATCAGCGTTTCGGTCGAGCCCAAGACCCGCGCCGACATCGAGAAAATGTCGACCGCGCTCTACAAGATGGTCAAGGCGGACCCGTCGCTGAAATTGTCGGTCGACCAGGAAACCGGGCAAACCGTGCTCAAGGGCATGGGCGAACTGCACCTCGAGATCACCATCGACCGCATGCGCACGGAACTGGGCGTAGAGGCCGTGATGGGCAAGCCCAAGGTCAGCTTCCGCGAGGCCTTCGGCACCGCGATCGAGCACATCTACACGCACAAGAAGCAGTCGGGCGGCTCGGGCCAGTTCGCCGAGGTCAAGATGATCTTCGAGCCGCTTCCCTACGGCAGCGGTGTTGAGTGGTCCGACGAGGTGACCGGCGGGCGCATCCCGCGCGAATTCATCCCGGCCGTGCAGCACGCAATCATGACCGAGAGCAAGAAAGGCCAGATCGCGGGCTACGAAGTGGTCGACTTCAAGGCGCGCCTCCTCGACGGCAAGTACCACGACGTGGATTCGTCCGCGCTCGCGTTCGAGATCGCCGGCCGCTCGTGCTTCCGCGAATCCCACAAGGCGAGCCGCCCCAAGCTGCTGGAGCCGATCATGGGGGTGGAGGTCGTGACCGAGGCGGATTACCTCGGCGACGTCATCGGCGACATGAACCGCCGTCGCGGCCAGGTCACCGACCAGGGTCAGAAGGGCCCCAGCGCGTTCATCCAGGGCTTCGTGCCGCTGGCCGAGATGTTCGGCTACATCAACTTCCTGCGCTCAGCCACCAGCGGCCGCGGCACCTTCACCATGGAATTCGCCCACTACGCCGAAGTGCCGTCCGGATTGGTCGAGAAGCTCATGGAAAAGGAAGACAAATAGAGCTCGAGACGCTCCAAAGAGGAGTGCTTGGCGCGGGGAGGTCCTGAGGAGGGGCGGCAGCCCCTCTTCTCGTCTCGACAGCGCGGGGAGGTTTGAGGAGGGGCGGCAGCCCCTCTTCTCCTATAGGTATTCAGCGGCGGCCGAGTCGGCATCGATCGGCTTGCCCGCAAGGTAGCCTTGGATCATGTCGCAATGGGCGCCCTGCAGGAACTCGAGCTGCGCCTCGGTCTCCACCCCTTCGGCCACCACACGCAGGCTCAGTGCGTGCGCCAGGCCGATGATCGCGGTGACGATCGCATTATGGTCGCGGCTCTGCGGCACGTCGTCGATGAAGGACTTGTCGATCTTCAGCTTGTCGACCGGGAAGCGCTTCAGATAAGCCAGGCTCGAGTAGCCGGTGCCGAAATCATCGATCGCGAGCCCCACGCCCAAGTCCTTCAGGCGCTTGAGCATGCCGAGCGTGGCGTCGGTCTGCTGCATGACCGTCGATTCCGTGATCTCGAGCTCGAGCATCTCGGCGGGCAGCCCGCTTTCCTCCAGCGTGCGCGCCACCAGCTCCACCAGCTTCGGGTCGTTGAACTGGCGCGCCGAAATGTTGACCGCCACCGGCATGCGCTTGTCCACGCCGATCTTCCTTGCCCACATGCACGCGTCGCGCAGCACCTGCTCGCCGATCTTGAGGATCAGGCCGGTGTCCTCGGCGAGCTGGATGAACTCGATCGGCGCCACCAGCCCGCGGGTCGGATGCTTCCAGCGCACCAGCGCCTCGTGCATGACCGTGCAGCCGGTCTTCAGCTCGGAGATCGGCTGGTAGTAGACCACCAGCTCGTTCTTCTGCACCGCGCGGCGCAGGTCGTTCTCGAGCGTCAATCGCCGGCTGGCCGCCAGGTTCATCTGGTCGGTGAAGAACTGGTAGTTGCTGCGGCCCATTTCCTTGGCGTGGTACATCGCGGCATCGGCGTTGCGGATGAGCGTTTCGGCGTCGCTGCCGTCTTCGGGGAACACGCTGATCCCGATCGAGGGCGTCACGGTGATATCGCGGCCCTCGAGCACGATGGGCTCGGAGAGCGTCTCGATGATTTTCGCTGCCACCTGCGCGGCATCCGCGCCGCGCGTGATCTCGGGCAGCACGACCACGAATTCGTCGCCGCCGATGCGGCACACCGTGTCGCCCACGCGCAGCTGTTTTACGAGCCGCTGCGCGACCTCCTGCAGCAATTGATCGCCCACCGCATGGCCGAGCGAATCGTTGATGGTCTTGAACCGGTCGAGGTCGATGAACATCGCCGCGGTCTGCTTGCGGTTGCGGTAGCTGAGCGCAAGCGCCTGGGTGAGGCGGTCTTCCAGGATGCGCCGGTTGGGCAGGCCGGTCAGCGCATCGTGGTCGGCCAGGTGGCGCGCGCGGCTTTCCGCCAGCTTCCTCTCGCCAATCTCCGCCTCGAGCTTGGCGTTGGCCGACTGCAGCTCGGCGGTGCGCTCGGCCACCAGCTTCTCGAGCGACTCGAGGGTGGCGCGCTCGGTGGACACGTCGTCGAAGCTCCAGATCCACTCCTGCTCGTCGCCGCCCGCATCGATCCTGCGGCCCACCGTGCGGCACAGGAACGTCGAGCCGTCGACGCGCTTGAAGCGCACCTCGTCCACATGCGTCTGGCCGGGGCCGGTGCCTTCGTAAGCGGCGCGCCCCGCCCTTTCCCATTCGGCGCGCTCGGCGAACAGCACTTCGCTCGTCTCGCCGATTAGCGTGCCGGGTGCGCGCCCCGTCATCTCCTCGAGGTAGCGGTTGGAGCGCTGGATGACGCGGTTCCTCACGAACGCTATGCCGACGGTGGCGTTCTGCAGGATCAGCTCCTGCTCGTGCGCAAGCTGGCGGATGCGGTCGCCCGCGGCCTTGTCGGCAGTGACGTCCTCAAACAGCCACACCGAGCCTTGCGCAGGATCGCCGGACTGCACTGCGCGGCCCGACAGGAAGCACCAGAACTCGGTGCCGTCCTTCTTCTTCATGCGCAGCTCGCGGCCGAGCGTCGAGCCGCTCCACACCTCGCCGTACAGCTGGTCGCCGGACTCGAATTCCTTGTCGCTGAGATACAGCGCCTGGGTGCGCTTGTTGAGCAATGCGCCCGGCTCATAGCCGAAGATCTCCTCGAACCGGCGGTTGCAGCGCATCACCTGGCGGTCCTTGAGAAAGGCGATCCCGATGAGCGCGTTCTCCAGGATCGCGTTCTGCTCCTTGAGCAGGCGCTGCACGTCCTCGTCCGCGCGCTTCCTCTCGGAGATGTCCTCGAACAGCCAGACGTAGCCCTTGCCGGGCTGCCCCGCTTCCACCGAGCGCCCGGTCATGCGGCACCAGAACCCGGAGCCGTCCTTGCGCTTGAGCCACTGCTCGCGAGCGTGCGTGCCGCCAGCATCGATTTCGGCGTAGCTCTTCGCGCCGCGCTCGAATTCATCGCCGGTGAAATACATGCTGCGCGTCGAGCTGTGGACGCCCTCGCCCGCTTCCATGCCGAACAGCTCCTCGAAGCGGCGGTTGCAGCGCAGGACCTTGCGGTCTTTCACGATGGTGATGCCGACCACCACGTTGTTCAGCAGCGCCTGCTGCTCGAGCACGAGGCGCTGGATTTCCTCATCGGCGCGTTTCTGTTCGGTGACGTCGTCGACCAGCCAGACCGATCCCTGCGACGGGTCGGTCGGATCGACATTGCGCCCGGCGCTGCGCGCCCAGAACGTGGTGCCGTCCTTGCGGGCCATGAGCGCCAGAAGCGAGAAAGTCAGCCCTTTGTTAAGGTCCACGTAGGCCTGCCCTACGGTTTGGTAGTCGTCCTCGTTGCTGTAGAGGACCACGGCCGGCTCGCCGTTCAGCTCGCCCGGGGCGTAGCCGTACATCTCCTCGAAGCGCCGCGTGCAGCGCATGATGCGGCGATCCTTCACGAACAGGATGCCCACCGAAACCGTCTGCAGGATCGCCTCCTGCTCGCGCAAGAGGCGGTTCATCTCGTCGGTGGCGCGCTTCTTCTCGGTGATGTCGTCGAGGATCCAGACCGTGCCCTGGCGCGGGTTGTCCGGGTTGATCGTCTTGGCGATCATGCGCGCGAGGAAGGTCGTGCCGTCCTTCCTCTTCATTTCCCATTCGAGGTCGAGCTGGCGGCCGGCCGAGAGGACCGGCACCGCGATCGCCCCGAGCGCCGAGTACGATTCGCGGCTGGGATAAACCGTCTCGCCCGGCTGGCCGATCAGCTCGTTGGGCGCCCAGCCGAAGATCTCGGCGAATTTGGGATTGCACAGGAAGAACTTGCGGTCCCGCGTGAATGCGATGCCGATCGAGGCGTTGGCCAGCGCGGCCTCATATTCGAGCAGCGTGTATCGAGTGCGGCCCGCATAGCCGGCGGCCGGCGGTTCGGCACGCGGTACCTCGGCGAGCACCGCCGGCCCGGACCGACCCGCCAGATCGTTGCTGCGCTCGTTCACGTCAGCGCGGCGCCCCGAGGGCCGTGGCGAGCGCGCTGAAGTCGCCGGCGAACCCGCGCAGGCGCTTGACGGCCTTGCCGCGCTGTTCGGCGCTCAGGGTCTTGTCCAGGTCGAGCAGCATGCTGTAGTACTCATTGAGGTTTCCCTTGCGCAGGGCTTCGAAGGCCGGATCGCGGTTGTGGTCCCACGCCACGGCCCATTGCGCGAGCTTTTTGCGCGCCTCCCGGTGCTTGAGCATGGTGACGAGCTCCTTCTGCAGGCGCCTGCGGTCCCGCAGGCGCAATTCGTCGTCCAGCGGCGCCCGCCTGCTGTAGAGCACGACCCTGTCGGCCTGGGCATCTGTCAACGGTCCGAACCAGTCTTCGAAGCGCTCGACATTGCGCTTGACGCGCCTTTCGCGCCGTTCCTCCGGCGGCTCCCCAAGCCGGTAGTCCTTTGCAAAATCGCGGTTCTCCTTTTCCAGGCGTTCCTGGAGCCTGCCGATCTGTTCGGGCGTCAGCGCATCGAGCAGTCCTGCGACTTCGCCCGTACCGGCCCGCAGGCTCTGGCGCAGGTAGGTTTGAAACGCATCGTAACCCCAAACGAGATCGCCTTGGGAGACGCCCCTCGACAGCCGGTTGGCGAGGTCATCGGCGAACCGCGCGTAATTGGGAAGCTCGGTCTTACGGTGCCAGGCCAGGAAACGCTGCACGCGCCGCTCGTACTCGGCTTTCTGCTCGTCTTCGAAACCGAAATACTGCGCACCGCGCCAGTGCAGCAGCGAATCTGCGTTGTTGTAGCCCAGCTGCATGGCCGTGCAGCCGGACAGGGCGATAAGCGCGATGCACAACCATCCACGCCAGCCGCGTGCGATGCGCAAGACTTCGCCTCCGCTCACCAGTAGTTCTCCACAGTGATATGGCCGGGACTGCGGCGGCGATGCTTTTTCATTCCGCGACCCGCAAGCACGGCCGTCGTGTCCTTCACCATGTCCGGGTTGCCGCAGAGCATGACCTGCGAGTCGGTGGCGGTGAGCGCGCAAGCGGCGCTCCCTTCGAGGGATCCGTCTTCCAAGAGCGCCGGAATGCGCCCCTGCAAAACGCTGTCGGCACGTTCACGGCTCGTCACCCGCACACGCGTGAATTGCTCCGGATGCTGTGCAGCGATCGCAGCAAGCATGTCCCCGTAGGCCAGCTCGGCGGCATGGCGCGCCGCCTGGACCAGCACCACGCGCCGGAAACGCTGCCACGGGGTAGGCGTGCTGAGGATCGACAGGAAGGGGCCGATGCCGGTCCCGGTTGAAAGCAGCCAGAGGTTCGCGGCGTCGGGCACTTCGGACAGCACGAGGAACCCGGCGGGGTTCGGGGCGACGTACACGCGGTCGCCGGCCGCGAGCTGGGCCAGGCGGGGCGACAGCGGGCCCTGGTCGACGAGGGCGTAGTAGAACTCGAGCGGCGCCGCGCCTGGCGCGTTCACGAACGAATACGGCCGCGCAATGCGCTCGCCGCCGATGTCGAGGGCGAGCCGGGCGAACTGGCCGGCTTCGAAGGCCACCGCGGGCGCGTCGACCTTGAGGCTCAGCAAGCGGTCGGACCAGCGCGTCTGGCTTGCAACGGTGCCTTCCATCCAAGGCGCGGTCATTTGACGCGGGTCAGGTGATTTGCGCGCGGCAGCGCGTCGTCGGAGTCCGTTGCGTAAGGCTCGAAGGCGATATCCACGGCCTCGCCGCCGAGCAGCGAGATCGCACCGTGGCGCCGGTTGTTGCCGGTGTCGCTGAACTCGAAGCCGTAGGTGCGCGCAATGCGCAGTCCCCCTTCGGCATTGCGCGCCAGGCGCATGCGGGTGACCGCGACGGTGTCGTCGAGCAGCATGAGGCCGTAGCGCTCGCAGGCCGTCCGGCCGGCGACCAGCGCGGCCTCGCGCGCGCGCAGCGTGTCGACCCAGAAGACGGTTCCGGCAACGAGAATTACAAGGGCGACGGCTTCGAGCATGGGGTGCGGATTATAGCCGCCCCCTCCTCTGGAAAACCCTGTCGGAAACGCCCTACTGCGCAGAGGGGCTCGGATAAGCCTGGTTGACCGCTTCGATATCGGCCAGGAGGTCCGCGCCGAGCTCGAGTGAGAAGTTTTTCAGCGACTCCTCGAGCTGCGCAACGCTGGTCGCGCCGACGATGGTGGAGGCGGTGAAGAAACGGCTGCGCACGAACGCCAGCGACATTGCGGCCAGCGGGACGGCGTGTTTCTGCGCAACCTTGGCGTATTCGGCCACGGCGGCGACCGCACGCGGCCGCATGTAGCGCTCGCCGAACGGCTTGAGTCTGACCATGCGTGCCTCCGGCGGCAGGGCGCCGCCGAGGTATTTGCCGGTGAGTTGCCCCATGGCCAGGGGGCTGTATGCCAACAGCGGCACATTGAGGTGGCGGCTCGCCTCCGCCGGGTCGCCGTCGAACATGCGCGCGAGCAGGCTGTAGCCGTTCTGTACCGATACCGGCGCCGGCAGGTGGTTTTCCTTTGCGACGCGCACGAATTCGCACAGGCCGTAGGCGGTCTCGTTCGACAGCCCATAGGCGCGGATCTTCCCCGCCTTGATCGCCGCCGCCATGCCTTCGACCTGCTCGAGGATGGCGGTCGCTTCGCGCTCCTTCGCCGGATCGTATTGCCACGACCCGAAGCCCGGCACGTAGCGCTCGGGCCAGTGGATCTGGTACAGGTCGATGTAGTCGGTCTGCAGGCGCTTCAGGCTGTCGTCGATGGCCCACGG
>JBBQNG010000028.1:0-26276 GCA_038329645.1 Burkholderiales bacterium
GGGCTGGACCGCATCGACGAGGTGGACCGCAATACGCTTCTCGCGCTGCCCTTCAAGATGATTTCCGCCAGGCATCGCCTTGGATTGATCGACGAGGCGTTCGAAACGCGGATTCTCGAGGCACGGCGCCAGTTTGCCCAGAACCTGCCGCCGGAATTGCGCGGCTCGATCGAGTTTTTCGACCCTGCGAAATTCATCGGCGCCGCGTCGCTGCAGGACAACATCCTGTTCGGGAAGATCGTGACCGGCCAGGCCGAGGGCGCCGCTCGCATCGGCCGCCTGATCCGCACGATCCTCGAGGAGCTGGAGCTGCGCCCCCTGGTGGTCAAGATCGGCCTGGATTTCCAGGTCGGCACGGGCGGGGCGCGCCTGCTCGCCGCCGACCGGCAAAAGATCGCGATCGGCCGCGCGCTCCTCAAACGCCCGGTTGTGCTCGTTCTCGACCAGGCGGCGGCGGTGCTCGATCCCGGGTCGCAGAACCGGCTGCTCGGCAACGTCCTCGAATATCGCCGCCAATGCGCCGTATATTGGGTGCTAAACCGTGTCGACCTTGCGGAACGGTTCGGACATGTGTTGATGATGGAAAGAGGCCGGTTGGTCGAGCGCGGCAAGTTCGCCGACCTGAAGAGTTCGGGCGGAGCCCTGAACAAGCTGCTCGCAGCCTGAGCGTAGCCAGAGGAGAGAAGTCATGAGCCTGGAACAGGAAGTGGAGTTGATCCGCCAGTTTCCGATCTTCAGCAAGATCCAGCCTGCGAAGCAGAAGCTCCTTTGCTTCAGCAGCGAACGCCTGACGTTCGAGGCGGGGCAGGTGATGTTCCGCGCCGGCGATGCGGGCGACGCCTGCTACATCATCATCGAGGGCAGCATCGAAATCTCGGTCGAGACGGCCAAGGGCCCGCTGGTCGTCAACACGCTCGGCCGCAACGAGATCATCGGCGAGATCGCCATCTTCGGCGACGTTCCCAGGACTGCGACCGCAACGGCGATTACCCGCCTGGAGACGCTGCGCATTTCGAAGGACCTGTTCCACAGCGTGATCCGGGAGAACCCGGACGCCGCGCTCGAGCTGATCCGCATCCTTGCATCGCGCCTGGCCAACACCACCGCACAGCTGACCAAGCAGCGCACTGCGCCCTAGGCGAGCGGCGGCTCCTCGACGATCTCGAAACTCTCGGTGATCGCGGCGGTCTTGCCGAGCATGATCGAGGCGGAGCAGTACTTTTCATGCGACAGGCGGATCGCCTGCTCCACGAGCTTGGGCTTGAGCCCGCGGCCGCGCAGCTTGAATTGCATGTGAATCCGCGTGAACACCTTTGGGTCGGCCTCGGCGCGGTCCGATTCGAGGCGCACCTCGCAGGCCGTAACGTCCTGGCCGCTTTTCTTCAGGATCACCATCACGTCATACGCGGTGCATCCGCCCGTGCCCAGCAATACCATCTCCATCGGCCTCGGCGCGAGATTGCGGCCGCCGCCCTCCGGCGCCCCATCCATCGCCACGACGTGGTTGCTTCCCGTTTCGGCCAGGAAAGTCATCCCCTCAGTCCAGCGCACTGTGCATTCCATGTCTTGGCCCCTTCGGAAACCTTGATTGTGCCTTGCAATAGTGCCGCCCCCTGAATACCACGCCTGGGGTTGCCTATTTATGCCTCGTTTGGAAAAAATATAAAAATATGTGCTGTTAAACAATAAGATGGTAAAAACTCATTGAATATATTTAATTGATGTATGGATTAAAAATATACTATTGCAACGCACAATACGGCTGGCATAATAAATCCAAGTTCGATGCTTCAGGCAGCATCCGCAGGTTGTCTCCTCCACCCTCCTCCTTTGGTGGATTCAGCGCAACCCCTCCAAGGGTTGCGCTTTTTTTTGCCTGTTTCCAAGGGTTTATGCCGCGCGAGAATTGACAGTGGGGCGATTTTATCCTTACAATCTGCGGCTTTTCTAAACAAGCATCGGGTCATGAAAACGTATACGGCGAAGGCGCAGGACGTCCAGCACGACTGGTACGTAATCGACGCGCAGAACAAGGTCCTCGGCCGTCTCGCGTCGCAGATTGCGCTGCGCCTGCGCGGCAAGCACAAGCCTGAGTACACGCCGCACGTCGACACCGGCGATTTCATCGTCGTCGTCAATGCGGCCGGGCTGCGCGTAACCGGCAACAAGTCGCTGGACAAGAAGTATTTCCGCCATAGCGGCTATCCGGGCGGGATCTACGAAACCAACTTCGCCAAGATGCAGGCGAAATTCCCCGAGCGCGTGCTCGAAAAAGCGGTCAAAGGCATGCTGCCCAAAGGCCCGCTCGGATACGCGATGCTCAAGAAACTCAAGGTATATGCGGCTGAAACCCATCCGCATGCCGCGCAGCAGCCCAAGGCTCTGGAGGTCTGAATCACATGGTCGGCGATTACTACTACGGCACGGGACGGCGCAAGAGCGCGGTGGCACGGGTCTTCATCAAACCGGGCAGGGGACAGATCGTCGTCAACGGCAAGCCCGTGGACGTCTTTTTCGCCCGCGAAACCGGCCGCATGGTCGTGCGTCAGCCGCTGGAGCTGACCAAGAATCAGGCAAGCTTCGACATCATGGTCAACGTGTTCGGCGGTGGCGAGTCCGGCCAGGCCGGCGCGGTTCGCCACGGGATCACGCGCGCGCTCATCGAGTTCGATGCCGCGCTGAAGCCAACGCTTTCCGCAGCCGGGCTCGTTACCCGCGATGCGCGCGAAGTGGAACGCAAGAAAGTCGGCCTGCACAAGGCCAGGCGCCGCAAGCAGTTCTCCAAGCGCTAGCAGCGACGGCTGTTTCGAACCTGCAAAGAGCCGCCCCAGGGCGGCTCTTTTGCTTTCACGAAGGCCACAGGATGTCCAGGTCACGCTTCGCAGGCGAAATCAACCCGGTGGCTCGCTGATGGCGGGCGGCTTGAAGAAATTCCGCCAGCGCTTCGGCATTTCGGCCCCGAAGGTCGCCGTGCGCACGCACGTTCCGTGGTACCTGCGCTGGCTGCTGCTGGCCGTGCTGCTCGCTTTTTCGGTTGCCCTGGCCGCGTGGATGTACGACGCCGGCCGTCGCTTCGCCGGATTCGATCGCAGCGAAGTCCAGGACGAGCTTGCAGCGATGCGGCGCGACTTTGACGCAACGCACGCCGAGCTCCTAAAGCTTCGAGCGATAGCGAACGCCGCGGATTCCAAGATGTCGATCGAGCGCACCGCGCAGATGCGGCTGGCGCAACAGGTTCGCACGCTCGAACAGGACAACGCGAGGTTGCGCGAGGACGTGGCGATCTTCGAGAGCATGCTGTCGGTCGAGTCGAAGAACGCGCAGGCACTCAACATCCAGCGCTTCAGGGTCGAGCCCGACGGGCTGCCGGGCGAATACCGCTACCGCATGCTGCTCTTGACCGGAAACAGGCGCGACCGCGGCGATTTTCAGGGCCGCCTGGAGCTGCTGGTGGGGGTGCAGCAAGAGGGCAGGAATGCTATCATCCTAATACCTGATCGAGCGGCTGCCGACGGCCCCGCATTCAAACTGTCTTTCAGGAATTTTTTCCGCGTCGAGGGCACTTTCCGCGTCGACCCGAAGGCGAAGGTGGGCACGGTCCAGGTGCGCATTTTCGAATCCGGGGCCGCGCAGGCCAAGGCGACGCAAAGCGTGACGCTCGGATCCTGACGGGAGGAACCCCATGTTCGGCAAAACCAGCAAGCCCCAGAACCGCATCGACAGCCTCATCGGCGGCACCACCCGCATCGAGGGCAACGTGTTCTTCAGCGGAGGGCTTCGGGTCGACGGCGTCGTGCGCGGCAATGTAAGCGCGCTTCCCGACCAGCCCGGCACCCTGGTGATCAGCGAGCACGCGCGCGTGGACGGGGAGGTGCAGGTCGCCCACCTGGTGGTCAACGGCACCATCAACGGGCCGGTACACGCGGCCGAAACCCTTGAACTGCAATCGGGATCGAGGGTCAAAGGCGATGTGCACTACAAGAGCATCGAAATGCACCAGGGCGCCGTCGTCGACGGGCGGCTGGTCCATTACGATGGGGCGGCAGAAATCAGGCCCGTCGAGCTCAAGCTCGCATCGGGCTCCTGAGCCAAGCCCGCGTTGACCGCATGGAGATCCAGGCGGGATAATCAGCCATCAGTTTTACGGAGCAGATCATGAATGCAGTAACCGAACCAGCAGTCACGGAAATGCCGGCGCCGCTGGTCTTTACCGACAATGCCGCAGGCAAGGTCAAGCAGCTTATCGACGAGGAAGGCAACACCGACCTCAAGCTGCGCGTGTTCGTCACCGGCGGCGGCTGCTCGGGCTTCCAGTACGGCTTTACCTTCGATGAAGTGCAGAACGAAGACGACACCGTCATGGAGAAGAACGGCGTCCAGCTCCTCATCGACCCGATGAGCTACCAGTATCTGGTCGGCGCGGAGATCGACTACTCCGAAGGCCTCGAGGGCGCGCAGTTCGTGATCAAGAACCCGAACGCCACCACTACGTGCGGCTGCGGGTCGTCCTTTTCCGCCTGAGCTTCACGCGCGCAGCCTGAATAGGGAGCTTCGGCTCCCTTTTTTATTTTCAGGCCGGGTAGATGGCGCCCAGCACGCGGGGTCCGATGGCCCCGGTGACCTGCGGGACATTGCCGGCCTTGCCCTCGATTGCGCGTTGGGCGAGCCATGCAAATGCCATCGCTTCCACCCGGTCGGGATCCAGGCCTTGCATGTCGCTCGACTCGACGATGCAGGGCGCGAGGCCGCTACGAAGGCGGGCCAGCAGCGCATCGTTCTTGGCGCCCCCACCGCAGACGACGAGACGGGCAACCGCTGGCGCAGCAGCTTGGACGGCGCGGCCGATCGACTCCACGGTGAGTTCGAGCAGGGTTGCCTGAACCGCCTGCGGCGCCTCGGAGCCGTCGAGGAACCTGTCGAGCCAGACCGGGCTGAACAGCTCCCGGCCGCTGCTCTTGGGCGGAGGCAACTGAAAGTACGGCTCGTCCAGCATCCTCGCTAGCAGCGCCGGCAACGCGCTCGCACCGGCCGCCCATGCGCCGGCGCGATCGAAGGGCTGGCCGATGTGGCGCTGGGCCCACAGGTCCATCAGGCAGTTGCCAGGGCCCGTGTCGAACCCGCTTTCCGGCAAGCCGCGCGGCAGGAGGGTGATATTGGCGATGCCGCCAACGTTCACCACTGCGCGCGACTCGCGTGGATCGCCGAAAGCCACGGCATGGAATGCGGGAACCAGAGGCGCTCCCTGGCCACCCGCGGCGAGGTCGCGGCTGCGAAAGTCCGCCACCACCTGGATTTTCGTGAGCTCCGCCAGCAATGCGGGATTGCCGATCTGCACCGTGAACCCCTGCTCCGGGCGGTGCCTCACGGTCTGGCCGTGGCATCCGATCGCGCGGATGTCCGCAGCCACGTCGCCCGATTGCGTGAGGACCTGGTTGACGGCCCGTGCGTAGTGTCGCGCAAGGACGCGGCCCAGGCGCCCGGCGCGGTCGATTTCATCGACGCCTGGCGTTACGAGCGCGAGAAGCGAATCGCGCAACGCCGCGTCGAACGGGACATGCGCGTGGCCGAGTACCTGGACTTTGTTTTGCGAAAAATCGGCCAAGGCCGCATCCACGCCATCGAGGCTGGTGCCCGACATCAGGCCGATAAACAGGTCCCGGCTGGCCAAGGGGAGCGGCGCGAAGGCTACTCGAGCAAGGCCAGGTTGCTGTTGGCGATCAGGTTGAGCTGCGCGGCGAGGGGCGCCGTCTGCACGCGAAACGCCGGGAGCTCACCTGCCGCCACCGGCAGCGCCGGCGGCATTGCGACCGCGAGCGGGTTGCGTGCTTCGCCGGCGACCTTGAACTCGAAATGCAGGTGCGGCCCGGTGGCCCATCCCGTCTGCCCAACGAATCCTACGGTATCGCCCTGCGCGATACGCGCACCCTTACGCAGGTTGGGCGCGATCCGCATCATGTGGGCGTATGCAGTGGTGTACTGGCCGGTGTGCTTGAGGATGACTATGTTGCCGTAGCCTCCCTGGCGGCCGGAAAACTCGACCACGCCGTCGCCCACGGCCCGGATCCGCGTGCCGGCCGGTGCCGCGTAGTCGACGCCCGCATGTGCGCGCCACTGCTGCATGATCGGGTGCATGCGCAGCCCGAACCCCGAGGTCACGCGGGAGAACTCCAGCGGCGAGCGCAGGAAAGCCTTGCGCAGGTTCTTTCCATCGGGCGTGTAATAGCCGCCCTTGCTGCCGTCGGCTCCCGCATACCAGATCGCGCGATAGCTCTTGCCGGCGTTCACGAATTCGGCCCCGAGCAGCCTGCCGGCGCGCACCGCGCGGCCATCGCTATAAAGGACTTCGTAAATGACCGAAAAGCGGTCGCCCTTGCGCAGGTCGCGGTGGAAGTCGATGTCGCCGCCGAACACTTCCGCCATCTGGATTGCGATGCCATCGGCCACGCCGGCGCTGTCGGCAGCGGCGAACAGCGAGCTGCGGATCGTGCCCGACTTGAGCACGGTGTGCGGGGTAAGGGTGAGGCGCGATTCGGACGCCTTGAATCCGTCGGGGCTGCGATCGATCGTCGCCAGCGTGTCTTTGCCCGGCGCGTAAGTCAGCGACATCAGCGTGCCGTCTGCGCGAACCTCGGCGTGGACCGTGGTGCCGGTGCGCAGGCTGTTGAGGAACCTGGAATTGGTGCGGATGAGCTTCTGGGCCTCTTCGGCGCTCAAGCCCAGCCTCGAGAACAGGCTGGACAGCGTATCGCCGCGCTGGAACCGCTCTTCGCGGATGAACGATTCCGGCGCCGGAACTACGGCCTCGCTGGTTTCGATCGCGAGCGGCTCGGGGACCGCAGTGCGCGAAAGCAGGAGGCTCGATTCGGGGGCCGTGCCGAATGCGGCAATAGCACCGAACAAGGGCAGGAGGACCAGCGCGCTGATGCGGGCCAGCCGGAATTTCGGGCTCAGAAGTCGCTTGGGCAAGGTAGTCCGATCAGCTAAAATCGTTTTTTTAATCAGGCGCCTGCCGCGCCCGCTCGGGTTTTTCTTTTAATTCGGGGGCGAGTGTAGCAGACTCCCGCCCTGTAAAAAATACACGATTGGCGCGCGTTCGGCTCCTCAAAACCCATGGTTACAATTTCCCACGCACTCGAAGTCATTCGGCGCGGCTGCGACGAGCTTCTCGTTGAGGAAGAGCTTGTCAGGAAACTGCAAACCGGGCGCAAGCTTCGGATAAAACTGGGGATGGACCCGACGGCCCCCGACCTGCATCTCGGGCATACGGTCGTCATCAACAAGCTGCGCCATTTCCAGGACCTGGGGCACCACGTCCAGTTCCTGATCGGCGATTTCACCGGGATGATCGGCGACCCCACCGGCAAGAATCAGACGCGCCCGCCGCTCACGCGCGAGCAGATCCAGCAGAACGCCGCGACCTACCAGAAGCAGGTGTTCAAGATCCTCGATCCCGAGCGCACCGAGATCATGTTCAACTCGACCTGGTCGGACAAGCTGGGCGCCGAGGGCATGATCCGCCTTTGCGCGCGCTACACGGTGGCGCGCATCCTCGAGCGCGACGATTTCGCCAAGCGCTACAAGAGCGGCCAGCCCATAGCGATGCACGAGTTGCTCTACCCGCTCATGCAAGGCTACGACTCGGTGGCCATGAAAAGCGACGTCGAGTTGGGCGGCACCGACCAGAAGTTCAACCTGCTGGTCGGCCGCGAGCTGCAGAAAGACTGGGGGCAGGAGCAGCAGTGCATCCTGACCATGCCGCTGCTCGAGGGCCTGGACGGCGTCAACAAGATGTCCAAGTCGCTCGGTAATTACGTCGGGATCGACGAGCCGGCCGACGAAATCTTCGGCAAGCTGATGTCGGTCTCGGACGAACTCATGTGGCGCTATTTCGAGCTCCTGTCTTTCCGGCCCCTGGACGAGATCGGGAGATGGAAGCGCGATGTCGAAGCGGGCCGCAACCCGCGCGATATCAAGGTCGCCCTCGGCGAGGAGATCGTCGATCGTTTCCACGGCCAGGGCGCCGGGGCGAAAGCGCTGGCCGGATTCGAGGCCCGTTTCCGGCACGGCGAGCTTCCCGAAAACATGCCCGAGGTCTCGCTGCAGGTGCCCGAGGGCGGGCTGGCGGTGGTGCAGATGCTCAGGCAGGCCGGGCTCACCGCGAGCACCAACGAGGCGCTGCGCATGATCGAGCAGGGCGGCGTGCGGCTGGATGGCGAGAAGATCAGCGACCGGGCCCTCAAGCTCGATGCCGGCCGGACGCTGGTGGCGCAAGTCGGCAAGCGGAAGTTTGCGCGGATCCGGCTGGCCTGAGCGGTGAGGAGAAAGGAAGTGACCCTGCCCGAGTACGAAGTCTTCGCGATCAAGTACGCCCACCACGAGCGGCGCGCGCGCGAGAATTTCCTCGGCGGCGATCCGCACGATGCGCCGATGCCGCTCGACTACTTCGTCTGGCTGATCCGCGGCGGCGGCCGCGAAATCGTCGTCGACACCGGCTTTTCCGCGGCGATGGCCGCGAAGCGGCAGCGCAACCACATCCGCTGCCCGTCCGAAGGGCTGCGGCTGCTGGGTGTCGAGGCCGCCGCGGTGCGCGACGTCGTGGTCACCCACCTGCACTACGACCACGCGGGCAATTTCGATTTGTTCCCTGCGGCGGACTTCCATATCCAGGACCGCGAGATGAACTACGCCACCGGCCGCTACATGTGCCACGAGTGCTTCCGCGGCGCCTACGAAGCCGAAGACGTCGTGAGCCTCGTGCGGCGGGTATATGCCGGGCGCGTCCGATTCCACGACGGCGACGGCGAGATCGCGCCCGGCGTGTCGGTGCACCTGATCGGCGGCCACACCATGGGCATCCAGGTGGTGCGCGTGATGACGCCGCGGGGCTGGGTCGTGCTCGCCAGCGACGCCTCGCACTTCTACGCCAACATGGAGCAGACGCGGCCCTTTCCGATCATCTGGTCGGTGGCCGAGATGGTCGAGGGCTATGCGAAGCTGCGCGCGCTGGCGGCGTCGCCCGCGCACATCGTTCCCGGCCACGACCCGCTCGTCATGGCCCGCTACCCGGCCCCGTCCCCGGCGCTGGAAGGGATCGCCTGCCGGCTGGATGTAATGCCAAAACAGGCATAACAACTAGCTTAAGAACAACGTCCCTATTGGTTCTTTGGAATTGAAAGATATACTTTCTAGGCCGCAAAGGATTGCAGCCCCAAAGCGGTGCCCCGGCGGCGCCCGGGCCACAAGCCCGGTTGCCCCAGGCGCCTCGGGCCAAGCCATGGCCGTTTCGAAGGTTATCGTGCAGAATGCCGTCGGATTCCAGCGGGGCGCCCTGCCAACGCAGCAGGCATATCAAGCCGGAACGACAAGCCAACCAATTGAGGAGATCTTTGTGAAACGTCGCTCATTTCTGAAGAAGGCCGGCATGGGCCTGGCCGCGGGCACGGCAGCTGCGGTGCCTTCGATCGTCAATGCACAGGCCGCCGGGCTGCCGACGGTATCCTGGCGCATGGCGGCCAGCTGGCCCAAGAGTCTCGACACGCTTTACGGCGGCGCCGAGTTGATATCCAAGCGGGTAGCGGCAGCCACGGGTGGCAAATTCACCATCAAGCTGTTCGCTGCGGGCGAGATCGTAGGCGCTCTGCAGGTGCTGGATGCCGTGCAAGCCGGCACGGTCGAGTGCGGACACACCGCGCCGTATTACTACTTCGGCAAGGATCCGACGTTCGCGTTCTCGACCTCCATCCCGTTCGGCCTCAACGCGCGCCAGCAGTACGCCTGGATGATGCACGGCGGCGGGCTGGAATTGATGCGTGACTTCTTCAAGGACTACTCCGTCGTCAACATTCCGGCGGGCAATACGGGCTGCCAGATGGGCGGCTGGTTCCGCAAGGAGATCAAGTCGGTCGCCGACCTCAAGGGCCTGAAAATGCGGATTGGCGGCACCGCGGGCCTGGTGCTGTCCAAGCTTGGCGTGGTGCCCCAGCAGATCGGCGCCCCCGACATCTATCCCGCGCTGGAAAAGGGCACGATCGATGCGGCGGAGTGGGTCGGACCCTACGATGACGAGAAGCTCGGCTTCTACAAGGTGGCCAAGAACTACTACTACCCGGGTTGGTGGGAAGGCGGACCGGAGCTCGACCTGCTGATCGGCACCAAGCACTGGGAAGCGCTGCCGGCCGAATACAAGGCGGTCCTCGAAGCCGCCTGCGCCGAGGCGTACATCTGGATGGTGTCGAAGTACGACGCGGTGAACCCGCCAGCGCTCAAGCGCCTGCTGTCCCAGGGCGTCAAGCTGCACCCGTTCCCCAATGATGTGATGGCCGCGAGCTACAAGGCGTCCGAGGAGGTGTTCACGGAGATCGCGGGCAAGAACGAGAAATTCAAGAAGGTGTACGAGCCCTGGAAGAAATTCCGCGACGAGCAGGGCCAGTGGCTGTCGATCGCCGAGAACCGGTTCGACAACTTCATGATCGCGTCGCAACGGATGTCGCAGGGCGCCGCCAAGAAGAAGTAGCCGTCTGCAATCGGCGCCCGAAGGCGCCGGTCGCAAAAACAAAACCCCGCTTCGGCGGGGTTTTGTTTTTCGCGGAGGGAGGCGCTACTTGGCCGGCGCGGCCTCCTCGGGTTTCGGAGGATCGTCCGCTTTGGGTTCCTCAGGGGCCGCATCCGGGTTGGGAATTTCATCCGGCACCTCGATCCGCATCTGGTCGGTGTTGACCGCCTGCTTTTTCGTCAGGCCGCCCGTCACGATGTTCGGGAATGTGATGATCAGCGCCACCATCAGGCACTGGATGATCACGAAAGGCACCGCCCCCCAGTAGATCTGCCCTGTCGTCACGCGGGGCGTGAGCTTGCCGGAGACCCGGTCGACGAAATCCTTGGCCGGGGCGACGCTGCGAAGGTAGAACAGCGCGAACCCGAACGGCGGGTGCATGAACGAGGTCTGCATGTTCACCCCGAGCAGGATCCCGAACCAGATCAGGTCGATGCCCAGTTTTTCGGCCACCGGCCCGAGCAGCGGCACGATGATGAAGGCCAGCTCGAAGAAATCCAGGAAAAACGCCAAAACGAACACCAGGATGTTGACGACGATCAGGAACCCGAGCTGGCCGCCGGGCAGGCTCGTGAGCAGGTGCTCGACCCAGATGTGCCCGTCCACACCGTAGAAAGTCAGGCTGAACACGCGCGCGCCGACCAGGATGAACACGACGAACGCAGTGAGCTTTGCCGTCGAGTCCATGGCCTGCCGGATCAGGGGGAAGGTCAGCCTGCGGCGTGCGATCGCCATTGCGAGCGCGCCGCTCGCGCCCATGGCGCCTCCTTCGGTGGGGGTCGCGACCCCCAGGAAGATGGTTCCGAGCACCAGGAAGATCAGCGCCAGCGGCGGGATCAGCACGAAAGTCACGCGCGTGGCCATCCGCGAGAGCAGGCCGAGCTTCAATACATGGTTGATCACCGACGCAAAAAAAGCCACGGCCACGCCCACCGAAGTGGAGACCACGAGCATTTCGTCGATCGGCGCGTCGGGCGCGGGAAAGTAGTATTTCGCGAAGGCGACCGCGGCCGTCGCCGATACGATGAACAGCACGATCAGCGAAGGCGTGCCGCTCGAACCGTTCGGCTCGCGGAATACGCGCGCCTCGACGGGCAGCGCCGGCGCCCAAGAGGGCTTGAATATCGCGACCCCCACCGCATACAGCACGTAAAAGCCCGCCAGCGTGAGCCCCGGGATGAACGCTCCGGCGTACATGTCGCCGACCGACTTCCCAAGCTGGTCGGCGAGCACGATCAGCACCAGCGAAGGCGGAATGATCTGGGCCAGCGTGCCGGAGGCGGCGATTACGCCGGAGGCCAACCGGCGGTCGTAGCCATAGCGCAGCATGATGGGCAGGGAAATCAGGCCCATGGATATGACCGATGCGGCCACCACCCCGGTCGTCGCGGCGAGCAGCGCGCCGACGCAGATCACCGCAATAGCCAGTCCACCGCGCAGCGGGCCGAACAGCTGCCCGATCGTGTCAAGCAGGTCCTCAGCCATGCCGCTGCGCTCGAGGATCAGCCCCATGAAAGTGAAGAACGGCACGGCCAGCAGCGTGTCGTTCGACATCACGGCCCATATCCGCTGCGGCAGGGCCTGGAACAACGAGGGCTCCAGCATGCCGAGCTCCACGCCGACCAGGCCGAAGAAGATGCCGTTGGCGGCAAGCGCGAACGCGACGGGGTAGCCCATCAGCAGGAAGACGACGAGGGCGCCGAACATCAGCGGCGCCATGTTGGCTACGAGGAACGCGGTCATGTCGTTTCCCCCCTCAGCCTGCGGATTTCCTCGGCGAGTTGTTCTTCCGCGCTGGGCCCGGCATCCTTTTCGGTCGGATCGGGGATTAGGCCGCGCAGGAAGGCGACGCGCTTGATCAACTCCGACAGCCCCTGCAGGGTCAGCAGCAGGAACCCGACCGGGACCATCAGGCGCGCCGGCCAGACAGTCAGGCCGCCGGCGTTGGTGGAGACTTCGTTGTGCTGGTAGGCGTCGACGAATACCGGCCACGACAACCACATGATGGTGATCGCCATCGGGAACAGGAAGAAGACTGTTCCGAGGATGTCGATCCAGGTCTGCGTACGCTTGCTTAAATGCGCGGCGATGACGTCGATGCGCACGTGCTGGTTGTGCAGGAGTGCGTACCCGGCGCAGAACAGGAACACCGCCGAGAACAGGTACCACTGCAGCTCGAGCCACGCGTTGGAACTGATGTTGAAGGTGTAGCGCACGATCGCGTTGCCGGTGCTGATCAGAACGGCGACGAGGATCAGCCAGTAAGTGAGCTTACCGACGCGTTCGGTAAGCGCGTCGATCAGCCGGGACAGCGCAAGCATTGCGTTCATTCGTCTCCTCCGATTTTCATTCTTTCGAGGGCTCGTTGACGGCCCACTTCGACGCACACCAACCGGTCGCCATCCCGGCGTCCCGCCCGGATTCTCTACGAACGGGCGGGTTCGGGCAATCAAGAGGCAAGCTTGCGTCACGCTGAAGAGGCAAGTCCGCGCGCGCCCAATTTCGGTGCCTTGCCGCGGATGTCGTATTCCGCGCCGCGTCATCTGAGATACTTCCGGATCGTCAACCACTGCCCGCCGCCATGAGCGAATTCGATTTCGACGCCCCGACCGACCGGTCCGGCACCCACAGCTCGCGCTGGGAGAAGTACGCCGGACGGGACGTCATCCCCCTCTGGGTGGCCGATACCGATTTCCGCGCGCCGCCCCCGGTCATTGATGCCTTGCGCCGGCGCGTCGAGCACGGCGTGTTCGGTTATACGACCCCGCCGCCCGAGCTTCGCGAGCTGATCGTCGCCCGGATGAAGCGCCTGTACGCCTGGGACATCGCGCCCGAATGGATCGTCTACCTGCCCGGCGTCGTGTCCGCCCTGTATATGGCGGCCAGCCGCCTGACGCGGCCGGGCGACCACCTGCTGTCGCCGGCGCCCGTGTACTACCACCTCTTTCGCGCGGCCCAGCACGCGCCCCGCCCTTGGACGGACGTCCCGATGGTCCTGGAGCAGGGCCGCTGGGTATGGGACGAGGCGCGCCTCGCCGCCGCGGTGCGGCCCGAATCGCGCATGCTCATGCTGTGCAACCCGCACAACCCGGGTGGCACGATTTTCCGCCGCGACGAGCTGGCGCGCCTGGGCGGGTTTGCCGAAAAGCACAACCTGCTCATCGTTTCGGACGAGATCCATTGCGACCTGCTCCTCGACGAGGGCAAGAAGCATTGCCCGATCGCCAGCCTGTCCAGTGCGTTGTCGCGCCGCACTGTGACTGTCATGGCCCCCTCCAAGACCTTCAATACCGCGGGCATCGGCGTGGCCTTCGCGATCGTCGAGGATCCCGCGCTGCGCGAAGCCTTTTCCTTCGACCTGAAGAAGTCGGTGCATGACGCATCGCTGTTCGCCTACGAGGCCGCGGTCGCCGCCTATCGCGAAGGCGAACCCTGGCTTTCCGCCCAGCTCGACTACCTGCGCGCCAACCGCGACCTCGTCGAGGCCACCGTGGCGCGCCTGCCGGGCGTCCAGGCGGCGCACCTCGAAGCCACATACCTGGCGTGGATCGATTGCTCGGGACTGGGCGTGCCCGACCCGCATGCCCATTTCCTTGCGCACGGGCTCGGCCTTTCGCAGGGCGCCGATTTCGGCGCGCCGCAATTCGTGCGGCTCAACTTCGGCACGCAGAAAAAGGTCCTCGCCGAGGCGATGCGGCGCTTCGAGAAAGCGGTCCTCGCGGCGCGCCCGGGCTAGCCGCAGAGCCTGCGTGCGCGGGTGAGCACGTCGTGCAGGTGGCCTTCGCGCACGCCCAGCTCATCCATGTGGGTCACGGTGTTGGCCAGGTAATCGAGGTTCCGCCCCCTGATGCCGCAGCCCTGCGCGACCATCCGCGCCGTTTGCGGCAGGCTCAAATGACCGGCGAACTGGCGGTGCCGGCGGTCGGCGACGAAGGTGACCGCGCTGACGGTGCGCCGCCCCAGCCGAACCGTGACGAAGCGCGGCTCATAGACGTGGTTGGGCATCTCGCGATGCCACAGCGCTTGGAGCGTGCGCGCGACGTTCGGCCCCGCAACGCGGAACGCCACGCCCCAGCAGGAGCCGCCGGGACACAATCCCATGACCAGGCCGGGCTGGTCGCGCGTGCCGCGATAGCTATGCGAATAGATGCAAAGGGAGCGATGGTAGCCATGCAGGTGGGCCGGATGACGCTCGGCAAAGCGGAAATCCGGCGCCCACATCAGGGAGCCGTAGCCGAAGACCCAGAGGTCGCCGCGCGGCCGGCGCGCCAGGAACCGATCGAGATCGATCTGCAGCGACTTTTCCAGCCGGATGCCCATTGCGCGGGATTATAGGGCAGGGTCGCGGCGCCGTTTAGAATCGCACCCATGAGCCAAACTCGCCGCCCCCCGATAGTCGGTCGCTACGTGCGCGAAGAGGTCGCGCTCGCCTCGCGCAACAGCGGCATGCCCCTCGAAGCGTTGCGCTACGACGTGACTCCGGCGGGATTGCACTACCTGCTCATCCATTTCGACATTCCCGAGGCGACCGCCGGCTGGAGTCTTTCGATCGGCGGCAAGGTCGCGCGGCCGCGCACGCTCGGCGTGGCGGAAATCATGGCGCTCCCCGCGAAGACGCTGCGCGTCACCCTCGAATGCGCGGGCAACGGGCGCGGCCAGATGTCACCACGCTATCCGTCGATGCCGTGGCTTGAGGAAGGCGTATCGACCGCGGAATGGACCGGCACCCCGCTCGCGGCGTTGCTCGACGCCGCAGGCGTGCAGCCCGGCTCCAGGGAGATTGTGTTTCGAGGCACGGATCGCGGCATCGATCGCGGGACGGAGCACGACTACGCCAGAAGCCTGTCCGTCGCCGAGGCGATGCGGCCTGACGTGCTCGTCGTCTACGCAATGAACGGCCAGCCGCTGCTCCCGCAGCACGGGGCGCCCCTGCGCCTCGTGGTGCCGGGCTGGTACGGCATGGCGAGCGTCAAGTGGCTCGCGCGCATCGAAGCGACCGAAATCCCCTTCGACGGCCACCAGCAGGTGGGGACCTACCATTTCCGCACTCAGGTCGGCGAGCCGGGCGTGCCCTGTACCCATATCCGCGTCAACTCGCTCATGGCGCCGCCGGGCGTGCCGGATTTTTTCTCGCGGCAGCGCATCGTTGTCGAGGGCCGCACTGAAATCCGCGGCCGCGCCTGGTCGGGCGACGGCGAGCAGATCGTGCGCGTGGAAGTTGGCGTGGACGGCACCTGGGGCGACGCCGCGCTCGATCCGCCTGCGGGGCGGTGGGCCTGGCGCGGCTGGTCGTACGAATGGAATGCGTTGCCCGGGGACCATACTCTTGCATGCCGCGCAACCGACGCGGCGGGGAACGTCCAGCCCGCGGAGCCGATTCCCGACGCCACCGGTTTTGGCAACAACGCGACTCAGCAGGTGCACGTCGCCGTGCGCGCCCATTCCGCATAATGAACGGCGAAGCGGCGCCTCGCGTACCCGCGTACGATTGGCGCGAATCCGTAAAGGGGCAGGAGAAATGAAAGCGAAGACCGCGATCGACTGGCCGCTCGACTTGTACAAGGTGCTCGGTGAGACCGGCGTGCGTCAGGTCGGCTACGTGCCCGATGCCGGCCACAAGCGCCTGATCGAGCTCTGCCAGGCGGACAAGTCGATGCGCTCGGTGGTCCTCACCACTGAAGAGGAAGGCCTGGGCCTCGTGATGGGTGCCTGGCTGGGGGGCGAAAAGAGCGCGATGCTCATGCAGTCCAGCGGCGTGGGCAACGTCATCAATACGCTCGGCACGATCAAGGAATGCCGCTTCCCTCTGCTCATGCTGATTACCATGCGCGGCGATGAAGGCGAGTTCAATCCGTGGCAGGTCCCGATGGGGCAGGCGACGCAGGCCGTGCTCGAGGCGATGGGCGTGGTGGTCAGGCGGATCGGCAGCGCCGAAGAGGCCGGGCCCGTTGCCAGCGCAGCGGCCCGACTTGCCTACAACAGCTATGCCGCCGTCGCG
Organism: Burkholderiales bacterium; assembly: GCA_038329645.1. Taxonomy (GTDB): domain Bacteria; phylum Pseudomonadota; class Gammaproteobacteria; order Burkholderiales; family SG8-39; genus SZAS-79. The sequence goes on from JBBQNG010000028.1 coordinate 16,551, forward strand.
GTGCTGATCTCGCAGCGCCTGATCGGCATCAAGAGCTTCCAGGACCAGACCAGCCGATGAAAACGACCCTCCACAGGCGTGACGTGGTGAATGCGCTCCTCGCCCATCGCGGCGACCTCTTGGTCGTCACCGGCCTGGGATCGACCGCGTGGGATGCGACCGCGGCCGGCGACCATGACCTGACTTTCCCGCTCTGGGGCGCGATGGGCAGCGCGGCGATGATCGGCCTGGGGCTGGCGCTGGCCAAGCCACGGCGACGGGTGCTTGTCATCACGGGCGATGGCGAAATGCTGATGGGCCTGGGGTCGCTCGCCACGATTGGCGTGCAGAAGCCGGCCAACCTGTCTGTGGTCGTCATCGACAACGAGCGCTACGGCGAAACGGGCATGCAGAAGACCCACACGGCCAGTGGCGTCGACCTCACGGCAATTGCGAAAGGCTGCGGGTTCGGCAAGGCGCGCAGGGTCACGGACCGCAAAGGCGTCGATGGCCTGCACAAGATGGTCCATGGCGAGGCCGGGCCAAACTTCGCCCAGGTCAAGGTCCTCGCCGAGAAGATCCCGCTCGTCCTGCCGCCGCGCGAAGGCGCCCTGCTGAAGGCGCGCTTTCGCCGCGCATTGAACGGTCCGGCCGCAGACTCGCAGTGATCGCTCCCGGCGCGGCCACGGGTTGGGTCGGCAAGGCCGTTCCCCGCAAGGAGGATGCGCCGCTGCTGACGGGCCGCGGACGCTTCATCGACGACCTCGAGCCGGTGGCAGGATTGCGCCACGCGGCGATCCTGCGTTCGCCTCATCCGCATGCGCGCATCCGCGCAATAGACGCGAGCGCCGCCGAAAAGCTGCCGGGGGTGATCGCCGTCGTGACCGGCGCGCAGATCGCCCAGGTCGCCGGCATCATTCCGAGCGTGGTGCGCTCGAAGATGCGCTTCCAGGTGTGCGCAACCACCAAGGCGCGCTATTGCGGCGAGCCCGTGGCGGTCGTCGTCGCCGTGGACCGCTACGTCGCCGAGGACGCCCTGGAACTGATCCAGGTCGACTACGAGCCGCTGCCGGGTGTCGCGCACCTCGACGACGCGCTCAGGCCCGGGGCGCCCCTCCTGTTCGAAGAGGCCGGCACCAACGTCGCGCAGCAGCGCGCGTTCAAGTACGGCGATCCCGACGCGGCCTTTGCGCGCGCGGCGCAGACATTCGAGTACGAATACCGGTTCCCCCGCTCGATTGCCACGCCGATGGAAACCTACGGCGTGATCGCGCAATTCGAGCCGCATCCCGACCGCTATACGATCTGGTCGAATTTCCAGGGCCCTTTCGTGCTGCAGCCCCTGATGGCGGGTGCGCTGAACGTGGCCGGCAACCGGCTGCGCATCGTCACGCCGCCCAATTCGGGCGGCAGCTTCGGGATCAAGCAGGCGGTGTATGCCTACATGGTCCTGATTGCCGCGGTTTCGCGGCTCGCAGGCGTGCCGGTGAAATGGACCGAGGACCGCCTCGAGCACCTGATGGCGTCCTCGAGCGCGACGGACCGCACGGGCGAAATCGAAGCCGCATTCGAGAAGGACGGCGAGCTGATCGGCCTGCGCTACCGCAACGTGGTGAACCTGGGCGCCTACATCCGCGCGCCCGAGCCGGCTTCGGTGTATCGCATGCATTCGACTTCCAGCGGCGCGTATCGCGTTAAAAATATCGCGATCGACAACACCCTGGTGGTCACAAACCGCATGCCCGCCGGCCTCAACCGCGGCTACGGCGGCCCGCAGTTCTATTTCGCGCTCGAGCGGATCATGGAGATCGCGGCGCGGGGACTGGGCATCGACGCGGCCGAGCTGCGCCGCAGGAACCTCGTCAGGAAGGACGAGTTCCCCTACGACTCGCCTGCGGGGTCGTTGCTCGACTCGGGCGACTACGAACGCTGCCTCGACGAAGTCCTGCGGCTGGCCGAGTACCCCGCGCTGCTTGCGCGGCAGGCGGCCGCGCGCAAGGAAGGCAAGCTCTTCGGCATCGGGTTTGCGCTCGGCGTGGAGCCGTCGGGCTCGAACATGGCCTACGTCAGCCTCGCGCAGACGGCCGAGCAAAGGAACAAGGCTGAACCCAAGTCGGGCGCCAACGCCGCGGTCACGATCTCGATCGATCCGAGCGGCGGCATCACGGTGCAGCTCGACAGCACGCCCAACGGTCAGGGGCATGCGACGGTCGCCGCCCAGATCGTGGCGCAGGCGCTGGGCGTCAGCCCGGACGATGTCGACGTGCTCACGGAGGCCGACACGCGCACCATCGCTTGGAGCATCGCCTCGGGCAACTATTCGAACCGCTTTGCCTCCGCCGTGACCAGCGCGGTGCTCGGCTGCGCGGAGAAGCTCGCGGGCAAGCTCCGGCAGATGGCGGCCGAGGATTTCGGGGTGGCGCCGGAAGCCGTGGTGCTCGCTGACGGGGCCGCGCGATTGAAGGCCGATCCCGGGCGCGCAATCGGCGTGGGGAGGCTGGCTTCGCGCGCGCACTGGAACCCAGCCGGCATGCCGGCCGGCGTCAGCGCTGGCATGACCGAGATTTTCGTGCTCGATGCGCCGTCGCTGACGAGTCCGGGCGACGATGACCGCATCGCGTCCGCGATGACCTACGGCTTTGTCGCCGACCTGGCCGCGGTCGAAATCGACAAGGCCACCGGCAGGATCGAGATCGTCAAGTACGTGTCGGTCCACGACGTGGGCACGATGCTCAACCCGATGATCGTCGAGGGCCAGATCAACGGCGGCTTTGCGCACGGCCTGGGGGCCGCGCTCTTTGAAGAGCTGGTGCACGACCGGGCAGGCAACTTCGTGTCCGGCACGTTTGCGGAATACCTGTGCCCGACTGCGCCGGAGATGCCGCACGTGGATATCGGCCACGTTTCCACGCCCAGCCCGGCGAACGCCACGGGCGCCAAGGGCATGGGGGACGGCAGCTCGATGCTCGCGCCGGCCGCGCTTGCCAATGCGGCGGCCGATGCGCTCGGGCGCGAGGACATCGAATTGCCGCTGTCGTTGAACCGCCTCTGGGAGCTGGCCAACGCGCAGCCGGTCACCCGCAGTGGAACCTACGGTGGCGCCTACGGCGGCACGCAAAAAAAAAGCGGCGGCACCGAGCTCAGCGGTTCGCTGCAGGGCGAGGGCTCGACTTTGCTGTCGGCCCCGCCTGAAGAAGTGTGGCACCGCCTGCTCGATCCTGAAGTGCTCGCCGCGGTCATCCCGGGCTGCAGGAAGATGGAGCGTGCAGGGGCCGATGCCTTCGACGCCGAAGTCAGCATCGGCGTGGCCGGCATCCGCGGTGTGTACCGGGCCAAAGTCCGCATCGCCGAGCAGCGCCCGCCGCTGTCGATGCGCATGGATTTCCAGGCCGACGGGCGCTTGGGCAACGGGCGCGGCAGCGCAATCGTGGATCTCGCGCCCGAGGGCTCGGGTACGAAACTCTCGTACCGCTATGGCGCCGACGTCGGCGGCACGGTCGCAGCGGTCGGCGCCCGCATGCTCGGTTCCGTGACGGGCGTCCTGATCGCGCAGTTCTTCAAATCATTCGAGCAGTACCGCAAGGCAGGCGCCGCGAAGCCCGGCGTGTGGAGCATGTTGAGCGGCTGGTTCGGGATCAACAAATCATGAAGCCCGTCGCGTTCGAATATTGCCGACCCGGCACGCTCGACGAAGCGCTTGCCCTGCTCGAGGAGTTCGGCGCCGACGCGAGCGTCATGGCGGGCGGGATGTCCCTCGGCGCCATGCTCAACATGCGCCTCGTGCGCCCCGCGGCGGTGATCGACATCAAGCGCGTTAAGGGCCTCGACGCCGTGCGGATGAACGGCGAAGTGCGCACTGGCGCGACGCTCAGGCAGGCCGTCGCGCTCGAGGATGCCGCGCTCATGCGCGCGATCCCTCTCCTTGCGCTCGCGCTGCCGCACGTTGGGCACTTCCAGACACGGAACCGCGGCACGCTGGGCGGCTCCGTTTCCCACGCCGACCCGAGCTCCGAGATCCCGCTCGCGCTCGTCACCCTTGGCGGTGGCGTGGAGCTCAAGTCGAAACGGGGGACAAGGCGCGTGCCCGCCCGAGATTTCTTCCTCGATATCCTCACCACCGCGCGCCAGCCGGACGAGCTGCTCACCGCGCTGGTCTGGCCGAATGCCAAATCGTCTGCGGGCTACGCCTTCGCGGAAATCGCGCAGCGGCACGGCGACTTCGCAATCGTCGCCTGCGCAGCCGAGGCCGAACTCAAGGCCGATGGAACGCTCGCGTCCCTTGCTTTTGGTCTCGGCGGCGTGGAGAGCCGGCCGATCGTCGCGGAGGTGGGCGAGTTTCTCGGCCAGCGCGCCGATGGGGACCTGGCGGTGCGGATCGCCGCGAGCACGGCAGCCGCGGTTGCGCCGATGAGCGACTTCAAGGCGACGGCCGACTACCGGCGCGCCCTCGTCGCGGCACTCGGCGTCCGGGTTCTCGCCGAAGCATTTGGCAAAGCCGGGAAGGCGCCGCGATGATCCGCCTCAAACCCGGGAGCCGCCACAACGTCACCCTGTCGGTCAACGGCAAGGCGCTGACTGGCACCGCTGAGCCGCGCACGCTACTCACCGACTTCCTGCGCCATGAGCTCAAGCTGTATGGCACCCACGTTGGCTGCGAGCACGGCGTTTGCGGCGCATGCACGGTGATAGTCGACGGCCGCGCGGTGCGCAGCTGCATGCAGCTTGCGGTGGAGTGCGACGGCGCGAAAATAAGCACCGTCGAAGGCCTTGCCCCGGACGGCGTCCTCAACGTGCTGCAACAGGCCTTCCACCGTCACCATGCCCTTCAATGCGGCTTTTGCACCGCGGGGATCCTGATGTCCGCGACCCAATTCCTCGCTGCCAACCCCGACCCAACGCAGGACGAGGTGAAGGACATGCTGTCCGGCCATATCTGCCGCTGCACCGGCTACTACCCCATTGTTGCTGCGATTGTCGACGCCGCAGGTCAGCTGCGCGCTGCAAAACCGAATCACAAGGAGACACCATGACCAAGTACGCCAAGGAACGCGGAGACCTGCTCGGAGACCTCGACGGGCTGCGTCTCGATATTGATGGTGCAAAGCGCGTCGCCTCGCTCACCCTCGACCGGCCGCCGCTCAACATCGTTTCCTACAAGGCGCGCTCGCAGATCGGTGCGCTGTTCGAGGAGCTTGGCCGTGACCCCGAAGTGGGCGTGGTCGTGGTCCGCGGGGCCAATGGCGTCTATACCTCGGGCGGCGACGTGCGCGGGTTCTTCAAGGTGCCGCGCGACGGGATGTCGCACCTGGCCTGGAACATCGGCGCGCCCGAGCGCTGCCCCAAGCCGGTGATCTGCGCGATGGAGAAATACGCGTTCGGCGTGGGCTGGGAGCTGGCCCTGGCCTGCGATTTCCGCCTCGCGACGAAGGAGACGCTCGTGGCGCTGCCCGAGATCACCATCGGCCAGATGCCGGGCTCCGGCGGCAGCCAGCGCGTGCTGCGCATGGCCGGCATGACGCGCGCCAAGGACATGGTGATGATGGGACGCCGCCTTTCGGCCACCGAGGCCCACCAGTGGGGCCTCATCACCGAGGTGGTCGAGGACGCTGCGGCACTCGATAAGGCCATCGACAGCTACTGCGCAAAGCTCAACGCGCTCTCGCCGCTTGCGCTTTCGACGCTGAAGCGCGTCCTCAACCAGGGCGAGGACTGCAGCCTGGAGGCCAGCTTCGACCTCGAGGGTCACGCCTACGAGAAGCTGCGCGACTCGCACGACTACAAGGAAGGCGCCGAAGCCTTCTTCGAGAAGAGAAAGCCAAAGTACACGGGCAGCTGAGCGCGAAAGCCCCCCTCATGTTCGACCTCGGGCGTACTTTCCTGCAGAGCGTGGAGCGGCGGCCGGAGAGCCTCGCCATCGTGGACGGCGCCGTTCGCCTGACCTACGGCCAGTGGTACGAGCGCATCCTCGGCACTGCGGGCGGCCTGGCCGCGCTGGGCCTCGAGCGCGGCGACCACTTCGTCGTGGTGCTGCAGAACCGCTGGGAGATGGCGACGCTTCACTGGGCGTGCCAGTGCCTCGGGCTGATCGTCACGCCGGTCAACTGGCGCGCCAAGGCGGACGAGCTCGAATACTGCGTGCGCGACGCTAACGCACGCGCAGTCGTATTCGAGCCGGTCAGCGCCGAAGCGGTGAGCGGCGCCCCGGGGTGCGCCGCGATCCCCCGCATCGCAGTGGGCGGCGCGGCAGGCGGCACGCACACGTTCGACGAGGTCCTCGCCGGCCGGCCGCTTGCCGAGCCGTTCCGCGCCACGGCCGAGGACGTCTCCCTCATGCTCTACACGTCGGGCCCCACCGGCCGGCCCAAAGGCGTGCCGCGCCGCCATCGCGCCGAGCGCGCGGCGGCCATCGCGCAGGTCGCGCAGTACAGCTACACGGTGGGCGAGGTCACCCTCGGCGTGATGCCGCTGTATCACACCATGGGCGTGAGGTCGCTCTTATCGATGGCGGTTGTCGACGGGACGCTGGTCTGCCTGCCTCGCTTCGAGGCGGGCGACGCGCTGCACCTGATCGAGGTCGAAAAGGTCACCAACCTGTTCCTCGTGCCCACGCTCTACCACGACTTGCTTGCGCACCCGGCGTTCGCGAGGACCGATATTTCCTCGGTCACCAAGATCGGGTTCGCGGGCGCGCCGATGAACGATGCGCTGCTCAAGCGTCTCGCAGCCGCTTTCAAGCCGCAGTGGTTCGTCAACCACTATGGATCGTCCGAGATCTACACCTTCACGATCGACCGGGACGCGCCGGCCAAGCCGGGCAGCGCCGGGCGCGCCGGGTTCAACTGCCGCATCCGGGTAGTCAGGTTCGATGCCGGATCCGGCAAGGCGGCGCCGGACACGCCCGCCGCGCCGGGCGAGGAAGGGCAGATCGTCGCCGACCTCGCCGGCGACGAGGCCTTCGAGGGGTACTGGAACCGGCCGGATGCCGATGCCAAGGCGCTGCGCGAGGGCTGGTACTTCACCGGCGACACCGGGTTCATGGACGCCGACGGCGATCTGTTCGTGACCGGGCGAGTCGACGACATGATCATCTCGGGCGGGGAGAACATTTCGCCGGTGGACATCGAATCGGTGCTGTCGCTCCACCCGGCGGTGGACGAAGTCGCGGTCGCGGGGCTGCCCGACGAGCGCTGGGGCCAGAAGGTGGTGGCCTTTGTAACGGTCCGCAGCGCAGTCGACGCCGCCGCCCTGGACGCCCATTGCCGCGCCTCGGCGCTGCCCAACTACAAGCGCCCGCGGGAGTACGTTTTCGTGCGCGCGGTGCCCAAGTCGCCGGTGGGCAAGATCCTGCGCCGCAAGCTCGTCTCCGGGGAGTACGACAAGGCCTGAAAGCCGTGTCAACCGGCGCGTCGAGGCCGCGTTACTCGGCGTGGATCCGATTCGGACCAACAATAATGTCTCCAGGAGGACATCGAATGACCAAGCAGAAACTCATCATCGCCCTGATCGCCTCGGCCTTCAGCGCTTCCGTGTTCGCCCAGGCCGCGGTTCCGGCCGCGCCGGCACCCGCCACGCAGGCCAAGTCGGCCGACATGAAGCCGGCCGAAGCCGCCAAGCCGAAGGCCAGGAAAGCGAAGGCGAAGAAAAGGGCCGTCAAAAAGGCCGCCTGAGGCGGATCGGTAAAGAAGTCCTCGCAGCCCCGGCTGCGAGCCAGGCCCGCCGCAGGCGACTCCGGCGGGCCTTCGTTTTTGCGCGGTTTGCGGGAATACCGGATAAGGGGAGCTTGTTAGCCTCGGCATCCCGGAGTAGATTGATCGAGTTTCCGCCCCACCTCACGCGCTTACAGCCCCGATGTTCCTCCTCCGCCGCCTGACTTCCCGCAGCTCGCATTCCCTGGCGGATATGACGGCTGCTGCCGTGGCGCAAGGAAAGCTCAGAAGCGCTCGCACGGGTTGGCCGCGCCCGAAGCCTATCGCTTCGCCGCCCGCCTTCCGCACCCCAGCCGCTTCCTGCGGTTCCGTCCGACCCCAGATTTCCCGCCCCCTTTCTTTCCGCCGGCTCTTGCCGGTTCGGACTCATTTCGCCTGACGGAGCACACCATGGACCGCAGAAATTTCATCAAATCCGGCGTTGCCCTTCCCACCGCAGCTGCGCTGCCTTGGGCCAACGCTTTGGCCGCGGACGCGCCGTGGCGCACTTACGAGATCACCACGACAGTACAGGTCATGAAGCCCAATGGCGTGTCGCGCGCCTGGCTGCCCCTGCCGATGATGGACGACAGCAGCTGGCACCGCAGCGGCGGCAACGAGTTCTCCGGTAACGCCAGCCGCACCCAGTCCTACCGGGACGGCAAATACGGCGCCGGAATGCTCTATGCCGAGTGGGCCACCGAACAACCCGCGCCCGTGATCGTGCTGACGAGCCGCTTCGCCACCCGCGACCGCCTGCAGGAATTCGGCAAGCCGGTGAGCGGCGAAACGTTGTCGGCTGCGGACATTGCGTTCTACACCCAGCCCACGGACCTGATGCCGACCGACGGCATCGTCAAGCAGACCGCGCTCGACGCGACCAAAGGCGCCAAGGGCGACGTCGAGAAGGCGCGCGCGCTCTACGAGTGGATCGTCGACAACACCTTCCGCGACCCCAAAACGCGCGGCTGCGGCGTCGGCGACATCAAGGCGCTGCTCGAGTCCGGTAACCTCGGCGGCAAGTGCGCCGACCTCAACGCGCTCTACGTCGGCATGGCGCGCTCGATCGGCATTCCGGCGCGGGACGTGTACGGCATCCGCGTGGTCCCCTCCCAATACGGCTACAAGAGCCTTGGCGCGGGCTCCGAGATCGTCACCAAGGCGCAGCACTGCCGCGCCGAGTTCTTCGCGCGCGGCTACGGCTGGGTGCCGGTCGATCCGGCCGACGTGAGGAAAGTCGTGCTCGAAGAGCCGCCGGGCAACCTCGCCGTCGACGACCCCAAGGTCACGCGGATGAGAAAGCAGCTGTTCGGCTCGTGGGAGATGAACTGGCTCGCCTTCAACAACGGCCACGACATCGCGCTGCCCAACGCCACCGGCCGCAAGGTGGCGTTCCTCATGTACCCGCAGGCCCAGACCGGCGGCGTGCAACTCGACAGCCTCGACCCGGACAACTTCAAGTACGAGATCAAGGCGCGCGAAATCAAGGCGTGATGTCGCGCAAGCGCTAAGTGAAGATACGCATCCTGGCCGCCGCGCTCACCGCGGCGGCTTTTTTGTTGCCTGCCTCTGGCGCCTGGTCCGCGGAGCTCAAGCCCTGGACCGGCGGGCCGACGCCCGCGTTGAGCCTCAAGGACCTCGACGGCACGTCCCACACGCTCGCGGCCCATCGCGGCAAAGTGGTGATCCTCAATTTCTGGGCGACCTGGTGCGAGCCCTGCCGCGAGGAAATGCCCTCGTTCAACCGGCTGAAGAAATCCCTCGAAGGCACGCCGGTGGCGATGTTCGCTGTCAACATCGGCGAGGGCGAAGCGCGCATCAACGGGTTCCTCGGCAAGGTGCCGGTGGACTTCCCGGTCCTGCTCGACCGCGATGCGCAGGTCTCCAGGGCCTGGAAAGTGCGGCTCATGCCCACCACTTTCATCATCGGGCCGGACGGGCGCGTGCGCTACAGCTTCGCCGGCGAGCGCGACTGGTCGGACGAATCGGTGCGCGCAAAGATCGCAGCGCTCGCCGCCGGGCGGAGTGGGCGATAATCCCCCGATGATCCTTCGCCTTCGCT